>CAZPIN010000247.1:0-12664 GCA_964586735.1 uncultured Rhodobacterales bacterium | reverse complement strand
CGAGGAGATCGTCGAGCGCTGCTGCGTCGCCTGGAACGAGGTGGCCGGCGACGCCGAGCTTTTGAAGTCGATCACCCGGTGCGACTGGGCGCGGCTGGAGGCTTGATCAAAAATGTGTCAGCAAGATGCTGCCGCTGGTATGAGCCGGGAAGTCTAGGCACCGTGTCCCTCGTCTCTATTGCCGTCAATCCTGTATGTTACGAAACCTAGGAATACATTATCATGACTCTGAGGAAACGTAACATTATCTTGTTGGCCCATGGTGTAGAGTGGGTGAAGTCCAGAATTCGCCCCCCTAGTCTCTCCATCGTCACCGTCCGGGTTTCGCCCTTCGCTAGTGCGGGCTGGTTGATTCGCCTCCACGGCCAGCGTGCCCCGTAATGCGCTTCTACGGCTGGCATCTGCTCTGCAATCCGGTTCTTGGCTGACAGACTAGTTTCGAGTTTCCCCATACGTTTGAGTGCTCAAGGTGGTAGACTTGCTCATGCTGCCTGCTCGTGGGCAGGCGGAGACTCTGGAGGCTGGAACCGAAGAGGGGGGTAGAACCATGTCGCACCACGGCAAGCACGACGGCGATGACCGTCTCCCGAAGCTCACCAAGAAGCGTTACGAGAAGGACCTGCTGAAGTACCAGATCGAGCTCGTGAAGCTTCAGGAGTGGATCCGTCACGAGGGCCGCCGTCTGGCGGTCGTCTTCGAGGGCCGCGACGCCGCCGGCAAGGGCGGCGTCATCAAGCGAATCACCCAGCACCTCAATCCCCGCGTCTGCCGGGTCGCGGCGCTGCCAGCTCCCACCGAGCGCGAGAAGGGCCAGTGGTACTTCCAGCGCTACATCGAGCATCTGCCCTCGGCGGGCGAGATCGTGCTGTTTGACCGCAGCTGGTACAACCGCGCTGGTGTCGAGCGGGTCATGGGCTTCTGTACCGAGGAGGAGTGCGCCGAGTTCATGCGCACCTGCCCCACCTTCGAACGCATGCTGATCCAGGACGGCCTGACCCTGGTCAAGTACTGGTTCTCGGTATCCGACGAGGAGCAGGAGAAACGCTTCCGCGCCCGCGTCAAGCTGCGCCACAAGCACTGGAAGCTCAGCCCCATGGACCTCGAGTCGCGGGCGCGCTGGATCGAGTACTCCAAGGCCAAGGATGAGATGTTCGCCCACTGCGACATCGTCGATTCGCCTTGGTGGGTGGTAGAGGCGGACAACAAGCGGCACGCCCGCCTCAACTGCATCCGCCACCTGCTTAGCGCAGTGCCCTACAAAGATGTCTCGCCGCCGGTAGTGGATCTGCCTCCCCGGCGCGACGGCGAAGAGTACCAGCGCCCGCCGATGTCCCAGCAGCGCTTCGTTCCAGCTTGCTACCGGTAGCGGGAGGCTAACCGACTGCCGTGCCCGCTGCTGCGGGCGGAGGGGATCATGTTCTTCGACCGCATAGTGGCAGTCTTCGGGAAGATGGCGGAGAGCGGACTCGCCAGAAGTGATGCAGCAAGGACCTGAAGCAAGGGCATGACCGCAGGTCGGTGGCGGAGCGCGGCGAAGCGCCTCTTGGCAAGCGGAACAGGTCGCGCGCCTACTGGCCATCTGCTCCAGGCAAGGCGGCACCCGAAGTCCGGGCATCCTGCCTGCCGCGGAGGCGCGGCAGATGTATCACGGATCTGAGGGCATCGGGCGCAGTCGACTCACCCCTAAGGTGCTGACCCTGTGGCGGGAGCCTTGCCAGCGGCGTCCAAGACTGCCCTGCGATTCGCCGATTGAGGGTTTGCACGGTGGGGGTTGCGCCGACGCTCCGCAGCTGCTACAGTGCCCTCCTCAAACGGGGAGACATTTACCATGGCCGTTCCAGCTTACGATGTAGCCAAGCTCTCGAAGAACCTAGTCGAGAAGTACGGTTACGAGAGAGAGAAGGCAGATGGCCTTGTTTCTACGACGCATGAGATGGTCGAGGGAGCAGCCAAAACCCTCGCAGACAAGGAATTTGTCGAAGCTCAGTTCAGGTCGCAGAAGGAGTACATTGATGTGAAGATAGAGGCTCAGAAAGAGTACATTGATGGGAAGCTGGAGTCTCAGAAGGAGTACATTGATGGGAAGCTGGAGGCTCAGAAGGAGTACATTGATGGGAAGCTGGAGGCGATGTCGAAGGAAGTTGCAGCGCATACTGAACAGCTGAAGAGGCTGACATCAATCGCAGAGAAGCAGACATCAGATATCGCGGAGCTGAGATCAGACATGAGGGTTATGTACTGGCGGTTCGTGTATATCGCCATTGCCGCCGTCGCCTTGGTGAAGGGACTGGACTGGCTTTTCGATAGTCTCGGCTGGACTCCCACCTGACCTTCGCACCCTTCTCCATCCGCGGGCTCCGCGCTCGCACCTCCCCAGTGCCATACTGATTCGCCGACAGTGATGATCAGTCGATTCCGAGGCCTCTGTCGTACGGCGTAGCTGCGTCAAGCCGGACGATGGCGGCAAGGGGATTCGCCAGTCTGCTGATGGGGTCCTCTACGAGGCAGCGGCATGTCTTCAATACCTGCCGTGCCGAGCCTGCCAGTTCTCCGTACCTGACGGCAAGCCGCCGCCATTACGTCGGGTCCTCGTCTCCGTCGTCGAGTATGCGCTCTGAGGCTCTTTCGATGTCGTCGTACTGCCCGCTGCGCACCGCCCACAAAAATCCCAGCAGGCCCAGCAGCCCCAGGCCCACCGCCGCCGGTATCAGATACAGCAGGCCGCTCATGGCGTCGTCTCTCCACCCGCCGCCCGCAGCGCGTTCAGGGTGACCAGAATCGACGATCCCGACATGGCCAGTGCCGCCACCAGTGGCGTCACCAGCCCGGCCATGGCCACCGGCACCGCAATCACGTTGTAGGCGCAGGCCATCGCCAGATTCTGCACGGCCACCCTCCGCACCCGCCGTGCCACCTGTACTGCCGTCATCACGGGCTCCAGCAGGTCTCCCTGATAGACGATGTCCGCGCAGTTGCGGCTGATGTCGGAGGCGGTCGACGGCGACAGGGAGCAGTGCGCCGCGCTCAGCGCCACCGCGTCGTTGAGGCCGTCGCCCACCATGGCCACCTTGTGGCCTGTTTCCCGCATGGCCTCGAGTCGCTCCGCCTTCTGCGCCGGGTCCAGTCCGGCCTCCGCCCGCTTTATGCCGCAGGCTGCTGCTGCCGCTTCCACCGATGCATGATGGTCGCCCGACAGAAGCGTGGTATCGCAGGACTGCTGGGGTCTTCCCACGACCTGAGCGGCGTCCTCCCGCAGCCGGTCCTCGAACTCAAACCGCACTGGCGGTACGCCTTCCCGCGCCATCCATATCTCCGGACCATCTCCCGACGGTCCGTCCGCTTCGCACCATGCGCGGCTTCCGAGGCGCACCTGCCCGCCATCGACCCATGCCTCCAGTCCCGCCCCGGACGCTTCGGCGACATCGCTGGCAACTGGTACGTCCGGGGCAGCCTGGCGTAGGGCGCGGGCCGGCGGGCGGCGACCGACGAGGTGATTCGCAGGTCTGCCTGTCTGTGGCCGCTGTCAGGGTGCCGGTCTTGTCAGTGCCACCGTGTCGACGGCGGCAAGCGGGAGTGTTTGTGTGTCAGCAGATCATTTGCGGCAGGCGAGGCGGTGCTGGCACTCTGAACATCCTGCTTGCTGCGGAGGTCCTCATGGGCATCACGGACTTGAAGGCATCGGGCGCAGTCGACTCACCCCAAGGTGCTGACCCCGTGGCGGGAGCCTTGCCAGCGGTGTGCGTGACGGCCCAGCGATTCGCTGTCGGAGGGTTTCAGCGGCGGGGGTTGCGCCGACGCTCCGCAGCTGCTACATTGCCCTCCTCAAACGGGGAGACATTTACCATGGCCGTTCCAGCTTACGATATAGCCAAGCTCTCGAAGAACCTAGTCGAGAAGTACAGTTTCAAGAGAGAGACGGCTGATGGCGTCGTTTCGACAACGCACGAGATGGTTGAGGGAGCAACCCAAGACTTGGTGTCGAAAGAGCACTTTGACGCGAAGATGGAGGTGATGTCGAAGGATATTGAGACGAATACGGCGCAGATAGAGGAGCTGAAGTCAGACGTAAAGGAGATAAAATCGGACGTGGCGGATCTGAAAGCGGCTGTGGCGGATCTGAAAGCGGCTGTGGCGGATATGAAGGCAGAATTGAAGATACTGTCTAAGGACATGCGTTTGCAGCTTGTGTATGCCGTGCTTGCCGTTGTGGCTCTGATGCGGGGACTGGACTGGCTTTTCAAGAGCCTTGGTTAGGCACCCATCCGCCCCCCGCTCCCCTCCCTGCTTGCGGTCTCCGCGCTCGCACCTCTCCAGTGCCATACTGATTCGCCGACAGTGATGATCAGTCGGTTCCGAGACCTCTGTCGTACGGCGTAGCTGCGTCAAGTCCGACGATGGCGGCAAGGGGTTTCGCCAGTCTGCTGTTGGGGTGCTCTACGAGGCAGCGACCAGTCTTCAATACCTGCCGTGCCGAGTCTGGCAGTTCTTCGCACCTGACGGCAAGCCGCCGCCATTACGTCGGGTCCTCGTCTCCGTCGTCGAGTATGCGCTCTGATGCTCCTTCGATGTCGTCGTACTGCCCGCTGCGCACCGCCCACAAAAATCCCAGCAGGCCCAGCAGTCCAAGCCCCACCGCCGCCGGTATCAGATACAGCAGGCCGCTCACGGCGCTTCCTCTCCCCCAGCCGTCCGCAGCGCGTTGAGGGTGACCAGGATGGATGACCCCGACATGGCCACCGCCGCCACCAGGGGAGTCACCAGCCCGGCCATAGCCACCGGCACCGCAATCACGTTGTACGCGCAGGCCATCGCCAGATTCTGCACGGCCACCCTCCGCGCCCGCCTTGCCACCTGTATCGCCGTCATGACAGGCTCCAGCCGGTTTCCCTGATAGACGATGTCCGCGCAGTTGCGGCTGATGTCGGAGGCGGTCGACGGAGACAGGGAGCAATGCGCCGCACTCAGCGCCACCGCGTCGTTGAGACCGTCGCCCACCATGGCCACCTTGTGGCCTGTTTCCCGCATGGCCTCGAGTCGCTCCGCCTTCTGCGCCGGGTCCAGTCCGGCTTCTGCCTGCTTGATGCCGCAGGCTGCCGCCGCCGCGTCTACCGCAGCCTGATGGTCGCCCGACAGAAGTGCCGTTTCGCAGGATTGCTGGAGTCTTCCTACGATCTGGGCGGCGTCTTCCCGAAGCCGGTCATCGAACGCAAACCGCGCCGGCGGTGCGCCCTCCCGCGCCATCCAGATCTCCGGTCTCTCTCCCGACGGTCCGTCCACTCCGCACCAATTGCGGCTTCCGAGGCGCACGCGCCCACCATCGGTCCATGCCTCCAGTCCCGCACCCGGCGTCTCGGCGACGTTGCTGGCTACCGGTACCTCTGGCGCGGCCTGGCGCAGGGCGCGGGCCAGCGGGTGGCGGCTGGCGGCGGCAATCGATGAGGCGATTCGCAGCTCCTCTGGGTTGTGGCCGCCGCCGTGCAGCGTCGGCTCTCCCGCCGTCAGGGTGCCAGTCTTGTCCAGCGCCACCGTGTCGACGGCGGCAAGGCGCTCCAAGGCGTCAGGCTCCTTGACCAGTATCCCCGACCGGTACAGCCGTCCCACTGCCACCGTCTGCACAGTCGGCACGGCCAGCCCCAGCGCGCAGGGGCAGGTGATGATCAGTACCGCCACCGCCACCAGCAGCGATTCGCGTATCCCAGCGCCGCTGGCCAGCCAGCCGGCCAGTGCCGCGGCCGCCGCCAGATGCACCACCGGCGTGTACCACCGCACCAGCCGGTCCGAGAGGGTGGCATAGCGCGACCGCCGCGACTCCGCCCGCTCGATGAGGCGGGTGATTTCAGCGAGCAGCGTGTCCTCGGGCCCGCGGGTCGCCTCCAGCGTCAGGGCGCCGCCGAGATTGACGCAGCCAGCATGCACATCGTCGCCAGGCGCGACGGCCGCAGGCCGGGACTCGCCGGTGACAAGGCTGCGGTCGACTTCGCTGCGTCCTTCCACAACCCGGCCATCGACGCCGATGCGCTCTCCGGCCGCCACCATCACCCGCATGCCCGGAAGCACGCTCGTGGCCAGCCGCAGGGAGGTCGCGCCGCCGTCGCCAATTACCGTGACGCTTTGCCTGCGCAGGGCCAGCAGGCGGGTGGCGGCGGATCGTGCCCGGCCCCGGGCCCGCCGCTCGAGGTACCGTCCCAGCAGCAGGAAAAACGCCAAAGCCAGCACCGAGTCGTAGTAGGCGTGCGGGCCGCCCAGCACGGTTTCTGACAGGCTCATGCCGGCGGTGAGGAAAATCGCCACCGTGATCGGGATGTCCATGCTGGAGGACCATGAGCGCAGCGCCCGCGCCGCCGAGCGGTAAAACGGCCGCCCCGCGTACACCAGCACCGGCAGGGCCACCAGCGCCGATATCCAGTGCAGCAGGCTGCGGGTAGCTTCTCCCATGCCCTGGGCGTGCCCCGCCCACACCGCCACCGACAGCAGCATGACGTTGGCGGCGCCAAATCCCGCCGCCGCCATGGCGTAGAGCAGCTGCTTCGCCTCGGGATCCTCGCGCCCGGCCAGAGCCGCGCCGTCAAAGGGCACCGCGCCGTAGCCCAGCTCCTCGACCGCCCGCACCAGCGCGCCGGCGCGCTCCCGCGGACCGTCCCATGCCAGCGACAGGCGGCGTTCGGTGAGGTTGGCGCGGGCCTGGCGCACGCCCTCCAGTCCGGCAAGGGAGCGCTCGATGCGCGCCACGCAGGCGCCGCAGTGCATGCCCTCGACCAGCAGGGCCAGCCGCCAGCCGTCGCCGTCGGCCTCGGTATGCAGCGCCGCCTCGGAGGCGAGTTCGGCGTCGGCGGCCGTCATTGGCGCGGCAGATACATCCGCTCGCGCGTCCGGTAGCGCTGTCCGCCGGAGCGGATGTCAATCTCCAGGTCCCACTGTCCAGCCGCCAGGTCCTCGACCAGCGCGCCCCAGTGCCCCGCGCCCATTCCGACAAGTGCCACCGTCCGGTCCATGCCCTCGTGGGTGGGACGCAGCAGCCGGGCGGCCACCGCCGCCTCCGCCAGCGGCCTGCCGCTGGCGTCCGCCACCTCCACCGCCAGCGCCGCGCCGCCTTCGGCGCGCTCGAGGCTGGACACCGCCCGCCACCCCAATTGCCGCTCCTCCTTCAGGACATCGAGATGGCGGTTGTAGTCGAGGCCCTTGCGGTAGTGGTTCTGGGCGGTCACCCCCGGCCAGGTGGAGAGGCCGACGGCCACCATGGCCCCGTTGACGGCCACCACCACCGCGAGCCCGGCGCAGAATGTCAGCGGTATCCAGCGGTCGTTGGCGACCAGCTTGCGCAGGTTCATGGTCCAGGTCCCTGGAAAAACGTCTCGTACACCCGCGATTCGCCGGTGGCGGGATCCGTCAGGCGCAGGGCAAGCGGCGCGCTGCCAGAAGGCGCCGACTCCCGCGGCACGCGCACGTGCAGGCGGTGACCCTCGGTGCCGTCGGGCGAGGCGGCCAGGGTGACGTACCGTCCCGACGCTCCGCTCTCAAGCCGCAGCCGGGCGCCGTCCGGTCCGCGCACAAGCTCCAGCTCCAGCGGCCGGGCGGCGCGCTCGCGGTTCTGCACCTTGACGGTGTAGTCGTTGCGGATGTCGCCGTTGGAGAGCGTGACGTACAGCGGGCCGCGGTCGTGCAGTACCGCCACGTCGAGGCTGCCGCGGCCCAGCAGGAAGACGGCCATCGCCGAGGCGACGCCCGCCAGCATCATGGCGTAGATGGCGGGACGAAGCCGCAGCAGGCGCACGGGCGCGGGCTGGCGTCCGGCGGCGGCCGCCGCGGTGCGGGCCTCGGTGTCGAAGGCGATCAGCCCCCGCGGGCGCCCGACCCGGTCCATGATGGCGTCGCAGGCGTCGATGCACAGGCCGCAGCCGATGCACTCGAGCTGGATGCCCTCGCGGATGTCGACTCCGGTGGGGCAGGCGTTGACGCAGGCATGGCAGTCGACGCAGTCGCCCCGTCCCTCCCATCCCTCGCCGGCCTTGGGCTTCTTGCCGCGGGGCTCGCCGCGCCAGGTCCGGTAGGTGACCGTCAGGGTGTCCTCGTCGAACATTGCCGACTGGAACCGCGGCCAAGGGCACATGTAGGTGCAGACCTGCTCCCGCGCCCAGCCCGCCAGAAGATAGGTGGTGGCGGTGAACAGCCCGGCGAAGCCGTAGACGGCGGACGACGACTGGCCGACGAAAAACTCCCGCGCCACGGTGGGCGCGTCCTTGAAGTACAGCACCCAGGCGCCGCCGGTGGCGAAGGCGATGGCCAGCCAGATGGCGTGCTTGGCCAGTTTGCGGGCGGCTTTGGAGGCGTCCCAGGGCGCCGCGTCGAGCCGCATGCGGGCGTTGCGGTCGCCCTCGGTCCAGCGTTCGGCCAGCAGGTAGAGGTCGGTCCACACCGTCTGCGGACAGGCGAAGCCGCACCACAGCCGCCCGGCGTAGGCGGTGGCCAGAAACAGGCCGATGGCCGCCAGCACCAGCGCGCCGGCCAGCAGCGGGACGTCCTGCGGCCAGATCTCGATGGAGAAGAAATACGCCCGCCGCCCCGGAAGGTCCACCAGCACCGCCTGATCCGGGGCGCCCGGTCCGCGCTGCCAGCGGATCCATGGCGTGGCGTAGTAGATGGCCAGCAGCGCGGCGAGCGCGGCCCACTTGACGCTGCGGAAGCGGCCGCGCACCCGCTGGGGGTAGATCTTGACGTGGTCGGCGTACAGCCCGGAGGCGGCGGTCATGGGGAGGCTGCCTGCCGCGCCCCCGGCGCTACTGCCCGCCGCCGAGGGTGTGGACGTAGACCGTCAGCATGCGGATGGTGATGGGGTCGAGGCGGCCCTGCCAGGCCGGCATGACGCCGTGGCGGGGGGCGACGACCTGGGCGAGGATGTGCTCGCGCTGGCCGCCGTAGAGCCAGATGGCGTCGGCCAGGCTGGGGGCGCCGAGCTCGGCGATGCCGCGCCCCGACTCGGCGTGGCAGGTGGCGCACTCCTCGAGGAAAGCGGTTTCGCCCCGCCGGGCCATGGCTTGGTCGGCGTCGCCGCCGGATATGGCCACGACGTATTCGACGAGGCCGTCCAGTACCTCTGGCTCGAAGTAGCCGTCGCCGAAGGCCGGCATGTCGCCGAGGCGGGTGTCAACGTCGTCCTCCCAGCGCACGCCATGGAGGATGGTGGTTTCGATGTCCTGCAGCCGCCCGCCCCAGATCCAGGCGTCGTCGGCCAGCACCGGATAGCCGCCCGGACGTCCGGCGCCGCCGGCGCCATGGCAGGCTGCGCAGTTGTCGGCGAAGGCCGCCTCGCCGCCGGCGCGGGCGATGCGGCGGAGGTCGGGGTCGCGCAGGATGGCCTGGTAGGTCAGGCCGGACAGCATCTGCCGCGCGCCAGAGCGGCTTTCCTCGGCCGCCCGCATTTCCTGGGCCAGCTCGACGCGGCTGCTGTAGCCAAGCACCCCGTCGGTATGGCCAAACAGCCCGGGGACCGACGGATAGAGGACCGCGTAGACCGCCGCCCAGACGATGGTGGCGTAGAGCACCCACAGCCACCACTTGGGCAGGGGGTTGTTGAGCTCGCGGATGCCGTCCCACTCGTGGCCGGTGGTTTCGGCGCCGGAGATCTCGTCGACATGCGGCTGCGGGGTCATGGCGCCGATTCCGATTCGCGGAAGGGTATCGCCGCGTGGTCCTGCATCTCGCGGCGGCGGCCGGGCCAGTAGGCGCGCAGGACGATGCCTATGAACAGCGCGCCCAGCCACAGCGGCCAGAGGCTTTGCGCCACCTCAAGCAGTCCGGCCAGGGTCATTGCCGCAGGTCCTCCGGCGTCACCGCGTCCAGGTCCGCCATGCGGCCGAGGATCTGCAGGTAGGCCACCAGCGCGTCCATTTCGGTGAGCCGTCCGGGGTCGCCGTCAAGGTCGCCGACCTGGGCCTTGGGATAGCGCTCCAGCAGGCCGTCCCAGTCGGCGTCGGGATTGGACTGGGCCCAGACGTCGCGCAGCGCCGCCTCGACCATGTCGTCCGTGTAGGGCACGCCGACGGCGCGGTTGGCGCGCAGGTGGTCGGCGATGTCGCGGGTGCGCAGGGGCCTGTCGGCGAGGAAGCCGTACGGCGGCATCACCGATTCGGGGACCAGGGCGCGGGGGTCGATGAGATGCTCCACGTGCCAGTCGTTGGAGTACTTGCCGCCGACCCGGGCGAGGTCGGGGCCGGTGCGCTTCGACCCCCACTGGAAGGGATGGTCGTACATGGACTCGGCCGCCAGCGAGTAGTGGCCGTAGCGCTCGACCTCGTCGCGGAAGGGGCGGATCTGCTGCGAGTGGCAGACGTAGCAGCCCTCGCGCACGTAGATGTTGCGGCCGGCGAGCTCCAGCGGGCTGTAGGGGCGCACGCCCGACACCCGCTCGATGGTGGTCTCGATGGTGTAGAGCGGGACGATCTCGACGATGCCGCCGATGGAGACGGTGATGAGCACCAGCGCCGCCATCAGCGGCAGGCTGGTCTCGGCGCGGCGGTGGAGGTTGAGTTTCATGCCGCCGCCTCCGCCATCCGCATGCCGCCGGGCGCGGGCTCGTCGGCCTCCCGCCGCCGCATGGTCTGGACGAGGTTGTAGACCATCACCAGTGCGCCGGCCAGGAACAGCAGCCCGCCGAAGGCGCGCATCACGTAGAGCGGATGCATGGCCGCCACCGATTCGGCGAAGGAGTATTCGAGGAAGCCCAGCGAGTTGTAGGCCCGCCACATCAGCCCCTGCAGCACGCCGCCGATCCACATGGAGGTGATGTAGACCAGGATGCCCAGGGTCGAGATCCAGAAGTGCAGGCTGACCAGGCGCAGCGAGTAGAGGCGGCGGGCGCCCCACAGCCGCGGCACCAGAAAGTAGACGGCGCCGAAGCTGACGAAGGCAACCCAGCCCAGGGCCCCGGAATGCACGTGGCCGATGGTCCAGTCGGTGTAGTGGCTCAGGGCGTTGACCTGCTTGATCGACATCAGCGGCCCCTCGAAGGTGCTCATGCCGTAGAAGGCGACCGAGGTCACCAGGAACCGCAGCACCGGGTCGGTGCGCAGCTTGTGCCAGGCGCCGGACAGGGTCATCAGGCCGTTGATCATGCCGCCCCACGAGGGCATCCACAGCATCACCGAGAAGACCATGCCCAGCGTCTGCGCCCAGTCGGGCAGGGCGGTGTAGTGGAGATGGTGCGGGCCGGCCCAGATGTAGAGGAAGATCAGCGACCAGAAGTGGACGATGGACAGCCGGTAGGAGTAGACCGGGCGCTCGGCCTGCTTGGGCACGAAGTAGTACATGATGCCGAGGAAGCCGGCTGTGAGGAAGAAGCCGACGGCGTTGTGGCCGTACCACCACTGAGTGAGGGCGTCCTGGACTCCGCTCCACAGGCCGTAGCTTTTGGCGCCGAGGAAGGAGACCGGCAGGGCGAGGTTGTTGACCAGGTGGAGCACCGCGACGGTGATGATGAAGGCCAGGTAGAACCAGTTGGCGACGTAGATGTGGGGCTCGCGGCGCATGAGGATGGTGCCGGCGAAGACGGCCAGATAGCCCACCCAGACCACGGTCAGCCAGAGGTCGGCGTACCACTCGGGCTCGGCGTACTCCTTGCCCTGGGTGATGCCGGCGAGGTAGCCGGTGGCGGCGATGGCGAGGAACGCCTGGTAGCCCCAGAACAGGCAGACGGCGGCGGCGTCGCCGCCGAACAGGCGGGTGCGGCAGGTGCGCTGCACCACCCACAGCGACGTGGCGAAGAGTGCGTTGCCGCCGAATCCGAAGATCACCCCCGAGGTGTGCACCGGGCGCAGCCGCCCGAAGGTGGTCCACGGCTCGGAGAAATTGAGGACGGGCCAGGCCAGCTGCGCCGCCAGCAGCACGCCGACCAGAAAGCCGGCGAGTCCCCAGAACACCGTGGCGATGGTGAACAGCCGGATGGCCCGGTCGTCGTAGCGAATCGGCGTCTGGGCGCGCGTGGGGGCGTGGGCGGCGGCGTCGGTCATGGGACGGCTCCCGGCTGCGCGCCGCCGGCGGTTTCGCGGGCGGCATCTGGGGCGGTATCGGGGACCAGGGCGCGGTAGGCGTGCCAGGTGGCGTGTCCCAGCAGCGGCAAGGTGACCGCCAGGCCGACCACGAAGGCCAGCAGTCCGGCGAGGGTGAGGATGACGATCAGGCTGGCCCACACCGCCATGGCCACGCGGTTTGCCCAGACCGCCATGACGCTGGCGCGCACCGCCTCGGCGACGCCGACGCCGCGGTGCACCAGCATGGGCACGGAGACGGCGGTGGCGGCAAAGGCGAAGGCCGCGATTACCGCGCCGATGGCGCTGCCCGCCAGCAGAAACGGCAGCCCGTCGCCCAGCAGGAAGGCGGGGTCGAGCAGCCGGGCGGGGTCGGGCGGCGAGCGCCCGAAGGCCAGCATGAACAGCAGGAAGGCGAACTGCATCCACATGAGGAAGGCGATCACCAGCAGGGCGGCGAGAAAGACGGTCTGGTCGAAGTTGCGCCGCCAGGCGGCGAAGGCCAGGGACAGCGACACCGGCTGGCCGGACTCAACGCGGCGGCTGATTTCGTAGAGGCCGACGGCGAGAATCGGGGCCACCAGCAGAAACCCGCCCACCAGCGCCGGCAGCAGCCAGACCGCGTCGGCAAGCCACGTGACAAG
>CAZPIN010000246.1:0-7629 GCA_964586735.1 uncultured Rhodobacterales bacterium | reverse complement strand
AGTTCGACGACCGCCGCGTGCAACTGGTTCTCGTCGCGCATCGGCGCAGTGCAGCCTTCGAGGTAGCTCACGTAGCTGCCCTCGTCGGCGATGATCAGCGTGCGCTCGAACTGCCCCGTGTTCTGGGCGTTGATGCGGAAGTAGGTGGACAGCTCCATGGGGCAGCGCACGCCGGGCGGCACATAGACGAAGGAGCCGTCGGAGAACACCGCCGAGTTGAGGGTGGCGTAGAAATTGTCGGTGGGAGGCACCACCGAGCCGAGGTACTTCTTCACAAGGTTGGGATGCTCGCGCAGCGCCTCGGAGATGGGGCAGAAGATCACCCCGGCGCGGGCCAGCTCCTCCTGGAAGGTCGTCGCCACGGAGACGCTGTCGAACACCGCGTCCACCGCTACCTTGCGCCCCTCGGCCGCCGCGCCCTCCCGCACCCCGGCGAGGATCTCCTGTTCGCGCAGGGGAATGCCCAGCTTCTCGTAGGTGCGCAGCAGCTCGGGATCCACCTCGTCGAGGGAGGCCGGCTTGGCGGCTGTGCTGGTCGGCGCGGCGTAGTAGTACTGCTCCTGAAAGTCGATGTCCGGGTACTGCACCATCGCCCAGGACGGCTCCTCCATCCCCTGCCACCGGCGCAGGGCTTCGAGCCGCCACTCCAGCATCCAGTCCGGCTCCTCCTTGCGCCCGGAAATCAGGCGGACGATGTCCTCGTCCAGCCCCTTGGGCGCGTAGTCGGTCTCGATGTCGGTCTCGAAGCCGTACTTGTAGCGCTCGCCGACCGAGCGCACCGTCTCAATGGTTTCCAGATCCGCTGCCATGTTCCCACTCCCTGCCGTTCAGGCGGCCTGACGCCGCTCAGCCAGTTCGGCCAGCGCGTCTGCCAGCCGTTCCCAATCCTGCCGCGACGCCTCACGTCCGGCGCTCACCCGCACTGCGGCGCGGGCATCCTCCTCGCCGAATCCCATCGCCAGCGGCGCCCGCATCGGCTCGCCGCGGCCCGACGCGCAGGCCGCTCCCGTACCAACCGCGAATCCCTCTAGGTCAAGGGCGACGGCAAGGGTCTCAGCGTCCCATCCGGGAATCGAAAAGCAGCTGGCGCCAGGCAGGCGCGGGGCCTCCGCGCCGTAAAACCGCACGCCCGCAACCAGCGACCGTAGCCGCGACTCGAAGGTGTCGCGGGGCTCCGGCGACTGCCCAGTTTCCTGCGCCGCGGCCAGCGCCGCGCCGCCGAAGCCGACGATGCCGATGACGTTATCCGTACCGGCGCGCCGTGTCGGCGCGGCCAGTACACCCTGCGGCGCTACCAGCACGCCGATGCCGGGCGGACCGCCTAGCTTGTGCGCCGAGGCTACCACCCATGCGCCGCCCATGGCGCGGCAGGAGAACCGGCGCTTGCCCAGCGCCTGCGTCGCGTCGCACAGAAACGTGCCGCCCGCCTCGCGGGTCAGATGCGCCGCCTCCTCCGCTGGCTGCAGGACGCCGGTCTCGCCGCAGGCCGCCAGCATCGCTACCAGCACCCGTCCCCGCGCACCTTCCAGCAATTCCGGTAGCGCGTCAAGGTCCGCCACGCCGTTCGGCCTCACTGGCAGCGACGCAGTCGCCCCGCGCACGGCAGAGCGGACTGCGGCATGCTCGAGGCCCGATTGCACCACCAGGTCCCAGCCCAGGTCCAGTACCCGCGCCGCGCCGTCGGTGGCACCGGCGGTGAACGTCAGCGACTCGGCATCCGCGTCGAGCAGCGCAGCCACCCTCTCCCGGGCCTGGTCCAGCAGGCTGCGCAGCGCATGCCCGCGGCGATGAATCGCCGAGGGGTTACCGCCAGCCCGCAGCAGGCTGACCGCCTCCTCCATCGCCTCCTCCGCCATCGGCTGGAGAGGGCTGCCGGCGTTGCAGTCGAAATAGACGGTCATTGCAGAACGCGCTCCACCAGCGCAAAGTCCCCGCCTCGCTCGAGATGGGGCACCGCCGGGCAGGGCACCAGGCGGTTTTCGACGACGTCGGCGAGGCTGGTGGTCTGCAGAAACACATGCACGAGCGCGGAGAGCCGCTCCCAAAGGTCATGGGTGAGGCACAGCGCCCGCGACCCCGAGCAGCCCTCGACAGGCTCGTCCTCGTCGCAGTGCATGGCCTGGACATCCTCGCCGACGGCCGAGAAGATGTCGCTGATGGCAATGTCCCCGGCGGGACGGGCGAGGCGATAGCCGCCCCCTGGCCCTCGCGCGCTGGCGACTAGTCCGGCGCGACGCAGGGGCACGAACAGCTGCTCGAGATAGGAGACGGGCAGGTTCTGCCGCCCGGCGACCGCAGCCAGCGCAACCGGGCCGCTGCCGCCATGCAGGGCGATATCCGCCATCGCCGTCACCGCGTATCTGCCTCTGGTGCCAAGCTTCATTCGCCTGCCTCGGTCCAGCTCCGTCGCAGTTGACGGCGGCTGTGGAATTGGGTATCAACGGCTCTGCTGCCGACATCCGCGTCGGCCTCACCGTATTTAGAATGATTCTAAATCTTCCCCCAGCCTCGGTCAACCGACCGCATAGCCCAACGCCTCATCCCCATGTCTGACTTCTACGTCCCCGGTCCCGACGGTCGCCTGGATGCCAGCTATACGCAGGCTGACGACCCTACCGCTCCCATCGCGCTCGTGCTGTCGCCGGACCCGCGCCTCGGCGCCACCATGAACAACCGGGTAACGACGGCGATACACCGTGCCTTCCAGCAGTCCGGATTCGCCGCTTTGCGGTTCAACTACCGCCGGGTACATGGCGATGTGGAAGAGCCGCAGGTGGAAGTCTCGGAGGAGTTTCCCGAGGAAATGGGCAGCACGGAAATCAGCGACGCCACCGCCGCCATCAACCATCTCCAGCAGCTGCGGCCGGCAGCCCGCGCCACCTGGGTGGCCGGCTACTCCTACGGGGCCTGGATCGCGACCCAGCTGGTCATGCGCCGCCCCGAAACCGCCGGCTTCGTGGCGGTTTCAGCGCAGGTGACCAAGTACGACTTTTCCTTCCTCGCTCCCTGCCCTGTGCCTGGGCTTTTCGCAACCGCCCGCCTGGACCGATCCATATCGAAGCGGAGGATGCGGAGCTTTCTCAGGCGCCTGCGCGAGCAGTCCAGCACCGACATCCAGCACCGCGAAATCCAGAAAGCCGACCATCACTACGAAGAGGACCTCGACGTGCTTGAGGAGGCCATCCGCAAATATCTCAAGCGGGCGCTGAGTCCCAAGTAGCAAGCCCGCCGGCTAGGGCCGTGAAATCCGTCCGCCGCAAACCGCGCCGCCGCAGCCCGTGGTGGATTCGGATGACAGGGGCAGTCCCGCAACGCTGCGGCGGGCGAGATAGGCGAACGCCTGCGCCTCGATAAAGTCGCCGTCCAGTCCCAAAGCCTCCACCGGCTCCAAGGATGTCTTGCCTAGCATCTGCTCCAGATGCCCTGTGATGGCAGCGTTGTGACGTCCACCGCCGCACAAGTACCAGTGTTGGGGCCGCTTTTCCGCACGGCCCGCAGCGCCTGCCACGGCGAAGGCAGTAAGCGCGGCGAGGGTCGCTGCACCATCCTCAAGGCCCACGCCGTCCAGCGCCTCCAGCGTGAACGCATCCCGGTCCAGCGACTTGGGCGGCGGGCGCTTGAAATAGGGATTTGCCATCAACGCCGACAGAGCATCAAGATGCGCAGTGCCGCGGGCGGCGATAGCGCCGCCCTCGTCCATGCGCCCTTCGCCGTGCTGCTCGACCCATGCGTCGATCAGGGCGCAACCGGGACCTGTGTCGAACGCCAGCAGGGCCCCCGGCGCTTCGGGGCGGTCTATGCGCGGGGTGACGAAACTGACGTTGGCCACGCCGCCCAGATTGAGCACCGCGCAGGAGACTCTCTGGCCCGCATGCCGCACCGCCGCGTGATGGTAGAAAGGCGCCAGCGGCGCCCCCTGCCCCCCCGCCTCCATGTCGGCGCGGCGAAAGTCCCACACCACGGGCAAGCGCAATGAACGGGCCAGATGGTCGCCATCACCCAGCTGCACCGTGATTCCCTCGTCGGGGCGGTGATGCACCGTCTGCCCGTGGTAGCCCACGAGGTCGGGCCGTACCGCAAAATTGCGAAGCGCCGCGGCGGTGGCGTCGGTAAGGCGGCGCTCCAGATGGCGCAGGCTGTCGGGCCAGGACTCCCGCCACCGCAGCCGCTCGCCAGGCAGGCGCGATGCATCCCGCCCCGCTTCCAGTACCGCCGCGCGCAAATCGTTGTCGTAGGGCTGGTAATGGCTGGCCCCGGTGGGCGCGGCGGCGTGGCCGTCGGTGACGACTTCCGCCAAGTCGATGCCGTCAGCGGAGGTGCCACTCATCTGCCCCACCACGCGCATGGAGCCGGATGTATCTGCCATAGCCCTAGCCAAGATTGAGATCGATTTCCGCCGAGCCGACAATTGCGCTAGGGTTGCGTCCCACGCAAAGGCCAGCTACCACCAGCCATGTACCAGTCCGACTTCCTGCGCGCAATGGAGGCGCGGGGCTTTCTCGACAACTGCACAGATTTTGAGGGGCTCGACGCGCTCATGCTGCGCGAGTCCGTGCCTGCCTATATTGGCTTCGACTGCACCGCCCCCAGCCTTCATGCAGGCTCGCTGGTGCAGCTGATGATTCTGCGATGGCTGCAGAAAACAGGACACCGCCCCATCGTGCTCATGGGAGGGGGCACCACCAAGATCGGAGACCCCTCCGGCAAGGACTCCGCCCGGCAGATGCTCACCGAGGAGCAGATCGCCGACAATCTCAAGGGCATTCGCCGAATCTTCGATCGCTTTGTAACGTTTGACGACGGCCCGAACGGGGCGGTGATGGCCAACAACGCCGACTGGCTGGAGAAACTGGACTACATCGACTTCCTGCGCGACATTGGCCGTCATTTCTCGGTGGCGCGCATGCTGAGCTTCGAGAGCGTGCAGCGGCGTCTGAAAGCCCAAGAGTCGCTGTCGTTTCTGGAGTTCAACTATATGGTGCTTCAGGCGTACGACTTCGTAGAGCTGGCACGCCGCCACGGATGCCGAATGCAGGCCGGCGGCTCCGACCAGTGGGGCAACATCGTCAACGGCATCGAGCTCGGCCGCCGCCTTGACGGCCTCCGCCTTTACGGCATCACCAGCCCGCTTCTCACCACCTCCAGCGGCGCAAAAATGGGCAAAACTGCCAGCGGCGCCGTTTGGCTGGACTCAGAGCGCCTATCGGCGTTCGACTTCTGGCAGTACTGGCGCAACGCGGACGACGCCGATATCGGGCGCTTTCTGCGCCTTTTCACCGAACTGTCTCTGGATGAAGTCGAACGTCTGGAGCGACTGCAGGGCACCGAACTGAACGCCGCCAAGTCCATGCTTGCCAGCAGCGTCACCGCGCTGGTACACGGCGAGGAGGTTGCGCAGAGCGCGGCGAGGGCGGCTGCGGGAATTTTTGCCGACGGCGATGGAGGCGGCGAACTGCCAACAGTAGAGCTGGAGGCGCACGAGCTCGACACTCCTCTGCCCCTCCCGGCACTGTTCGTCAAGGCTGGGCTGGCCGGATCTTCAAAGGAGGCCAAGCGGCTGATTCGCGACGGAGCTGCCCGAATCAATGGAAGGACCGCAGCCGACCCGGCACGGCAGATTGCCCGCGCCGATCTTGTGGACGGGCCGCTGCGCCTTTCCGCCGGACGGAAGCGACACGCCCTAGTATGTATGCTAGAATCGTCAGATGGCTAGCTGAGCAGAAGGAGCAAGCTATGCGGTACATGGTCATTTTGCTGGCGTTTCTGTCGGCGTCTCCCGCCTGGGGCCAGTTTTATATTGGCGGCACCTACGGTGGACTGGGGAGCAAAGATCCCATCGGCGACGAGACCGCCACTGAATTCGCGGCTGGGCTTTCCTTTGGCGAGTTCAGCCATCTGGAAATTCAGGCCCTGCAGAGCAGTTTCGACACCGGGAAGAACCAGATCGTGACGCTGGCTTACTACCGGGATCTTGGCAACCTCACGTTCATCCCGTTCGTTCCCTACGCAGGAGTCGGATTGAGCAGAATCAGCCTCTCTCTGGATCCCGGCGAGCATCTTGATCTTCTACCGACGCGCGCAGTCAACGCTGTTTGCGCCGACAGCAGCCTGTGGGCTGGGATGGCGGCGGTGGGAGGAAGGGCTCCGGTGTCCCCAAGCATCGAATTTGGAGTCGAGTTCCGATTCTATCTGGCTGGAAATCTGCAAATAGAGTGCGACTATGAGCTGAGAAACTCCGCCGCTTCCCGAGAAGTCGAAATGGAAATGGCGGCTCAATTGCTTTCGTTTCGCGCCACATATCGATTTTAACCTGAACAGGACGCAGAGTCGCTTCCTGATGGCAGCCCCGCGATGCGTCAGCGGGGCATAGGGGTTGCGCAGCGCGGCAGAGTTCCGCTAGCCCGCAACAGCTGCCCGAATTGACCCGCCACCGCCAAAGTCGGCATGCCCGCTTGCCCGAAGCGCAGCATCCTAGTGTGGTGGAGCATAAGTTCGTGCCAGTGAAGTGCCCCCGAACTCCCTTGATTCCTATACTCAGCATGGTGATGTACATGAGCGCGAGCTTAAGTTTCAGCACACTAGGAGCCCGTCCCAGTATTCGATGAATCGAGGAATCTGTCTAGTTTCCCCGGCTTTCCGATTCGAAAGACTGTTGCAGGGCTTACAGCTACAAACTGGTAGCAGTTGCTGGCTGTCATCAAGCCTTCCTCCAACTGAGTACTGGGACAGCCTCCTAGCCTCCATCCCCTTCTCCTTCCTGAGTTGCGGGCCGCTCCCGCAGCCCGGGAATCATGGTCTCCAAAACGCTCAGAGGCCGAACTTCAAGACTTGGGTCGCTGACTGGTCCATGCATGCGAAAGCCGACGCCAATGGACTCCGCGTCCTCGTCGTCCGGTACCAGCAGGTTGAGAATGGGAATCTCGCCAAGAACGCGCCGCACAAACCTCGCTGGAATGGCAAAACCATTAATATCAACCGTCTCCTGCGCCACGTCGTAGTCGCCCGAGAAGGCGAAGCTCACGTTGTTGCTCTTGGCATAGCCGTCGACGATATGCACCACGCCATCCCGTTCTTCTATCGCCATCTCGACTTCGCTGAAATACTCCCGCCCTGTCAGCACGAATTCGATCAGCCCGAAGGCGGATATGAAGGAGATGAGCTTGGTGATCATATTTGTGTCATAGACGTAGCCGTCCGTAATGCGCAGCCGGGACCGCCCTTCGCCATTATCATCCTTGAGCTGCGAATAGTTCAGGGTGCCGCCCTCGAGTTCGCTGGCGTATCCCAAAGCGCCAAGCAACTCTCCAGCGTCCTCCGCGATAAACTCCAAATTAACGCCGTCGGAATTTCCGCCCGTCAGAATGACGCGGGCAGGTTCTCCTCCCAGCGCCGCACCGCTAACAAACCCCTCTGGCGACCGACCAGAGCCCAGAACAATGACTCCCTCGGCATCCTCCAGCCAGATTATTTCGTTGAAATGAAGGCGGCGTAGGTTGAGCGACAGTCTCAAGTCTCCTGCGGCGCCGCCTCTCGTAATGGAGCATCCGTCGCCAGCCCCCTTGCCGCCGAAACGCGCAAGGTCGCACAGATCCAGGGAATTGCCCTGAATTTCCACGCCCAGCCCGCCCC
>CAZPIN010000245.1:0-20974 GCA_964586735.1 uncultured Rhodobacterales bacterium | reverse complement strand
CGTAAAGCTGTCGAAAGGATTATGGACGGAATCCGCCGCTTCCTGCTGGCCCGCGGACTCTCCGTCCTGGCCGTGTTCGGTTTGCCTGTCGGTGGTCATTGCAGCCTCCCTCGTGTTGCGCGTTTGGCCGCACTATAGCAGGTGACGCAGCCGCTGCATCGTCGCCTTGATCAAGCCTTCCGGCGGGAGGTTCACCGCGACTCATGCCGCCGTTTCTGCGAATATTCTACACGATTGAGGAAAGGCTGCGGCTGGCGAGTTTGCGGCAACGTGTTCTTTTTCGGACTCTGATTGCCTGGCGATCTTTACCTCATCTGTCAAGTCCAGCAACGTATCCGTTGCGCGGGCATTATGCGAATCGCCTCCGCCTTCCCGTCAAGCGCTGGCTTGGTCTTGCCTCAAGGCATTGCCGGGAACAGGCTAGACTTGTGCACCGCAGATGTCGGGCGAATCGCGAATCCAGTGGTATCCGCCCGGTGACTCCAGCGGCACTTGGCCGCCTGTACCAATCCGCGGCGGTTGTTGAGCCGGTACCGTCTGGTCTCGCCGCAAGTGCAGGAACGGGATAGCGAAGGTGCACCCCGGTGGGAAACAGCCGAGGATGCGTAGGACATCTGCTGTCCCGCTTGCAGTACCTCTGGGTGGATCGGATTGCAGGCAACGTTGGCACCGGCCATTGGCTAAGGAAACGCAGCCCGAAGGAGGTACACTGAGCACTTTACCTGTTGTCAAGTATAGTTTACACTATGACAATTTCCGGCTATTATCGTTAGCGCTAACGAGGACTTGCCATGCCCTATCTGCCCATCCAGGCACGCTACGCGCTGAAGAGACTAGGCGCAGACATCCGCACCGCACGACGCCGTAGAAGGATACCGACCGCGCTGATGGCGGAACGCGCTCTCATCAGTCGAGTTACGCTGGGCAAAATCGAGAACGGCGACCCAAGCGTCAGCCTTGGCCGGTATGCCACGGTGCTGACCATACTGGGCATGATCCGCCAGCTGGGTCGCCTGGCTGACCCCGCCAACGACTCTGTCGGCCAAAGCCTTGAGGAAGACCAGCTGCCCAAGCGCATCCACATGCCAAAGCGCAGCGAGTCGAGCGAAACCTAACGATGGAACAGACAATACAGGTCTTCGCCCATTTGAGGGGCAGCCCGAGACGGGTGGGCACGCTCTGGACGCGCTTCCAGCGAGGAAGGGAGAGCGCATCCTTCGCGTATGACACCAGCTGGCTGGAGAGTGAGGAAGCGTTCGCTCTGGAACCAGCGCTGTCCCTCTCCCCGAACAGATTCCATACCGAGCACGATCAGGCGCTGTTTGGCGCATTTGATGATTCCGCTCCCGGCCGGTGGGGACGGATGCTCATGAGACGCAATGAGCGTCGGCTTACCAAGGCAGACGGCCGCCCCCCTCGAGCGCTTCACGAATCGAAATGTCTTCTCCAAGTGAGCGATGCAGCCCGACAAGGCGCTCTGCAATACAAGACTGACCCCGACGGGCCATTCCTGGCATCAGAGCAGGAAGCGTCGATTCCACCGCTGGTGAATCTTCAGGAGCTTCTTGCCGCTTCCGAGCGCGTTGTCCGAGACATGGAGCGAGATCAGGACCTGAAGCTGCTGGTTGCCCCAGGGTCATCGATGGGAGGCGCACGGCCAAAGGCAGCTGTACTGGACCGGAACGGCAGTCTCGCGCTGGCGAAGTTTCCCCACAACGAGGATGACTACGACACTGTACTTTGGGAATGCGTTGCCCTCAGTCTGGCTGTACGGGCCGGAATCAGAGTACCGAACTGGCGAATTGAGAAAGTGGGGACACGGCCAGTCCTTCTACTCAGGCGCTTTGACCGGGTCGAAGGCGCACGGATACCGTTCCTGTCGGCCATGACCATGCTTGGAGCTCTGCCCAGCGACACCCGTTCCTACCTTGAAATTGCCGACGCGATCAGCGCCTGGGGGTCATCTCCCCAGGAGGACCGGCTCGAGCTTTGGCGGCGGGTCGTCTTCAGCATCCTCATATCCAACACGGACGACCATCTAAAGAACCATGGGTTTCTCTATGACAGCCACCTTGGATGGCGACTGTCTCCCGCCTACGACCTGAACCCGGTACCGACGGATGTCCGTCCGCGAATCCTATCCACGACGATTGGCCTGGATGACGCAACCGCATCCATAGAGCTTGCGCTTGAGACTGCCAGTCACTACGGCCTGAGCGCGGCGGACGCCAAGACAGCGGCGGGAGGCGTAGCGCAGGCAGCATCCGCCTGGCGCGATGTCGCCGGGGAGCTTGGGGTCAGCCAGCGCCAGATTGAGCGCATGGAATCCGCGTTCGAGCACGCCGACGCCACAATGGCGAAGTCTCTACGCAGCGGCACTTGAGGAGGGCGCGGGTCGATTTCGACCGCATCACCCATACAGAATTCACCTTGAATCGAGGGCCCGGTCCTGGCATCATGCCTGATGGCCAGCGGTCCGTGCCTGAACAATTGCCTCTGCCCCATGCGGATTAACCGGCCGTGGGACGAGATGCCGAGACTTTACCCGCTATCCTTCCTGCGCCAGCGCTTTCATCTTTGCGGCAAGCCGGGATGTCTTGCGACTGGCAGCCTTGGCGTGGACTAGTCCGGTACGCCCTGCCTTGGCCAGCTTGCTTTCAGCGCTGCGTATTGCCGCCTGCGCGGTTTCCTTATCGCCAGCAGCAATGGCCTCTTCCGCCTGCCTTACGCTGCTGCGCATACGGGAGCGCTGCATTCTGTTGCGCTCGGTACGCGCCTCGGTCTGACGGGCGCGCTTCATTGCGGACTTGATGTTTGCCATGGTTATGTCTCCAAGATTGGCTGGGCTTAGAAATGCAAAGGGGCGGGCCGAAGCCCGCCCCCCGCGATGTTACTTTGGAATGACGCGTTCGCTCAGAACGAGAAACCAAGACGGAAGCCGAGGCCAACTGCCGAGGTGTCCTCGCCAGCAATATCGTCGGCGTTGCCAGGAGTTCCATCGGGGTCATCGGCACCCAGCGCTTCCACCGAGCCGCGGGCAACAGCTGCAGAGATGCCCACGCCACCGCCAAGATCATACTTGACGCCGGCAACCAGAGCGGAATGGTCCATGTCTTCACCAAACGGATCCTTCTGAGTCTCGACACCGTAGCCGAGACCGATGCCAAGAGCGCCAAGCGTATGCTCGATGGCGAAGCCAAGGGCTCTGGAGTCAGCCTCGGAATTCCGGTCAGTCCGAAGATGGATCGTGCTGTCGCCAAATCCAACGGAGATGCCGGCGCCGGCTGCCCCCTTGATCTTCTCAGCTTCCCCGCCAGGCGTAGCTGGGTCACCGTCTGTGCTGCTGACCATGCCGCCGCCGATGGAGACCGACGTGCCGCCAAGATCGGCAGAGTAGGACGCGCCCACCGACACCTGGCCATTGGCGTTGGCCTCAGAGGTGCTGGGAGTTCTCCCATTGGTGTCTGGGGCAAACGAGACACCAAGGCTCAAGCCGCCCATCGACGGAAACGAGTAGATCACCTTCTGGGAGTCGTCGTAGACCATTGCCGGGAAATTGGCCACCGCACCGGGGGTGTAGGTGTTTCCGTTGTCGTAGTACCCCATCCCGCCATAGCCGCCGCCGATGCCGACATAGCCGTGCGAGAGGGCCGCCGGATCTTCGTTGCCGAGCGTGACCGAGCCGAAGCCGCCGCTGAAGGTGATGGCACCTTCGTCGATGCTTGTGGTCGTGCCAGCATTGGCTTCCATCTCGATCTTGACCGACACGCCAACTCCACCGTCGGTGGTGCCGCTGGCCTTGAAGTGGATCTCGGCGTCGCTGTCCATCTGGACGTTGCCCTCGGTTTCCATCTCAGAGCCCGACTTCCAGCTGCCGAAACCGATGTCCTGGTTGAAAAACCCGGACATGGTGATCTCCGCTGAAGCCGGCACCGTGAATGCCAGGCCGACGATGGCCGCCGCCGTGGCTGTTGCTAGCCTATTCATGAGCAATACTCCTATGCTGTTGCTCTGCCTCTAACGCCGGAGACTTCTGACGGACCCTCGGATGGAGGCTATCTGCGCTAGTTCCGTCGGAGGACTCCGACGGGGCCCGACCAATTCGGGTGCACGCAACATCGCCTCTCGCCCCAAGATTCTCAATGCCAATCACCCCCCTCCGCAATCCAAACGCAATTCTGTTGCAAAAATGCAACACCGCATCTTGGCCCTTGCTACGCTTGGCGCAACGCCGCTTCATTCTGCATACCCTCGCCCAAGCCGCTACCCTTCCGCCGAGACGCCGATTTCCCAGGACACGCCATGGCCAAGACACTGCTGGTGGTCGCGCACGCTCCGTCGCCCAACACCCGCCTTCTGCGCGACGCCGTGCTGCGCGGTGCCTCGGGCGACAGCGTCGACGGCGTGGCACTGCGCTCGCTCACCCCCTTCGAGGCCGAGGCGGACGACGTCAAGGTGGCGGACGGCGTGCTTCTAGGCACCACCGAAAACCTCGGCTACATGAGCGGAGCCCTCAAGGACTTCTTCGACCGCGTCTACTACCCCTGCCTGGAGGAGACTCAGGGACTGCCCTACGCCGCCTTCATCCGCGCCGGCCTTGACGGCACCGGCACCCGCCGCGCCATCGAGTCCATCTGCTCGGGCCTGCGCTGGAAGCCCGTCCGCGAACCCGTCGTCTGCCGCGGCGACTGGGAGCCGCTGTTCGAGGCCGACTGCGAGGAGCTCGGCGCGCTGATGGCAGCCGGGCTGGAAGCGGGTATCTTCTAGCCCTCCCCTGCCCCGCATTCCAGGTCCGCGCGAATGACCGACGCCGCCCGCATCCGCAACGTCGCCATCGTCGCCCACATCGACCATGGCAAGTCCACTCTGGCGGACCGCCTCATCGAGCGCGCCGGCGCCCTCTCCGCCCGCGAGATGCGCCAGCAGGTACTCGACTCCATGGACCTCGAGCGCGAGCGGGGCATCACCATCAAGGCCCAGACCGTGCGCCTGCCGTGGCGCGGCGCCGACGGCGAGGACTACGTCATCAACCTCATCGACACCCCCGGCCACGTCGACTTCGGCTACGAGGTCTCCCGCTCCATGCGCGCCGTCGAGGGCTCGCTGCTGGTGGTCGACGCCAGCCAGGGGGTCGAGGCGCAGACCCTCGCCAACGCCCTGCTGGCGGTCGACGCCGGCCACGAGATCATCCCCCTGCTCAACAAGATCGACCTGCCCGCCGCCGACCCCGACCGGGTGTCCGGCGAAATCGAGGACACCGTCGGCATCGACGCCTCGGGCGCCCTGCCTGTCTCGGCCAAAACCGGCAAAGGAGTCGACGGCGTCTTCCAAGCCATCATCGACCGTATCCCGCCGCCCGCCGGCGACGCCGCCCAGCCCCTCAAGGCGCTGCTGGTCGACAGCTGGTACGACGCCTATCTGGGCGTGGTGGTGCTGGTAAGGGTGATGGACGGCGTCCTCCGCAAAGGCATGGACATCCGCCTGTGCGCCACCGGCGCGGTCCATGCCGTCGACCGGGTCGGCCACTTCCAGCCCAAGCCTTCCCCCGCCGACTCCCTCGGCCCCGGCGAGCTCGGCTTCATCACCGCCTCCATCAAGTCCGTCGCCGCCACCCGCGTCGGCGACACCGTTGCCGACGCCGCCCGCCCATGCGCCGATACGCTGCCCGGCTTCCGCCCGTCGCAGCCGGTGGTGTTCAGCGGCGTCTACCCCGTCGAGGGGGAGGACTTCTCCGGACTGCGTGACGCCGTCGAGAAGCTCGCCCTCAACGACTCCAGTTTCGTCTACGAGGTCGAAAGCTCGCCGGGCATCGGCATGGGGTTCCGCTGCGGCTTTCTCGGCACGCTCCATCTTGACATCGTCCGCGAGCGTCTCGAGCGGGAGTTCGGAGTCGACCTGTTCACCACCGCGCCCTCGGTGCTCTACCGCGTCACCACCCGCGACGGCGCGGCGCGCGAGCTCCACGACCCCACCGCCCTGCCGCCGCTGGAGACGGTGCAGCTGCTCGAGGAGCCGTGGATCCGCGCCACGCTGGTCACGCCTCCCGAGCACCTGGGCGACGCCATGCAGCTTTGCCTCGAGCGGCGCGGCATCCAGGAGGACCATTCCCACTCCGGCACGCGCGCCTTTCTCACCTTCGCCCTCCCCCTCAACGAGGTCGTCCTCGACTTCCACGACGCCCTCAAGTCGGCGACCCGCGGCTACGCCAGCTACGACTACCAGCACATCGGCTTCCGCGAGGCGGACCTGGTGCCGCTGTCCATCCTCGTCAACGGCGAGCCGGTCGACGCCTTCGCCAGCATCGTCCACCGCTCGCGCGCCGAGCGCCGCGGCCGCGCCCTCTGCCTCCGCCTCAAGGACCTCATCCCCCGCCAGATGTTTCCGATTCCCCTGCAGGCGGCCATCGGCGGGCGCATCGTCGCCCGCGAGACCATCTCCGCCCTGCGCAAGGACGTCACCGCCAAGTGCTACGGCGGCGACGTGACCCGCAAGCGCAAGCTGCTGGAGAAGCAGAAGGCCGGCAAGCGCAAGATGCGCCGCTTCGGCCAGGTGGAGATACCCAAGGACGCCTTCGTCAAGGCCCTGCGAATCGACGGCTGACCATGCCCCGCCCGCCCACCATCAAAGCCCGTACCCCGGTGCACGCGGTGCTTGGCCCCACCAACACCGGCAAGACCCACGGCGCCATCGAGCGCATGCTCAGCCACCGCTCCGGCATCATCGGTCTGCCGCTGCGCCTGCTGGCGCGCGAGGTGTACGACAAGGTGGCCGCCCGTCGCGGCGCCGCCGCCGTCGCCCTGATCACCGGCGAGGAGAAGATCGTCCCCGATTCGCCGCGCTATCTGGTGTGCACCGTCGAGGCCATGCCGCAGGACCGCGGCTTCGACTTTCTCGCCGTCGACGAGATCCAGCTGTGCGCCGACCCCGAGCGCGGGCATGTGTTCACCGACCGCCTGCTTCACGCCCGCGGGCGGCTGGAGACGGTGTTCCTCGGCTCCAGTACAATGGAGCCGCGCATCCGCCAGCTGGTGCCCGACTGCGCCTTCATCACCCGGGTACGGTTTTCGCGGCTGTCCCATACCGGACGCTGCCGCGTCGACCGCCTGCCGCCGCGCTCGGCGGTGGTGGCCTTTTCGGCCGACGAGGTCTATGCCCTCGCCGAGCTGGTGCGGCGGCGGCGCGGCGGCGCGGCCGTCGTCCTCGGCGCGCTGTCGCCGCGCACCCGCAACGCCCAGGTCGAGCTGTTCCAGTCGGGCGAGGTCGAGATCCTCGTCGCCACCGACGCCATCGGCATGGGCCTCAACCTCGACATCGACCACATCGCCTTCGCCGGCCTGGAGAAGTTCGACGGCCAGCAGCGCCGCCCGCTCGAGGCCAGCGAAATCGGCCAGATCGCCGGGCGCGCCGGACGCTACCGCCGCGACGGCGCTTTCGGGGTAACCGGCCAGGCCGCCGACATCGACGGGCGCGACGTCCAGGCCGTCGAGACGCATCGCTTCGACCCGGTGCAGCGCCTCGCCTGGCGCAGCCGCGACCTCACCTACGACTCGCCCGCCGCCCTGCTGCAAAGTCTCGACCAGCCGCCGGAGCACCCCAGCCTCGCCCGCATGCGCGAGGGCAGCGACCACCGCGCCCTGCAGATTCTGGCGGAGCGCGCCGAGGTGGCCGAGGCGGCCGCCACCCCCGCGGCCGTGCGCTTGCTGTGGGACGCCTGCCGCATACCCGACTACCCCAAGCTCTCGCCCGGCCACCATGCGGACACGGTCGCCGAGGTCTTCGGCTGGCTGGCCTCGGAGCGCGGCGTGGTGGACGAGGACTGGATGGCTCACCGCCTCGACCGAGTCAACCAGGCCAGCGGCGATATCGCCGCCCTCGCCGGCCGCCTCGCCCACGCCCGCACCTGGCAGTACGTCGCCAACCAGTCCGGCTGGCTCGACGACCCCGGCCACTGGCGGGAGCGGGCGCGGGAAATCGAGGACCGCCTGTCCGACGCCCTGCACAAGGCGCTGATGCGGCGGTTCCTCGACCGCCGCGCCGTCGCCCTGCAGCGCGGCAAGGCCCGGGCCTACGCCCTGGCGGCCGACCGCACCGTCACCGTCAACGGCCAGCCCGTGGCGCGGCTGGAGGGCGTACGGCTGCTGCCGCTTACTCAGGAGCGCCCCACATTGCAGGAGAAGGCGGCCCGCAGGGCCGCTGCGCCGCCGGTGGTCGCCGAGCGGGCGCGGAAACTCGCCGCATCGCCAGACACCGACTTCACCCTCGGCGACGTCGGCGAGCTGCTGTGGAAGGACGAGGAGGTGGGCCAGCTGCGGCCCGGCCCGCGGCCCCGCGCCGTCCGGCTGCTGCCGCTGGTGGACGAGGATGCCGCCGCGCAGGACGCCGAGCGGGTGCGGCGGCGGCTGCAGGCGTGGCTCGACTCGACGCTGGCCAGGCTGTTTTCGGGTCTCGCCGCCATCGAGGCCGAGCCGGAGCTGTCCGCGCCAGCGCGCGGCATCGCCGCCAGGCTGGCGGACGGCCTGGGAATCCTGCCGCGCCACGAGGTGATCGAGGAGGCGCGGGCGCTGGAGCAGAAGGACCGCCGCCCGCTGCGGAAACATGGCGTGCGATTCGGCCACCACTACCTGTTCCTGCCGGGCCTGCTCAAGCCGGAGGCCGTGCGCTGGCGGCTGCTGCTGCTGGGCTACGGCGCAGACGGCGCGGTCCCGCCGCCGCCCGGCATCAACACCATGCCCGCCGGATCCGGCCGCTCCGAAGACTGGTGGAGGACGGCGGGCTTTCACCTCTGCGGCGCCCGCGCCGTGCGCATCGACGTACTGGAGCGGCTGCGCGAGATGATGCGCGGCCTCAACGAGAGGGAGGGGTTTGAAACCAACCGCGACCTGCTGTCGCTGACGGGATGCAACGCGGATGGCCTGCGCGAAATCCTGACCGGCCTGGGCTACGAAGCCGAGCGCATCGAGGGACCGGGGGGGCCCGAGGCGCACGGTGCGCCGTCCGTGGTCGATCGATTCCGCTGGCCGGCGAAGCCGACTAAGAAGGAAGCGAAACGCGGGGAACGGCGCAAGACAATGCCGAGGCCGAAACGGGAACGGAAGACGGAAGCGAAGAGCGCCGCACCGCAGCGCCAAGGACCTCGGAAGAGCACAGCTAGACGCGAGCCAGATCCCGATTCGCCGTTTGCCGTGCTCGCTACGCTGATGCAGCCGACAGAGGCGGAGAAGCCTGAAGACTAGAGAATCCGGATCGTGCTGGTGGCATCCACGCGGATGGCGGTGTCACGCTTGACGCAGCGGACTGGAGAAGCCCGCCGCCATGGCAGGGGTCACTTTCAAGGAATCGGGACCGGTAAGCCGGAGTCGTGCCCGGTGATCACCGCATCAAGCATCGGGGCGTCAACCGCCTTGACCGTCCAGCGATCGAGCTGCGGTACATCGGCAGTGCTGAACTTGTTCCGTACCTCCTCCGGCAGTTTTCCCAAGCGGGATTCCAGAACGAGGGTCTGCGTCCCCGCCCTGCCTCTAGATTCGATGATCTGACCAGCAGTTTGCATAGCGATCTCCCATTCCCAGACTTGGTGCAGAAGCGCGGAAGAGTCCTAGCGGGACTCCACCTTGATCATGCCCAGAAACGTGGGAGGCTCTCCGCTCACCGTCTCCCTCTCCATGCAGAAAGTCAGCTTCGCTCTTTCTGAGGCTGCTGGGGGTGAATCGGCCCGATATCTGCCGAAGGGACTTGATCTTCGCTGCCGTCCCATCGGTACCGAAGTCACCGTAGAACACCATGGCGCGCAAGAGGTTACCCAGCAGCACCTGCGTAAAGTAGTCGAAGGGATTGTGGACGAATGCGCTGGAACAGGTGGACGAATCCACTGGAATAAGCAGGTGCAGTTACATACGGCCGTCTTCACTGCACTGTTCCCGCCGCGCAGCGGCGGACCGCCCCCCCCCCCCATGCCAATTTATCCAGCAGGATTGGGATTTGATATCGAGCAAGTTACTGGCGGGTCTCCTTTCAACCGTTGGGGAGATCCCTCTAAACCTGACGCTAACACTATGGGAGCCGCCCGCTACGAGAGGGATTTCTTGAAGCCCGTGCCCTGACCTGCGCGACGCTCACCACCTGAGCACTGTAAATCGGCCGATCAGTTTTGCGATTGAAGGGTTTGCGCAAGCCCTGCATCCGTTGCAATAATTTGGCTATGGAAGCGGTCCGCCACTGCGCGTAGGAGGGGCCGCGCCTGCCCATTCCCCTCAAAAAGCGAGGCGGTATCCCGCCAGAAGCGATAGCGACGGTTTGGCTAAACGGTCGTGACCGGGATGGCGCGACACTACCGCGCCAAGGAGCAGCCGTCCACTGCCCGAAATCCGGCCGCTCCATCTGGCCGATAGGTCGACTTGCCGTCCCGAGGGCGCAAGGTCCGTATGCCAGCGCTCACGAAGTACCTGTCCGGCCTTGGTGCGGCCGACGGGTACCCAGAGCAAGGTAGGGGCGTACTCGATGCGCAGCGGCTGCTCCAGCGCAACCCGAATCCAACCCGCGCTATCAGTCTCCCGGGAGACGCCAAGCTCGAACTTCGTAGCGAGCGCGGTGTCCATTTCCGCAAGCATGCCACGCCCGGCTGAAGGGTCGGTGACGCCAAACTCCACGCTGCCGTCGAACGTCCAGAAGCCAACGGAATACCCACGATCAAGTCCGGTAAACGCCGAAGCTGCCGACAGCCGACCGAAACCGCCCTCCGCCCTGACACCCAGCACTGACTCACGCTCGGTGATCATGCCGGCGCGCAGTCCGAGCGGCTCCCACACAAAGGACAAACCGCTCGTGGGAGGCTGGTTCTCTCGGCCTTCGGTTGTGAAGGCGGAGACGACAAGCTGGGAATCAGGGTCGTCCAAAGATACCGCAAAGGCAGGGCCTCCAATCCCCGAGTAGCCAGAGTTGATGGCCGCCAGACTCAGACGCGCCGAGCTGGCCAGCGTCACGGGGCGCCAAAGGCCGACCTCACTGCCAGTATCCCGCTCCTCCTGCAGCATGCGCCGAAGTCTTATGCCAACATTCTGGCTAGGCATGGACACCAGCGACCCTAGATCGCGCCAGAAAGGCGCTCCGAGCGAATCAAAGACGACAATCTCGCGTCCTGCCAGAGAGCGCATGGCGCCAGCGCCGAAGGCCGGGCCGAACGACAGCCTCGTGCTGTGCAGACTGGCACTTGGCCCCTCAATGGCGCTTCCTCCAGCAATGCTGCTGCCTCCTACAGGCTTGATGGCCGCTTCGAGGTCCATCAGGCCATGTCCATAAATGTTGGCGTCACCGTATATGCCCTCGTCGTTAGCGGTTTCGAAAAGCCGCTGCAGAACGTCAACTGAAGGTACCTGGTCGCGGAACCGATGCATCAGTAGCGCCAGACCTCCGGATACTATTGGGGCGGCTATTGAAGTTCCCGAACCTTCCCTGTAACCATAAACTTGATCTTCGATGTCGACGTTGAAAGTAGCAAAGTACGTATTGCCTCCCCAAGCCGCAATGCAATGGTCTTTGGCAATGCCGCACCGGCTGGACCAGCTGGCGATTCTGGGATTTCCAGCATGCTGCGGGTTGGACTCAACCGCGACGACAGCCACCAAATGGCCCTGCAGCTGTTCGATATGAGCCATAAGTCCCGCACTCGTCGATACAGAGGAGGCAATAACCTTTTCTTCAACACAATGTTGGTAGGTAGCAGAAGACTCATCGCATGGCCGTCCATGCTGGTTGCCCGCCGCCCAAACAACAAGAATGCGGTCCTGCGCTGCGGTATCTGCCTGAGCCAGGCTGGCAATAGTTTCAGAGAGATGTTGGCGAATCTGCGCTTCGCTGATAAACTCAATGTTGCCGCCAAACGGTGCTTTAGCAATATTTAGTACGTCGATATCCCGCCCTAGTGCGAAATTTAAGTGCGCCGACAGTCTCAAATCTTTAGCCTTAGTCGAAAACTCGCCGTAGTCAGAAAATGCTGGCGCAGCATAGGACTCGATGCCAACTCCCGGAGCTGTGAAGACGAGTGCGCTAGCCGTGCTTGTGCCATGGGCGCTCGTGTAGAAGTTGGTATTGGCGTCAATGCTTTTGCTCCAGTAGAACTGCCTAATTTCCGTTTGTCCAAATACTGGATGCCTTGCCTCCACTCCCGTGTCATAGAATCCTACCGTGATGCCGCTGCCAGGCAAGGCGTTCTCTTCAAATTCGGAACGAATGCCGTTGCGAGCCTGCGGAGCCTTGACCACACTTAGGCCGTGCTGGGAAAGATGGGTGCTTGACGGGCCAAGATTCTGTCCTTCAACGTACGTGGGGGCCGCGCGCAAACAAGGAACACCAAACGAGGGCACGCAAGGCGAAATATTTTGCACCACATTCGGCAACTGTGCCTGCTGTAGAGTCTGCTCTTCCTCCTCCGTTTGCTGTCCCTGCGCCTTCCCCGTGTCTGACGGCGGCGTCCCTCCGGAATCTTGCTGGCCGGCTTGCTGTGACGGCGAGCTTTGCTGTCCCGGCGCCTCCCCCGTGTCTGACGGCGGCGTCCCTCCGGAATCTTGCTGGTCGGCTTGCTGCGATGGCGAGCTTTGCTGCCCCTGCGCCTTCCCCGTGTCTGACGGCGGCACCCCTCCGGAATCTTGCTGGCCGGTTGGCTGTGATGGCGAGCTTTGCTGTCCCTGCGCCTCCCCCGTGTCTGACGGCGGCGTCCCTCCGGAATCTTGCTGGCCGGTTGGCTGTGACGGCGAGCTTTGCTGCCCCTGCGCCTTCCCCGTGTCTGACGGCGGCGTCCCTCCGGAATCTTGCTGGCCGGTTTGCTGTGACGGCGAGCTTTGCTGTTCCTGCGCCTTTCCCGTGTCTGACGAAGGCACCGTTTGCGCATTTGACTCGCTGGCTTGCTGCAATGATGGGCTTTTTTGCCACACTGTCTGCTGACCCACAGGCGAATTATCCGCTTCGCCGGAAGACTGGGCTGCCACCGGGCGAGATGCCCGAAACTCCTGCCCTATCTCCAGCGATGCGTGATTGCCTCCACCACCCCCGCAGGCCGTCAGCCAACCGGCAGCGCAGAGAGCCTGCATCCAACAAAGTTGCAATTTTTTCATGGCGGCCTCGCCCTTTCCACTTGCTCGTACCAATCTGCTATGCCATTCTGAAGAATGTTAATAGTCGCCAACAACAACATCCAGATCAACGTAAATTATGCCATCCGTTGCCTGAGGCCTCCAATGAATAGTATGCGGCATTCCGCGCCTGTCAAGCCCTGCTTGCCCGAACATCCTTGGCTTCCCTACCTCGCTCAGATTGCTGTACAGCCAGCACCTATCGCGACCCGAGGTCAAGGGAAAGAAGCCGATGCAGGAGTTGATGGATTGGTACCGGTCACGCTCCGACTGCTTCGTGAAACCGCCCTGCAATCTCCCGGTACGTGACATGCGCGCTTGCGGGTGTGGTTCCCGATCTTCTCCAGGCCGCCGCTGGCGCATCGCCGGTGCACTACCGAGTGCTCATCGCTGGATGAGTTTGAGTGTTACGCAGGAAGCGGCAAGCCCGGTGCTCGCACCCGCCCCAACCCGCGCAGATGCATTCGGCATCCAGCGAAGGCTCGGGTAGGCGACGACGCATTTCCGCTGCTCCCAAGATGCAGAACCGACACCTGCCTGCGCGCGGCGGCGGACGCGGCGAAACCCCAAATCAATGCCGAGTCGGGTACGGGAGACACAAGGCATCGCGCCACGCCGGCTGGGACGGTGGATGGCCGCCACCCGCCGCGGACCTGACTCCGATTCGCAGTACGTGCCGCTGGCCGCGCCGACGCGGCAGACGGTGGCACGGAAGCCCGAAGGCTAGAGAACCCGCACCGTGCCGGTGAAGTCAGCGCCGATGGTGTTGTCGGGCAGGGCCTCCATGTCCTCGATGTCGGCGTCCACGAACACCGCGCCTGTCAGCACGGTGTCGCCGAAGTCCACCGCCCGCAGCAGACAGGCGAAGAAGCTGGTCTGCACCGCCTGGCACTTGTTCATCCAGATGCTGGTGATGAAGCCGCATTCGGGGAAGCGCACGCCGGAGATGTTGAAGTTGTCGAAGATGGCTCCGGTGAAGTCGCACATCTCGAACTTGCAGCCGCCGGCGATCTGGCCGTCCTTGAAGATTGCGTTGGTGAAGCCGGTCTCGCGGAAGCCCGACTTGATGAAGGTCGACTCGTTGAAGTGGAAGACCCCGAGGAAGCCGCAGGTCTCGGCGTCCACCTCCTCGAACAGGCTGCCCGGGAAGCCCCGCGCCATGGTGAACACCTTGTACATGCGCACCCGCTGGAAGGTGGTATGCGGCGCGTGGTAGGCGGTGAAAGTCACCTGGTCCAGCAGAGTCTCGCGGAACGTCAGGTTGATGGAGAGACCGTCAGAGAGCGTCACCTCCCGCCACTCGCAGCTGGCGAACTCGGTGTCGCGCATGATCAGGTTGACGAACGTAACCTTCTCGATAACGCAGCTCTCGAAGCTGGTGCCCATCCACACCATGTCGCGCGGCTCGGTGTCGCGGAACTCGCAGCGCATGAATTTGCAGTCCTGCAGCGTGACGCGGGCAATGTTGACCTTGTGGAAAACGCAGTCGACGAACTGGCAGTTCTCGAAGCGGGTTCCGGCGAAGGTGGTGCCGTTGAAATTGCACTTCACGAAATGCGCGCCGCGCCACACCGTCTCCTCGAGGAGCACCTCGCCGAACTCGCGCTCGGCGACGATGGTGCCCTCGGCGAAGATCGCCCCCGACACGTCGAGATGCCGCTCCAGCGCGCCCTCGTCCAGCTTCCCCTTGACCGCCTCGCCGAATCTCGTCCCCTCCTCGTCGGTCATGGCGGGCCAGGACAGCGCGGGGTGCGGATTGAGCATCCGCGCGCCGGTGAGGCTGTCGAGCACTTCCTCGGGCTGCTGCGGCGCCCCCTCCGTGGTACGCAGAAACTTGGCCATCTCGACTTCCAGCTTCGACTGGTAGGGCCCCGACAGGCGGGTGTTGATTTCGGCGTCGAGGCTGTCGCCGCGCCACTCCGGCGTCCGTACCTCCTCGGGCTCGGGGGTTTCGAAGCCCGCCTCCTCGTGGCGCCGCCGCGACGCCGACAGGGCGCCGACGGCAAGGTCTTCCATTCTGCCCAGGTCCGGCGGTTCCTCGTCGTCATCGGTCATGTCCGACAGCGACGCGGCCGCCGCCGCCTCTGGCGGAATCTGGTCGGCGAAGGGGTTCTCCTCCGGCAGTCCGGCTTCGCCGCGCATCCACTCCTCGGCGGCCTTGCGCCTGTCCTCGATCGTGTCCAGCTCCTCGGGCACGGCGAACGGCGAGGGCATCGCCGCGGCGATGGCCGGCGGCAGCAGGGGCCGGTCGTCGGCCGCCAGCATCGGGTCGCTCCAGCGCTCGGCGGCGATCATCGCCCAGTGGTCGGCCTCCTTGCGCGGCTCGTTGGCGTCCTGCAGGGCCGCCACCGCGGCGGTGATCTTCTCGCCGAACTGGTCCCGCCCCAGCGGAATCACGCCCCGCCAGATCATGGCCGCCATGCTGGCCGAAGGAATCAGCACAACCGAGTTGATGCGGCTGGTCACCAGATCCCACTCGCCCTTGTCGTCGGTGTAGGCCATCTCGATCTGGTAGAGCGGGATGTTTCCGTCGAACGGGCGGTCGGCGAAGCCGTCGTAGATAATCGGGTCGCCCGGATGCATCGACTCGGCCTGCAGCCTCGGATGGGCGTCGTTGAACACCTTCTGGTTGGCATCGGGCGGCCAGCCCTGCTTGGGCGGGTCGGACGGCGTCCCCACAAGGTTCTGGCGCATGGGGTGCTCGAAGGGCGTGGGGCCAAACCACAGCGGCGAGTCCATGCGCTCCTTGTTGAGGATCAGGGGGCGGCGCTCGTCCTCCGGCCCGCCGCGTCCCATAGGGTTTTCCTGGGCGTGCCAGTTGGCCGATTCGGGACCGAGCGGTATCGGCGCCTCGGGATTCTCGGCGTCGGGCGCAAACAGGAACTCCACGTCGACCTGCCCGCAGCGCAGGCGCGCCTCGCGCTTCTCCTCCTCCACCGGCGGCACCGTCCCCAGCACCGTCACCTCGGCGTTGACGAGAGGGTTGAGCGAATCGGGAATCATGTCCGGTCCGGCCATGGTAGCCACCGTCGCATACCAGTCGGCCGGTTTCACCGGACTCCCGTCGTCAAGGCTGAATGGATAGATCGCCGAGCAGACCAGCTGGTGGCCCATCTTCGGCACGTCGACGGCCCGCGCGGCAAACGCTATGGCCATCGGATGAACAAGCGCGCGGCCTTCCGACACGATGCTACCTCCCCGTTCAGGAACAAGGGGCGCGAGGCCCCGAGAACGCCGTGGTCACGGCGCTATTCGAAAAGAAACGTGCGGGCGCGCAAGCGCGCGTCCCGTGCGGTGCTGGATATCCAGGATCCGATGCGCTGCAGAAACGCGCCCTCGATCTTGTCATCCACGACGGACGCCCGGCGGATGTCGGTGCCAATCTGGGACACCCGCATCCGGCTGGTATGGGTGCTGGTGTCCTCTACCGCATGATGGTTGCGGGCGCTGGTCAGGATGGTTTCGGCCGCCACCTGGAAGGTGCCCGCCGCGACCCCGACCCGCGGCGCCTCCAGAGCGATGGGCGACGGGCTGCGCAGCACCGCCGGCGCGTCGACGTTGCCGCGCTCCAGCACCGCCAGCACCCAGCGCCCGGCCTCGCCGCCCTCCCACACCAGAGCGAGGTCGCCGGCCGCCGGCTGCATCAGGCACGAGAAGCCGACCCGCGCCGTGCCTCCGTCCTCCAGCATGCCGGCCTCCGCCGACCACGAGAGCACCCGTGCCTCGCGCAGCGCCCGCCCGTCGGCTGGGGCGGCGGCGGGTCCCAGTACTCTGTCGAGCACCGTGTCCTCGGCCGCCGCGGCCTGCTGGGCGCTGTTCAGTTCACGTTTCATCATTGACCTCATCCTCCGGCGGGCATCATGCGCACCGCTCCGTTGCATCCTATACTTGCCATGTCGCGCCGTCGAGTCAAGCGAGCGGGATGCCGTCAACCGGCGGCGGACCGGACAAAAACTCGACGGGTGATTCGCTGGGCGATTCGGGGGGTTGCAATACCCGAAGAAACACGTATGATACTGATTGCTAAAGTTTGATGCTCCTAGAGCGCTTGCAACGTGGCTGCGAATCGGTTACCATGCGGCGTGCGAAAGCATCGAGATGCATAGTATATAGGAGGCTCCAATGAGCGTACCCTTCATGGCCGCGCTTGATCCGCTGCAGGACGAGACGGCTATCGTCCCCGTCCAAAGCTTCGAGCTGCGGGAGACCGTCAGCGACGGCTGGGTGGCCACGGCCACCGTCGTCGAGGACTTCGAAGAGCCAGTGTCCAGCGCTGGCCTGCTCGGCAACCTGCTGGCGAATCAGGTACGGCCCGGCTACCCAGTCGCGCTGCATCTGCTGATCGCCGGAGAGGGCGAGGCGGCGGGCGAGGTCGTGCGGCTGTGGCCGTCGGTCGTCACCTCCATCACGCCCTTCAGGGACGAGGAACAGGACCTTGCCGCCTGCCGCGTGCGGCTGCGCGACATCGTAGGCTTTCACAGCGGGCGGGCTGTTTGGTGCGCCTATCGCGACATGCCGCTCGCGGAGATGTTCGGCGGCGTCCTGTCCAGCGCGGGGTTCGGCGACGGCGTTCCGTCGAGGACGCCGCGGATGTGGCCGAAGGTCGACGTGACGATCGAGCAGGTTCTGCGGGACGAGCTCAACAACGTCTCCTACACCATCTCGGCCGGCGACACCCTGCGCACATGGATTGACAGCGTCTTTGGCCAGCTCGGCGTCCGCTACGAAATGCTTGGCAACGACGACGGTACCGTCACGATCACGCTGCGCGACGGGGCGCCGAGCGGCCAGCCCGTACCCATAGAGATGGTTGACAGAATTGGCGTCACGGAACCGGACAAGGCTCTCGACGTCACCAAGATGACTCTGCGGGACGTGCAGTTCCTGCACTCCGGAAACGACAAGCGTGCCCTGCTTCTCGACAGCGCCGCGCACGGCGAGTTCCGGCGAATCGGCGCCCACGGCTCGATTGGTACGGTGATCGCCGACCCCAACACCAGCATCGAGGAGGCGGCGCTTCGCTCGGAGTTCTCCAGCGCGAGCGCTTCCCTCAATTCGGTCCGCCTGATTGGTACCTGCAGCCAGTCGGCGATGTATCCGTGCAACCGGGTGCGGTTCTCGGGAGGCACCGTCGCCGCAACCGACAGCTGGCAGGTAATCGAGGTGGAGCACGGATTCCGCGATGGCGACTATCTCAACGTCTCGCTGATGCTGCGCGACTACGACCCCTGGCGTCCACCGGTCGCCCCCACCACGCCTCCCATTCTGGTCACTGGCGTGATCGATGCGCAGGAGACCCAAGCCAAGCGGGAGGTTGAACGCGACGAGCTGGGCCGCGTGCCGGTGATGTTCCCGTTCCTGCCGTCGGCGGGCGAGAGCCAGGCCGGGCTCGAGGAAGGCGTAACGTCGGAAATGGCTGGTGTCGACCAGGAAATTGGAGGAACCACGGAGGAGATGACGGATTTCGACGAATCTCCCATTGGCGAGGGAGATCCGCGGCTTCCGCGCATCCACCTTGGCCTGCTCGAACCCATGGCCGGCGGACGGCACGGCATGGTCTCCGCCGCCCGGCAGGGCAACGTCTGCCGGATAGCCATCTACAATCCGCTGTTCGCCGAGATCGTCGGCTTCGGCTACAGAGGCAATCTGCAGATCGGCAAGGACTTCGAGGACGTCTCTCTGGGGCTTCTTACCAAGCACTCCTCGCCGGAGGATCCGTGGTCAGGAATGCTGTTCCGTCCTACCAAGGGCGTCCCCGAAAAGACCGAGAAGGAGGAGGACGACGAGGCACTGGACGAGCTTCTGGAGGAAACCGACCCCGTGCTGGAAGCTATGATCGATCAAGAGCGGGATCTCGTCAATACGTATCTAGAGGCGGACAAGCCGCACCAGATGGTCAAGAAGTCCACCCAGACTTCCGGGAATGACGGCATCTCCGGGGGGATGGTCGAAGAAGACCCCGGCACCTCAGGGGATGACGATGGCGGGGGGACGACCGAATCTGGAGGAGGCACCACGCAGTCAGAATCAACGACCTCACGGCAGCCCATGAGTACGATGAGTCCGAGTTCCTCTCGAAGTCCAACGGGCTCCAGTCGTGGCTCGCGGATGCCTGGGAGCTTCGACCCGGATGACGACGACATTCAGGGCGGCTTCTTTGGGGATTCCCTGGGCGACGACGAGGTCCTCGGCGACGAAGACACCGAATTCTTCTGGGGCAATGAAGACCCAAGCGGTCCGCAAGACGGCGGCAAAGGCCCGAACCCGACCGGCGACAAGCCTCGGCAGCCCGCGAGCCAGACGGCCTCTCGGATGTCGGCGGGTTCCCGTCCTGGCCGACAGACGCCTGCCAGCGGAGGCGCCACCCCGGTCGGCTCTCCGGGCGAGTTTCTCGGGGATTCCCAGAGTGATGAAGTCCTTGGCGACGAGGGCCTCACCGATTTTTCCTGGGGCTTCGACAACCCGACCGAGAGCGGAGACACGGAACCAACCAGCGGTAAAACATGAGCGAGGACGCCTCGTCTGCTCGAGCTGCCACGCTCCAATTGCCGGAACTCGGCATGCAGGACTAGCTGGCGGAAGCGGCTTCTTGCCGCCGGGCGACGAGAAACCGGTAATCTGACTGCCAGCGGAAGCGGCCGTACTGGCGCTGCGCCGAGTCAAGCGGCGTTAACGGCGGCGAACGAGGCCCTTCCGCTGGCGGCTTCAGGCGCAGTTAAGCAGCAGATGCAGGCAGTGGCTGTCGGCCTCCGCTGCTTTGAGAATCGTCGCGGCGATCAGATACGCGTCGGTGGAGGCGCTTGATGGCAATGCGGCCCGCGCCGCATTCACCCTCTGCCCTCTTGGCTAACTGGGCGCAGACGTCGAGGCAGCCGTCAAACGAGGCGGACCACGGATGCTACGGCAGTGGTGCTCATTCCAGTGTATTTCGTCCACCTGTTCCAGCGCATTCGTCCACCTGCTCATTCCAGTGTATTCGACCACCCATTCCAGCGCATTCGTCCACCCATAAACACCGTTCCCCCGCATCGGGGCTGCCGCATCAGAGCAGCGTCCATGATGCGCGGCAAAGCGGGGGGCCGTGCGTCGACGAGTCTTTCAGCTGAAGGAACCTTTGCGGATTAAGGCCCGCGGCTGCGACCTCATAGCCGTCGGGCCCGCTCAGCCGTCCATCGCTGTATGGACCATACCGCAAAAGCCTCCAGCAGCGTCTTGCTGTCGAGTCTCTCCAGAGGAATTGACCGCGAAGCCTAAAAGCCGACGCGGGCCTCCAGCATGATCGCATCCTCAGGTTCCCCAGACCGCCTCTCCTCGCGCTCGCCGTAGAGGTCGAGACGCAGCCGTTCAAACGCTCCATCACGCCCCTTCACCTCGGCGCCCAGGCGCAGGCTGCCGTAAGCCTCGCCAGTCTCCGACTCGCCATACAGGGTTGCAAGCGTACGCTCCCGAATCGCCCCAAGACCGTAGCCAAGGCGCGCGCTCATCGTCAGCGAGTCGCTGGCGGACCGCCCCATGCCAGCGCTGGAGTACGCGTTCCAAAGCGAATCGGCGGAGTTCGATCGCGGGGCGTTCCAGGCCGGCTCCAGCGAAAGATGAATCCCGCGGGAATCGCCGCCCGGATCGTAGGCGATCGCGAGACTCAGCCCCGTTTCGCTGAAGCCCTCCTGGCCATGGCTCAGAAGGAAACTGCCCCGCCCCGACACCTGGATGCCGCCGCCCGGACTCCCGTAGGCGAAGTTCGCCGCCGCATCGAAACCGACGCCCTCGCCGCCATCGCCGCTGTCCTGCCGCGCCCCAAGCTCAAGCGTATAGGACAGCGGCCGGTCTGCACCGTCCGCCTGCCCCGGCGC
>CAZPIN010000244.1:0-1631 GCA_964586735.1 uncultured Rhodobacterales bacterium | reverse complement strand
GGTCCTGTCGAATACCGAGAGGCTGCGGGCATTCTCCGACTACCTGCCGGAGGAAGTCGTTGGAAAGTATGACGATTCGCCTCCGGTGATACTGGGCACAAAGTTTCGCAGCGAGACTCTGGGAACCTGCGAGTGCGACTTTCGATACGAGAGGACCTGCAAGCCCGAGCCGGATGGCCCGAAGAAGATCACGCACATCATCGAGTTCAAGTCAGAAAACGACCCGAACGCTCCCTTGCAGCTGTTGCAGTATGCCTCCGCATCATGGGAAGAGCATGGCACAGGCAGCGCGGAAAGGAAGCGGGAGCTGCACCCCATCGCCTGCGCCATCCTGCACACTGGCAAAGATCCGTGGAAGGAAGCATTCTCGATGCACGGCAGCATCAAGGGAAACGAGAAGATGGGGGACTGGAAGTGGTACATTCCGTACCACACATTGGATCTGGTAAGCCTGACGCCCCAAGAGACGATTCGCAGCGACCGCAACCTCTCGGCCTGCTTCTTCGCCGTCAGCTTCGCTCGGCGGCGCGAAGGCAGTTTCAGAGAATGCGTTGAGAAGTCGTTCGAGCTGCTGGAGGAGGGGTCAGACCTCGAGCCCGGCCTTGTGCTGATCATCATTCTGCTGTATGGTGACGTAGACCTGAAGACAGCGCGTGAGGTGCTGGAGAGGGTAAGGCCAGGTAGAGGATGGATCATCATGCGTCCTATAGACCAGTACTATGCTGAGGAACTTGGCCCCAAGTTCACGGCAGAAGGCATCGCAATCGGAAAGGCCGAGGGCATCGCCGAGGGCAAAGCCGAAGGCATCGCCGAGGGCAAAGCCGAAGGCAAGACCGAAGGCATCGCCGAGACCCTGCTTAGGCAGGCCCAGCTCAAGTTTCGGGAGGTGCCCGAAGAGCGGAGGGTGCAGGTCCGCACAGCCTCGCAGAAGCAGCTCGAGATCTGGGCGGACCGGATACTCGAAGCGACCAGCCTTGACTCGGTGTTCGAGGGAGATGTCAACGGCGCTGCCGTCGCCGAGCTTCCCACCGACAAGCCCAGCCGCAGGTAGAAGCGACATAGCCTTGTCAGCACCGCTGTGAAAGTTGAGCGTGCCCTGCATCATCCGCTGACGGCCAGCAGAGCAACGCCAGCCAGCACTACAAGCGCGGACAGGATTCGCCGCCAGAGGCGCTCTCCAAGCTGGACCGCGCCGGTCAGAGACGCCATGGCGACGCTGGACTCGCGGGCCGCGGATACGGCGCCGACTGGCGCGATGGTCTTGGCAAACAGCACGAGTCCGTAGGCGACTGCCGACAGCGCGCCGCCCACGAAGTTGACCGCCATGGCGCGCGGCTCGAAGGTTTTTTCCCCAGCGCATCCATACCAATACCGGCCCTAGCGCCTCCAGCAGCATCAGCCATGCGATGCAGCTCCACGGCACTTCCGTCAGACGCACGCCAATTCCATCCACCACCGAGTAGCAGGCAATACAGGCGCCGGTTGCAAGCGCGGTCAAGTCTACAATCTGCTGGATAATTTGGCAGGGGGGCGGCGGGCGCCGCAGCCCAAACACATCCCGCGGGCATCCCCCGCACCGGCAAACAGCATAGGAGAGCCATCATGGCTGACAGAAAACCCGCATCCCACCG
>CAZPIN010000243.1:0-4387 GCA_964586735.1 uncultured Rhodobacterales bacterium | reverse complement strand
CTGCTGCTGCGCCCGGCCTCTCCCGCCGAACAGCGAGTCGATGTCGGGAGCATCAAAGCCCCGGTCCCACCAGACCTCCAGCTGCTCAAGGGTGGCCGACCGCACCTGTGCCTCCCTCTGCGTTGAAATGTCCGAGAATCTCCGCCGTACGAGCTGCAGCAGCGTCTCGGCCTTGCCCTCGGCCTCGCCTCTGGCCTCGCCTCTGGCTTCGGCTTCTTCCACCATGGTTGCCATGGCTGTTCTCCCAATTTCTACCTTGCCCAGCAGTTCCTGAGCGTAGACACGATACTCTCCCTCGAAACAATATGCAACCACTTGGGCTATCGTTCTCAAGCATTCGCTGTCTCCTTTTGCATCCTCGATCACCCGGTACACATCCTCCCCGCTGCACCGCTGCGGGAAGTGGGCAATGTAGAGAATCCCAAAGAAGGTGGCGCCAAGTCGGTCAGGTATCGTCCGGATTTCGTCAAGCGTCATCGTGCAAATGCACAACTGGACAGTCTCGTGGCGAAGCCCGAGCCCCTCAAGCTCCTCGTCGTTGTCAAGAAATATCTTCTCCTGTGCGCTTGGCGCCTGAAGGGGGTGAAGGCCAGTACCAAAAACAAACGAAATTCCGGGGGCGGGGTTATCGGCATGCTCGCTCTTCGAACCCGCCTCATCCAGCGCCGCCTTCGCCTCGTAGTTGGTCGAGCGAAGCGTAATGTCCGGATCATTGGTGCTGGTGAACTCGGCATTTATCCGAATCTCCTTCACGGTCTTCGAATTGTAGGGGCTCCTGTACGAGGCGTCGCCGTACCACTGATCCAGATTTGGACCGACACTGTGGGGGTCTGTCATCACCAAGGTTGCCCCCTCCAGTTTCTCTGCGACCCCGTGGCATCCCTTCCGGCGCAGGGCGAACTGGAAGAGTGCCAGCGCCGTTTTCAAATTGCTGAACACCCTGTAGGTGATTGCGTCGTAGAATTTATGAATGCGGGAGCTCCCACGCTCCTCCCGCCCGGTATCCAGCCCGGCGCCCTCCGGCTTGCCGGGCGGCTGATTCTGTTCGGCCATTGCTATCTCTCCCCGCTGCATCCTGCCGCTGGACTGGGGCGGCGGATTCTGTCTGAGTCTGGGCGGACCATCCTCCTGCCCATTCAGCACATGCGCGAGCCGAACAAGCGACACCGGACCGTACACAGCCCGCCCTGACAAAGATCAGACGCAGGTCTCCCGGACGCTTCGCGAAACCGAGAGCGCAAGTCCAGCGCAGCAGCACCATAGCGGCAATCTGCCCCGCTGCTGGACCGCCACGCGCCAAGGAGCCGCCCGTGCTGAAATCTGCGCCTGATTCAGCCGGAAGACGCTTGCAAAATATGGGTCTGTGGGATGATTCCCTCAAAGCCTTGGGGACGAATAGTCATCGGTACATCGTGGCCGCGAGAGCGGAAGGCAATCCGGTAACGACGCTGACGGGGTGCGATGCCAACCCCCGGGCGATGGGCATCCACCTGATTCGCGTAGGCGAAATTGGCGTGTACCGGGCGCGTCAAGATGCCCTCAGCCTGCCCGTGCAGATGGCTGCGAATCCCCCGCGACTTCCTTGGACCATCCTGCCAAAATCCGCATCCGGCGTGATGCGCTGCTCACCGGATTTCCCGCCGCTGGAGATGGCGCCGGACCTGCTGCCCCCCTGCCCTGACCCAGAGGACTATTCCACCTTTCGCAGCACGCCCCGCAGGATGTCGAGCGCGCGCTCGATGTCGGCGGCGGAGACGCCAAGATGCGTGACGGCGCGCAGCCGCCGGTGGCCCGACGGTATCATGTGCACCCCCGCGTCGTGGCAGCGCGTGGCAAACTCACCGGCGGGCATGGCGGTTGCCTCGAAGTTGACAATGTTGCTTTCTACCCGCTCCGTGTCGACTTTGATTCCCTGTATCTGCGCCAGCCCCTGCGCCAGCTGGCGGGCGTTCTCGTGGTCCTCGGCGAGACGATCGCGCTGGTGCTGCATCGCGTAGTGGGCGGCCGCCGCCAGCAGTCCCGCCTGCCGCATGCCGCCGCCGAAATTCTGACGCAGCTTGCGAGCCCGACGCATAGCTTCTGCGGTTCCGGTCAGCGCAGACCCCACAGGGGCGCCGAGTCCCTTGGAAAAGCACACGCTGACGGTGTCGAAGCCTCGGGCAAGGTCCGCCTCCGCGATGCCGCTGGCGACGCTGGCGTTCCACAGGCGGGCGCCGTCGAGATGGATGGCAAGGCCGTGGCGGCGGGCGGTCTCCAGCGTCGCCTCCAGACTCTCCATCGGCCACACCGCCCCGCCATGCAGGTTGTGGGTGTTCTCCAGGCAAAGCAGCGTGACGGGTGCCAGCACGCTGTCCACCATATAGGGGTGCGGCACCGGTATTGCCGCCTCCACATGCTCCGCCGCGACCACGCCATTCTCTCCAGGAAGAGGACGCATAGTGACTCCCGACAGCACGGCCGGGCTGCCCCCTTCCAGCAGGTAGACGTGGGCGGTCGCCTCGGCGATGGCCTGGTCGCCCGGACGGGTGTGGAGGCGGATGCCAATCTGGTTGCTCATGGTACCCGATGGCATGAACACCGCCGCCTCCTTGCCCAGCCGCTCGGCGACCGCCTCCTCCAGGCGGCGTACGGTGGGGTCCTCTCCGTAGACGTCGTCGCCCAGCTCGGCCTCGGCCATGGCCCGGCGCATGCCCTCGGTAGGCAGGGTGAAGGTATCGCTGCGTAGGTCGATCATGTCGGCTCCGGCGCGGCCAGCACAGTCAGCATCACGGCCGCCGCGACGAATCCTATCCATAAACCGCGCCGTTTCCCAATGGGGTCACCGAGAAACACTCTCGCCGCCAGCGTCGACATGACCGGCGTAGCGCCGAAGCCCACGGCCACCCCTACCCTGCTGGTGGTGGCGGAGCCGTAAAGAAGCGCCAGAAACGCCAGAGTCTCGGTGAGCACCTGGGCCGCCAGCACCGCCAGAAGCCAGCCGCGCGGCCACTGCAGCCCCCCGGAGCGAAAGCTGGCGACGGCCACCACCGGCAGAATCGCAACCGCCGCGCCAACCCGCATGGCGATGAGGGCGTCCACCGCGCCCAGCTGGTCCGCCCCCTCCTGGACGAAAAAGATGCGGAGGGCGGAGACGGTACCGGCGCCAAGGCCAAGCAGCGCGGTGAGCCGCAGATGCCGCGGCGAGTAGGCGACGCCGTCCACGCCCTCACGGCGGGTGGTCATGACGATGCCCAGCAGCACCGCCACGGCGCAGGCGACCTGGGGCCAGGTCCAGCTGCTGCCGGCGGCGATGTTGAGGCCGACGAGAATGAGGACGGAGACGCTGGCGGCTGCCACGGCGATCGACACCGGACCGCGGGCGAGCGCGGGATAGAGGAGGAACAGCACGACGATGTGCAGGCAGCCCGCCGCGGCGGACAACAGGAGCAGCTGACGATGCGGTGGCGAGAGGTCTGGTACGCCGTACAGCGCCAGGAGGCTGGCCAGAGACAGCCAGACGACCAGCATTACCAGCACGCTGACGGAGCAGCGTCGGGCGGTGGTGCGCGCCGCCGAGTCGCTGCAGCCGATCATGGCGGCCGCCATCATGCCCCACAGCATGCCCATAGAAAGAGCCTAAGCCGCCCCTGTACCTGTACGTGACGTCTGACTTTGCATGAATTTATCTGCCCGGTTTGATGGATGCCATTCCGCCAGTGCTGCCGCTTCGCCTTGGAGAATACCAGCCGCCGCGGGAAAGCTAACCGCTTTGACGGTGAAGTCTAGAGGCTGTAGAGAAATAGCGATTTGCACTGCTGGCGGCTGAACAAGCTCTTTCAAAATATGGCGCTGGCAATGCCGGATAGTGCTGGTTCGACTATTTCTCTACAACCTAGCAGGCTCTTGCCTATAATACCAACGGACCTAAATTTCAACCGACATCCAGTTCCTGCCCGTGATCGAGGTGATCTGGCCGGGATTGTTTGCAAACCTGTTCCAGGCGTCCATGACCGCCTGCTCGATTTCCTCGTAGCTGTCCCACAGCTGGAACGCGAAGTCGTTGGCGCGAAAGTACTTCCACGCCGGCTCCATCGAGTTGAGCTCGGGCGAGTACGCGGGGATTTGCAGCAGCCCCGTGTTCTCTGGCAGAACCAGCCGTTTGCTGAGGTGCCAGCCCGCCCGGTCGACAAGAATGAGCGCGTAGCTCCCTTTCTCCACATGGAGGGAAACCTCCCCGACAAGGAGGTTCATGCTTTCGGTGTTCGCCTGGGGGGCGATGATGCCGGCGGCGCCCCGCTGGGGGCAGGACGAGCCGAAGAGGTCGAGCGACTCGCGACGGTTGTCCCACTGCGCGCGGGGGGATGATCCCTTCTCGGTCCAGATCCTTGTCATGCCTCCCTGCTGGCCG
>CAZPIN010000242.1:0-77558 GCA_964586735.1 uncultured Rhodobacterales bacterium | reverse complement strand
CACCCAACCCTCTTGAGTGAAGCGAAGAATCGTGTAGAGGGATCACCCAGGCAGGTCTATTCCTGCCTCGTAGGCGGCCAGCTCCAGCGCCAGCCCCGCTAGGCCGCAGACAATGGCCAGTACCAGCCCCCGATGGAGGCTATCCGGCCAGCTCGTCCCGCGGCGGCGCTGCGCCCAGGTTCCCGCGGCGAAACCAGCGGCGGCAAGCAGCGCGATTCGCAGCAGCCCGAGAGATTCCCCCGTCACGCGGCTGCCTCGACGATTGGCAGAAACTTCGCGCTCGTCAGGCTGACGTCTCCTCCCAGCACGCCGTCCACGCCTTCGATCTGGAGGATTTCGGCGCAGTTGTCCGGCGACACCGATCCGCCATACAGCACGCGTACGCCATCGGCGCCCGTCTCCCGCATCGTTGCGTGGATGGCCGCGTGCACCTCGCGGATCTCCTCGACGGTTGGCGTCCGGCCGCTGCCGATGGCCCAAACGGGTTCGTAGGCTACGGCAGTGTTCTCGCCATTCGAATCAGGTGGCAGTGACCCCCGTACCTGTCCCAGTACGGCACCCAGTGTCCGTCCCGCATCGCGGTCTTCGCCCGATTCGCCTACGCAAACGATGGCGGTGAGCCCGGCGCGGCGGGCAGCCTCGGCCTTGGTCCGCACCAGGCCGTCGCTCTCGCCGTACGCCGTCCGCCGTTCGGAATGGCCAACGATGACGGCGCTGGCGCCAGCTTCCCGCAGCATCTCGGCGGACAAATCCCCGGTATGCGCGCCTTTCGCCTCCGGGTGGCAGTCTTGGCCGCCCACTGCGATTCTTCCGGCGCGGGCGGCAAGCGGCTGGATCAGGGTCGCGGGCGGGCATACCAGCACATCTGGCGCGTCGTCGGGCAGCGCGTCCCGCAAGGCGTCAAACTCGGCCATCTCCGCGGCCGAGCCGTGCATCTTCCAGTTGCCGGCGATCAGCTGGCGGCGCATAGCGCGCCCTCAGGCGGGTTCGCTGTCGCGTGCGTCGTCTGCCTCCGGCGTTTCGGCAAATTTCACCGATTCGCCGCAGCCGCAGCTCTCGACCACGTTGGGGTTGTGGAAGGTGAAGCCGGATTCCAGGACGCTGCTCTTGTAGTCGATTTCGGTGCCTGCCAGAAACAGCGTAGCTGCAGGCGCGATGGCCAGGCGCACGCCGTCCTGCTCCACCACCTCGTCGTGCTCTTCCGGTTCGCTGGCGACTTCCATGGTGTATTCCATGCCGGCGCAGCCGCCCCGCTTGACGCCGAGTCGTACCAGGCCGCCGGTCGACTGCCCGCGCAGCTGCTTCACCGCCGCTGGCGTGAGGGAAAGCAGGGGCTGTCCGGGCATGGCAAACATGTCTCTCGCTCCTCTCCTAGAAAAATCCCAGTTCCATCCGGGCCTCGTCGCTCATGCGCGACATGTCCCAGGGCGGATCCCAGACCAGCTGCACGTCCACCGTCTTCACCCCGGCCAGGGGCTCGACGGCTTCGGCCACCATGCCCGGCATTTCTCCCGCAACCGGGCATCCGGGCGCGGTCAGGGTCATGTCCACTTCCACGGCGTTTTCGCCGTCGATGGCGATTCGGTAGATCAGCCCCAGATCGTAGAGGTTGACCGGGATCTCCGGGTCGTAGACGGTGCGGATCGCCTCCACCACCTCGTCATAGAGAGGGTGTTCGGTGGACGATGCGCCCACCAGCAGATCGCCTTCGCTGGCAGCGGTTTTCTGCTCCATTTCCATGATCTGCGTCCAGCCTGCTCCAATCGGTTCTACATATAGTGCCCAAACGGGCCAATTGATATAGCTCTGAATTAGTACGAAAAGGAGGCAGCCCATGCCATCCACACAAAGCGGCGGTCTGTTCACCGTACTTGGCCAGGACGGTGCCGCCCGGCGCGGCTGCCTTGCGCTGGGCCGGGGCGCGGTCGACACGCCTGCCTTCATGCCGGTGGGGACGCTGGGCGCGGTCAAGGGCGTGCTGCCTCCGGACCTGGAGCGTACGGGCGCGCAGATGGCGCTGGCCAACACCTACCACCTGATGCTGCGGCCGGGAGCCGAGCGGGTGGCGGAGCTCGGCGGGCTGCACCGGTTCTGGAGCTGGAAGCATCCCATTCTCACGGATTCGGGCGGCTATCAGGTGTTTTCCCTGGCGCAGCTGCGCAGCGTCGAGGAGGAAGGCGTTCGCTTCCGCAGCCACATCGACGGCTCGGAGCATCTTCTGACGCCGGAGCGCTCGGTGCAGGTGCAGGACCTGCTGCAGTCGGACGTGGTCATGGCCTTCGACGAGTGCATTGGCCTGCCGGCGACGGAGGAGCGGAGCCGAGACGCCATGCTGCGCACTTTGCGCTGGGCGGAGCGGTCGCGGGCGGCATTCGCCGGCGGCGCGGGCCGGGCGATCTTCGGCATACAGCAGGGCGGCGCGGACCTTGCCCTGCGCGAGGACTGCTCAAGGCGGCTGGCGGACCTGGAGTTCGACGGCTACGCCATCGGCGGGCTGGCGGTGGGCGAGCCTCCCGAGCAGATGCACGCGCTGGTGGGCGAGGTGGCGGCGATGCTGCCCGATTCGAAGATTCGCTACCTGATGGGAGTGGGCAAGCCCAAAGACATCGTGGTGGCGGTGCGCGGCGGCGTGGACCTGTTTGACTGCGTGCTGCCGACGCGGTCCGGGCGCAACGGCCAGGCGTTTACCCGCTTCGGCTCCGTCAACCTGCGCAACGCCCGCCACGCGGCCGACCCCGCCCCGCTCGACCCGCAGTGCGGCTGCCCCTGCTGCGCCAGCGTCTCCCGCGCCTATCTTCACCATCTGGTGCGCTGCGGCGAGCTCAACGCCTGCATCCTGCTGACGCTGCACAATCTGCACTATTACCAGCAGCTGATGCGGCGGCTGCGCGATGCCGTCGCCTCGGGATGCCTTGAGGAGACGGCGGAGCGGTTCGAGGCCGAGCAGGCCGAGGGAGATTCCGGAGGTTGACCGCCGCCGCCCTGTCCGCACAATGCCGTTTCATCCGGCGGGCGTCGCCGAGGGACCCAGCGATGCGTCTGTCCAATTATTTTCTTCCCATTCTGCGCGAAACCCCGGCCGAGGCGGCCATCGTCTCGCACCGGCTGATGCTGCGCGCCGGCATGGTCCGGCAGTCGGCCTCGGGCATCTACTCATGGCTGCCGCTGGGCTACCGGGTGCTGCGGCGCATCGAGGACATCGTCCACAGGGAGCAGCAGGCGGCGGGGGCCATACCGCTGCTGATGCCGACCATCCAGCCGGCGGACCTCTGGCGCGAGTCGGGGCGCTACGACGACTACGGCGAGGAGATGCTGCGGCTTAAGGACCGCCATGGCCGCGACCTGCTGTACGGCCCCACCAACGAGGAGATGGTCACCGACATCCTGCGCGGCGTGGTGGGGTCGTACCGCGACCTGCCCAAGATCCTCTACCACATCCAGTGGAAGTTCCGCGACGAGATACGGCCGCGCTTCGGCGTGATGCGGGGCAGGGAGTTTCTGATGAAGGACGGCTACTCCATCGACGCCACCGCCGAGGAGGGCCAGGTCTCCTACGACAGGATGTTCGTCTCCTACCTTCGCACCTTCGCCCGCATGGGACTGACCGCGGTGCCCATGCGCGCCGACGCCGGCCCCATTGGCGGCGACATGACCCACGAGTTCCTGATTCTGGCGGAGACGGGCGAATCCGAGGTGTTTCTCGACCGTCGCATCTTCGACGTCGGCGTCTCGGCCGAGGATGTCGACTACGGAGACGCCGCAGCCCTGCGGCGGGTGGTGGAGGCGTGGACCAGCGCCTACGCCCGCACCGACGAGACCCACGAGCAGGAGGTCTTCGAGCGGGATGTGCCCGAGGAGCATCGCCTGTCGGCGCGCGGCATCGAGGTGGGGCACGTGTTTCACTTCGGCGACAAGTACTCCAAGCCGATGGAGGCGACGGTGACGCTGGCCGACGGCAGCGTGGCTCCCTACCAGATGGGGTCGTACGGCATCGGCGTGTCGCGCCTGGCCGGCGCCATCATCGAGGCCAGCCATGACGAGAAGGGCATCGTCTGGCCCGAGCCGGTGACGCCGTTTCATGTCGGCCTGGTCAGCGTGCGGCCCGGCGACGAGGCCACCGACGCCGCCTGCGACGGGTTCGTGTCGGCCGCCGAGGCGGCCGGGCTGGAGGTGCTGTACGACGACACCGACCAGCGTCTCGGTGCCAAGTACGGCAACATGGAGCTCATCGGCCTGCCCTGGCGGGTGTCCATCGGGCCGCGCGACGCCGCCGCCGGAAAGGTGGAGCTGACGTCGCGGCGCACCGGCGAGAGCGAGAGCCTGGAGGCGGCCGAGGCGGTGGCGCGGCTGCGGGGCATCTATGACGCGGTCTGAGGGCGCGTCCGCCTTCGGACCATTCGAGCGGCTGCTGGTACGGCGGTATCTGCGGGGGCGGCGCGAGGGGTTTATCTCGGTCATCGCCGCGTTTTCGCTGGTGGGCATCGCCCTCGGCGTGGCCACGCTGATCGTGGTGATGGCGGTGATGAACGGTTTCCGCATCCAGCTGGTGGACCGCATTCTGGGTTTCGAGCCGCACGTCGTGGTGTGGCCGGCGGGCGAGGGTTTCGAGGACGCGGCTGGCGTCGAGGCGCGGCTGGAGGCGGTTGCCGGCGTCGACCGGGCGGCGCCCGTGATACAGCGGCAGGCGCTGGCGACGTATTCTGGCAACAGCGCAGGCACGGTGGTGCGCAGCATCGCCGCGGAGGATTTGCGGGCCTTGCCGGCGGTGGCAAGGCCGGAGCGGGCGCGGGGGTCTCTGGAGGCGTTCGAGCGCGGCGAGGGACTGGCGCTGGGCGAGGGGCTGGCGAGGCTGCTGGGGGCCGGCGCAGGCGACCCCGTCACCCTGCTGTGGCCGCAGGGCGAGCGCACGCCGTTTGGCCTGGCGCCGCGGGTGCGGCAGTTTCCGGTGGCCTACATCTTCAAGATCGGCGTCTCCAATTTCGACCGCAGCCTGGCGTTTCTGCCGCAGGAGGAGGCCGAGCGGTTTTTCTCCACCGACAGCCCCGACTTCATCGAGGTGATGCTCGACGCGCCCGAAGAGGTGCGGACGCGGCGCCGTCCCCTGCGCGACGCCATCGACGAGTCCGTAATTCTGAGCGACTGGCAGAGTACCAACAGCGCCTATCTCCAGGCTTTGGCGGTGGAGCGCAACGTGATGTTTCTGATCCTTACCCTGATCGTGCTGGTGGCAGCCCTCAACATCGTCTCGGGCATGACCATGCTGGTGAAGGAGAAGGCCGGGGGCATTGCCATCCTGCGCACCATGGGGGCCAGCACCGGGTCGGTGATGCGCATCTTTTTTGTCTGCGGCGCCAGCATCGGCGTGACCGGCACGGTGATTGGCGTATTGCTGGGGGTGGTGTTCTGCCTCAATATCGAATCGCTGCAGGATCTGGTGTCGAGTCTCACTGGCGCCGACGTGTTCAGCGCCGACGTGTATTTTCTGAGCAAGCTGCCAGCCGAGCTGCGGCTGCGCGACGTTGCCGCTACCACCGCAATGGCGCTGACGCTGTCCTTGCTGGCGACGCTGTATCCGTCGTGGAGGGCGGCGAAGGTCGATCCGGTCCGCACGCTGCGCGATGCCTGAGACGCCGGCATTGGCGCTGCGGGGAGTGCGCCGCTCCTACCAGCAGGGAGGCCGGACGCAGGAGGTGCTGCGCGGCGTCGACCTGGAGGTGGCAAGCGGGGAAACCGTGGCCCTGCTGGGGCCTTCCGGGTCGGGCAAGTCGACCCTGCTGCAGATAGCAGGACTGCTGGACCGGCCTGATGCGGGAAGCGTGGAAATTGATGGACGGGACTGCGGTGTCGCTGGCGACGCCGAGAGGACCGCGATGCGGCGCGACCGGGTGGGTTTCGTGTACCAGTTTCACCATCTGCTGCCCGAGCTGAGCGCGCTCGAGAACGTCATGACGCCGCAGCTGATACAGGGCGCTGAGCCGGGTAAGGCCCGCGAACGGGCGGTGGACCTGCTGAACCGGGTAGGGCTAGGCGAAGGCGCTGGGCGGCGTCCGGCGGAGCTGTCGGGAGGCGAACAGCAGCGGGTTGCCATCTGCCGCGCCGTTGCCAACCGCCCCGCCGTGCTGCTGGCCGACGAGCCCACCGGCAACTTGGACGCGGAGACTGGCGGGAGGGTGCTGGAGGCGCTGCTTGAAATGGTGAGCGGACACAGCATGGCGATACTGGTAGCTACCCATAACGCCGACCTGGCGGCGCGTATGCAGAGGCGACTGGCGTTGTGCGAGGGGAGGCTGCAGTAGGGGGCAGAGCGGATGAAGCGGCGGTTGGAGCCGTGATGCGGATGCAGCTTGTTGGCGGGTGAGGGAGTATCTCAATGCGCGGGTTTGGGGTAGAGTCTAGTGTGACCAGCAGTTTGTCTTGTGGGGCTGCTGTACTCCACGAAGTCACCAGCAGCGCTTGACTTTCATGTACCCATTGCTATGTTTTTGGATCGGTAGAATTGCCACTCAGGATGGGGGTATCGTGACATGAATGTTTCCTCAATACCAGGCGGAGAGTTTCCGCGGTTGGTGAGACCACAGCTGGAGAAAGCGCTGGACACCGGGCGCGTGGTTTGGCTCGAGGGGCCTTGCCAGGGTGGAAAAACCACGCTTGCCAGATCGGTTGCGAAAGGCGAGATGGACGTTGTTTCTCTCGACCAACGCAGATGGCGAGACTTGGCATTATCCGATCCCGCCGCGTTTGTGAGGCGCTTTGACCGTGTAGTTATCGATGAAGTGCAGATTGCGCCAAACCTGATCAGAGAAATCAAGGCTGAAGTGGGTAGAGGTCAGCGAAGGGGACGATACCTGCTAACGGGGTCGCCCCATACATCGTCTGATCCAAGAACAACAGAGTCGGTGGCGGGACGTATGCCTGTGCAGCCGCTGTTGCCTCTTTCGCAGGCCGAGATACGAGGTGGAAGCGGTACGTTTCTGGAAGGTATCTTCGCCGGCAGAGTGCCTCAGACAGATGATTTTGTACTAGGGCAAAATCTTGTAGAGCTTGTGTTGTCGGGCGGTTTTCCCAGAGTGCTAGCGCTCAGCAATTGGACAAGCCAGCAGGAATGGTACGATGACTATGTCGATGGGCTGGTCCTGCGGGATTTCCCGAAAAATTATGATGTTGAACAGACAATGGCGATGCAGAGGCTGACGAAAGTACTGCCTCATTTTTCAGGAAAGACTGTCAACTATTCGAAAATTGGCAGAATACTGGCGTTGAAGCGCGAAAAAGTGAAAAGGTATATGAGACTGCTTGAACAGATATATCTCATTCAGACCGTGCCAGGTTTTGGCGCCAACAAGATTGAGGAGTTGGTCAAGGCCCCCAAACTCTTTTTTCTTGACTCGGGGCTGCTGGCGAATTTGATGGAGGAATCTCCAGGCGCCATTGCCTCGAATCGCACCGTTTTTGGCGCGATTGCTCAGACGTTTGTGTTTTCTGAGTTGCTGAAGCAGACGACATGGACTCACGGCGTGTGGGAGTTCTCTCATATGCGGAACAAAGATGGCAAAGAAGTGGACATTGTCGTGCAGAATGGTGCAGGCAAGGTGATTGGTGTTGAAGTCAAGGCCGGAAAAAACGTGTCGACGAGTGACTTTTCGGGACTACGGGCCCTTGCCGAGGCATGCGGCGACAGTTTTGTCAAGGGAATCATTCTGTATGATGGCACTGAAACAAAGCAATACAAAGACAGATTGATGGCATTACCGATTTCAAGCCTTTGGTGCTAGTGCTACTCTGTGCCCGTAGCTTAAGTACCTAACAACCAATACCGGGTTCCGTCTAATGCCCGTTATCGAGCACCCAAGGGTGCACCGTCACCGGTGTGCCGCGAACGAGTGACGATGCTGCTCAGCCCTGGCGGTCTCGGTGAAATCACCGAAAGGGGCTTTCGGGAGACGAGCAACAGCGGGTTGCCATCTGTCGCGTAGTTACCCATCTCCCCGCCGTTCTGTTGGCCTACGAGCCCACTGGAGACCTCGACGCGGAGACTGGCGGAAGGGTGCTGGAGGCGCTGCTGGAAATGGTGAGTGGGCAAAGCATGGCAATACTGGTGGCTACCAACAACGCCGACCTGGCGGCGCGCATGCAGCGGCGTCTGGCGCTGCGCGGTGGGAGGCTGCAGTAGAACGCTGGTCGGATGAAGCGGCGGCTTTGGCCGTGATGCGGACGCAGCCGGTTGGCGGTTGAGGAAGTATCTCAATGCGTGGGCGGGGGGCAGAAGCTTGCTGTGACTAGCAGTTTGTCACGTGGGGCTGCTGTCACCACTGCGCCTCTAGTAGCACTTGACATTCATGCATCTGCTTCTATGTTTCTACACTGGTAGAAATGCCATTCAGGCAAAGGGCACCGCGACATGAACGACTCTTCAAATCTGGGCGCAGAGTATCCGCGCTTGGTGAGGTCACAGCTGGAGCAGGCGCTGGAAAACTGGCGCGTGGTTTGGCTTGGAGGGCCCCGCCAGGCAGGTAAGACGACGCTTGCCAAGTCGGTTGCGCAAGGCGAGATGGACTTTGTTTCTCTCGACCAGCGCAGATGGCGGAATTTGGCCATATCAGATCCCGCGGCGTTTTTACGAAAGTTTGACCGTGTAATCATTGATGAAGTGCAAATCGCTCCAGACCTAATACAGGAAATCAAGGTAGAAGTAGATAGTGATCAGCGAAGGGGGCGATACCTTTTAACGGGATCAGCAGATATACTTACAGTACCAAGGATTAGAGAATCACTGGTTGGGCGTATGGTTATACAACCACTGATGCCCCTTTCACAGGCCGAAATTAGAGGTGGAAACGGTACTTTTCTGGAAACAGTCTTCGCCGGTGGTGTGCCGCAGGCAAGTGATTTTGTGCTTGGGCCAGATCTTGTAGAGCTTGTACTGTCGGGGGGGTTTCCGGAAGCATTGAGAATAGATAGCTGGACAAATAGACAGCGATGGTACACAAACTATGTCGAAGGACTAGTTATACGAGACATGCCGAATATTGATAATGTTGAGCAACCAATTGCGATGCAGGATCTGGCGGAGACTTTGCCTCATTTTTCTGGTAAAACCATCAACTACTCGAAAGTTGGTGAAATATTATCGATGAAGCGAGACGTGGTGAAGAGGTATATGCGGCTGCTTGAGCAGACATATCTCTTCCAGACGTTGCCAAACTTTAGTACCAATAAGATAAAGATGCTGGTCAGGGAATCCAAACTGTTTTTTCTTGACTCAGGACTGCTAGCAAATTTGCTGGAGGATTCTCCAGACACTATCGCCTCTAATCGCACCGCATTTGGCTCGATTACTGAAACGTTTGTATTTTCTGAGCTGCTGAAGCAAACTACATGGACTTGTGGCAAGAAGAGATTCTTTCACCTGCGAACCAGAGATGGAAAGGAAGTAGATATTGTCGTGCGGAATGGTGCTGGCAAGGTGGTCGGTATTGAAGTCAAGGCTGGAAAAAACGTGTCGACGAGTGACTTTTCGGGTCTGCAAGCCCTTGCCGAGGCATGCGGCGACAGTTTCATCAAGGGAATCATTCTGTATGACGGCACTGAAACAAGACCATACAAAGACAAATTCATGGCGCTACCAATATCAAGCCTCTGGTGCTAGCGCTGCAGCAATGCCGCGTACCCGTTAAACTGAACAGTCTCCGAGGAAACGAGTGGTTCGGTTGACAGCGACAATCAATAGTACACCTTGCGGATCGTCACAGCGTTGTCGGTTAGAAGAGGCCAAATCCTTCCGACTTTTTGTCAGTCTCCACCGGAAAGCTGAGCAGCTCAAACTCGCCGGGATGGATACGTGCGAACGTGAGGCTCCCGCCCCGCCCCGCGTTTGTGTCGATCAGCCAGATATTGGCCAGCTTCTCGGGCTTGAGTACGGGGGAGTGGCCGCATATGACCATCTCGATGTTGCCCTCCACTTTCGGGATATCGGCATCCGCTTCAGGCTCCGTCAGCCCCATATACCAGTTCGGATGGGCAATTTCGAAGCGATCGCGCGACCAAAGCGCGTGCATGCAGTCCAGGCGGCTTCCCGCCCTAAGCGCGTCCATGTATCCGGCCCAGTCCAGGTCCGTGGGCACATCCGCGTGAACGATTCCAACCAGCCCCAGATCGCACTCCACTTCGCGGGCAAAGGGAATGGCCTTGAACGCCTCCACGAACTTAGCTCGCCGCTCCTTGGACACTCCTCTCCACCAGCCTCCGCCGTTGCCGTCAATCCAGCAATTCCATTCCCTGCCCCGTCTATGGTCAGGGTCGGCGTCCGCATCCAGCAGCAGCTGGTCGTGATTGCCTCGAATCGGCAGGAACCATGGCCTCTGCATCCAGTCGAGGGCGTCTTCAGAATTGGGGCCGTGATCGACGAGGTCGCCCACGGGGAACAGTCGGTCTACATCGGTGTCAAACTCCAGCTCTTCCAGGCAGTTCTCAAGGTCGGGAAATCTGGCGTGGATGTCGCTGACGACGAAGTCACGCCCCTTGGCGTTGCGCTCGTGCCGCTGCACCGCGCCGTCGCCACCGAGAGCCGTTGCAATGAGACCGTCCCTATTCTTGAGGTTGCGGGCCTCGCTGATGGGCCGGTCAGTTTCCCAGATGGGCTTTTCCGTTTCCATGATGCTGTACCTCCAGCGAACGGCGGTGCGACAATCGGGCTTGCAGGCACCGAGAGCTGCCAGTTCCCGCCCGATCTCGTCTGACATCCTACACCAACGTACAGGACGGAGTTGGCGCTGATGCCATGCGTCGCCAGTGGAACCGCCGGGAAACGAGTAGCCGTGCGTCGACATCGTCGCGTCGTCACCAGCAGGACTGAGACGCTGCTGGCCGGAGAGTCCACTTGCAACTATGCCGCGGACGCTGGCGAGAGGGAGCTGGGGCGGCTGGCGCGAGTCGATGCCAGAAGGGGCGGCAATTAGAAAATTACCGCAAATTCCGGAAATTTCGCAAATTTGCGATAAAATAGTATTAGTATGGGGTGAATTGCTAGCAGCAGCCGTGGGTGTCTGAGGGCATTCTATGGCCATCCATCGTGTGCAACCAACGGGGAGGTACCTATGACCGCACCGAGAATTTTCGCACTGGGCTTGGCCCTGTGCGCGGCGGGGGCCATGCCGGCCACCGCCGGCGAGCTGACGATCGCCACCGTGAACAACGGCCACATGATCGAGATGCAGAAGCTGACGCCAGAGTTCGAGAAGGCCCATCCGGGCATCACCCTCAACTGGGTGGTACTCGAGGAGGGCGTTCTGCGCCAGCGCGTCACGACTGACATCTCGACCAAAGGCGGCCAGTTCGACGTGATGACCATCGGCATGTACGAGGCGCCGATCTGGGGAGAGAGGGGCTGGCTTGAGCCGCTCACTTTCGGAGCCAGCTACGACGTCAACGACATCCTGCCCGCCATGCGCGGCGGACTGAGCCATGAGGGCACGCTCTACGCGGCGCCGTTCTACGGCGAGTCGTCGATGATCATGTACCGCAAGGATCTGCTGGACGCCGCAGGCATGACCATGCCCGACAACCCGACATGGGGGCACGTCGCTGACGCCGCCGCCGCCATGACTAACAGGGCTGCCGGCGTCTACGGCATCTGCCTGCGCGGCAAGCCTGGCTGGGGCGATAACGTGGCGTTCATCACCACCATGGCGAACTCTTTCGGTGCGCAGTGGTTCAACGACGACTGGACGCCTGCGCTGGACAGCCCAGCATGGCTCCACGCCGTCACTTTCTACGTGGACCTGCTGACCAAATACGGCCCGCCGGGATCCGAGGGCAACTCGTTCAACGAGATCCTCGCCCTGATGAACGAGGGCAAGTGCGGCATGTGGATTGACGCCACCATCGCAGCTTCCTTCGTCTCTGACCCGAAGCAGTCAAAGGTCGCGGACTCGGTCGCCTTCGCCCAGGCTCCTGTGGCGGTGACCAGCCGCGGCGCGAACTGGCTGTGGGCTTGGGCGCTGGCGGTACCCGCCGGCACCCAGCAGGCGGCCGACGCCAAGAAGTTCATCGAGTGGGCCACTTCGAAGGACTACATCGAGCTGGTCGCATCGAAGAATGGATGGGGCGCGGTACCTACCGGCACGCGGACCTCGACCTACGAGAACGCGAACTTCCTCCGCGCCGCGTCGTTCGCCGAGGCCGAGCTGAAGGCCATTCTGTCGGCTGATCCCTCCAACTCGACACAGAACCCATCGCCTTACACGGGCGTGCAGTTCGCGGCGATTCCGGAGTTTCAGTCCATCGGCATCGCGGTGGGCCAACAGATGACCGCCGCGCTGTCGGGTGACATCACGGTTGAGGAGGCGCTTGCCAACTCGCAGGCGGCCGCTGAACGTGAGATGCGCAAGTCCAGATAGTATAAGCCCCACAGGGCTGGCGGGGCGGCTGACCGGCCGCCCCGCCGAACCATTCTTTTCGACCGCTGCGCCAGCGCGGCACCGCGTCCGCTGACTGCGCAGGAGGGCGAGCGATGACCCCGGCCCGCGTCGGATGGCTACAGGCACCGTCGATCATCGTCCTGCTGCTGTGGATGGTCGTACCGCTGTCCATGACGGTGTACTTCTCGACCATCCGCTACCAGCTGCTCTATCCCGAGCGCTCCGGTTTCGTCGGTCTGGACAACTACGAGTTCTTCTACACCGATCCCGCCTTTTGGCCGGCTGTCTTTAACACCCTGGTTCTGGTGGGGCTGGTTCTCGCCGTAACGATCATCCTCGGCGTTGCCATCGCGGTGCTTGTGGACCGGCCCTTCGTTGGCCGCGGCGTCGTGCGGGTGATGCTGATTTCCCCCTTCTTCATCATGCCCACGGTCAACGCGCTGCTGTGGAAGAACATGATGATGAATCCCATCTACGGCCTGTTCGCCGTCGCCGCGACGGCGGTGGGGCTGGAGCCGTACCATTTTCTGGCCAGCTCGCCGCTGCTGGGGATTGTGATCATCGTCAGCTGGCAGTGGACTCCCTTCGCCATCCTGATCTTCATGACCTCGCTGCAGAGCATGGACCAGGAGCAGAAGGAGGCGGCGCTGCTCGACGGCGCGGGGTTCTGGGCCCAGTTCCGCAACCTTACCCTGCCGCATCTGGCCAGGCCGATCGCCATCGTCATCCTCATCCAGATGATCTTTCACCTGTCGATCTTCGCCGAGATCTTCGTGACCACCGGCGGCGGCCCCGGCACCCAGTCGACCAATCTGGCCTTCCTGATCTTCGCCCAGGCCCTGCAGGGCTTCGACGTCGGCGTGGCCAGCGCCGGAGGGGTCTTCGCCATCATCCTCGCCAACATCGTCGCCTTCTTCCTGGTGCGGGCGATCGGCAAGAACCTGGCGGCGTGAGCGGCATGACCGACCGGCAGAAAGAGCGCCTGCGGCACCGCGCCGCGGTTGCAGCCTGCTGGCTGGCGGCGGGCCTGATGTTCTTTCCCATCTTCTGGCTGGTGCTGACCAGCTTCAAGACCGAGCAGCAGGCGATCGCGATTCCGCCGCTGCTGTTCTTTGAACCTACTCTCGAAAACTTCTTCCTCATCGAGGAGCGCACCGACTACTTCCGCTACGCCTGGTCATCGGTGGTCACCTCGGTGGGCGGCACCCTGCTGGCCATGCTGATCGCGGTGCCCTCGGCCTTTGCCATGGCGTTCCATCCGGGCAAGCACACCAAGAGCATCCTGCTGTGGATGCTGTCGACCAAGATGCTGCCCGCCGTCGGCGTGCTGATGCCGATTTACCTGATCTGCCAGAAGCTTGGACTGCTCGACACCAAGACCGCGCTGGTGGTGATCTACGCGCTGATCAACCTGCCGATCATCATGCTGATCCTGTTCAACTTCTTCAGGGACATCCCGCGGGAGATTCTCGAGGCGGCGCGGATGGACGGGGCGTCGACCTGGGCCGAGATCACGCAGGTGGTCATGCCGCTGGCGCGGGGCGGCATCGCCTCGACGGCGCTGCTGTCCATCGTGCTGCTGTGGAACGAGGCGTTCTGGTCCCTGCAGCTGACGAGCGCCGACGCCGGCACGCTGGTGGCGCTGGTCGCCTCGTTTTCCAGTCCCGAGGGGCTGTTCTGGGCAAAGCTGTCGGCGGTGTCGACGCTGGCATGCCTGCCCATCATGGTGTTTGGCTGGCTGACGCAGAAGCAGCTGGTGCAGGGCCTGACCTTCGGAGCGGTCAAGTGAGCCTCGACCCCGCGCCGACGGACCTGGCGGGAAAGAAGTGCCTGGTCACGGGCGCCAACGGGGGCATCGGGCAGGCGACGGCGGAGCATTTCGCCGCGCTGGGGGCGCAGGTGCTGGCCACCGACCTGGGGGAGTCGTTCGCCGGCAGCTGCGAGGTCCGGTACCGGGCGTTCGACCTGATGGAACCGGCGGGCCTCGAGGGATGCTGCGCATGGGCCGCCGAGGAGGCGCCGGACGTGCTGTTCAACAACGCCGCCGTCTTCGACATGGGCAGCGTGCTCGACGCGGACCTGGAGCAGTACGACCGGCTGTTCGGCCTCAACGTCCGCTCGATGTACGCGGTGATGCAGGCGGCGGCGCGGGCGCTGGCGGGCGCGGAGCGTCCGGGCTCGATCATCAATCTCGCCAGCCAGGCCGGCCATCGCGGCGAGGCGCTCGTCGCCCACTACTGCGCCAGCAAGGCGGCTGTTATCAGCTACACCCAGTCGGCCGCCCTGGCGCTTGCGCCGCGGGGAATCCGCGTCAACGCCATCAGCCCCGGCGTCATCGATACGCCCATGTGGGACCGGGTCGACGCGCTGTTCGCCCAATTCGAGGGCAAGGAGATTGGCCAGAAGAAGCGCGAGGTTGGCGAGGCGGTGCCGCTGGGCACCATGGGCCGCCCCGACGAGGTTGCCCGGGTGGCGGTGTTTCTGGCCAGCGCACAGTCGCAGTACATCACCGCCCAGACCATCAGCGTCGACGGCGGCAGCGTGCTGAGGTTCTGAACCATGTCGATCATCCAGCCGGAATACGAGTACGTGGACAGGGCGCCGGGGGCGATTCGCTACCTGGAGCATGGATGGCCCACCGGACTGTGCCGCTGGCACAGCCACGAGGAGTACGAGCTGCACCTGATCGTCGCCACCCGCGGCAAGGCGTTTGTCGGCGACTACATCGGCGAATTCCGGCCCGGCTCGCTGTTTCTCACCGGGCCGAACCTGCCGCACAACTGGGTGACGGACGGGGTCATGCACCCCGACCCGGTGGAGGTGCGCGACATGCTGGTGCAGTTCAGCGAAGAGAGCGTAGAGCTGCTGACGCGGGCCTTTCCCGAGTTCGGCGAGCTGGCCTCGATGTGGGAACAGGCGAAGTCCGGCATCGAGTTCGAGGGGGTCGATTTGGCCGAGGCGCGGGAGCATCTGGAGCGCATCCGCGACGCCACCGGCGCCGCGCGCATCGCCGCCTTCATCCAGTTTCTGGTGCGGGTAGGGCGGGACGCCGGCAGGCGGCCGCTGTCGGTTGTCCGCCTTGCCGAGGCCAAGGACCGGGGGATGCACGCCCGCATCGCCGGCGTGGTCGACCATATCGTCGGCCACTACCACCAGCGGCTGCCGATGGAGCGGGCGGCCAGCATGGCCAACATGAGCGTCGCCGCCTTCGCCCGCAACTTCAAGAAGGCGACCGGCAGCCGCTACGTGGAGTTCGTCAACCGGGTGCGAATCGGCCAGGCGTGCTCCCTGCTGTACGCCACGGACCGGCATGTGTCGGTGATCTGCCACGAGGTGGGCTTCCAGAACCTTGCCAACTTCAACCGCCACTTCCTCAAGATGAAGCACATGCCGCCCACGGCCTACCGCGAGCTCGCCCGCAGGGGGCTGGCGGCCAGCGAGGGCCCAGCGGCATGACCGAGGCGGAGGTGTACCGGACGGGCTACGACCGCGCGGCGGCGCGGGTCGGGGTGGTTCACATCGGCTACGGCGCGTTTCACCGCGCCCATCAGGCGGTGTATCTGGACGACTACATGGAGGCGACCGGGGACCTCCGCTGGGGCGTGGCGGCGGTCAATCTGCGGGCCGCCGACAGCGCGGCGTTTGCCGCCGCCCAGAAGGCCGAAGACGGCTATCTGGTCAAGACGATGGCGGCGGACGGGACGCGGGCGTACAGGCTGGCGCGGCCGCATGTGGCGTTTGCGGACTGGGCCGAGGACGCCGAGCGGGCCGAGTCGCTGATTGCGCTCGACAGCGTCCATGCGGTGACCGTCACCGTAACCGAAAGCGGCTACTGCCTTGACGACGGCGGAGCGCTGGACTTGTCCCACCCGGCGGTGGCCCGCGAGCTCAACGGCGGCGGCGCGGCGACCGTCTACGCCTATCTCGCCCGGGCACTGGGAAGGCGGGCGGAGGCGGGCGGCGGACCGGTGTCGGTGCTGTGCTGCGACAACATCCGCGCCAACGGACGCATGCTGCGGCAAGGGCTGCTCGACTATCTGGAGGCGCGCGGCCTGCGGGAGGTGGCCGGCTGGACCCGCGCCAGCGCGGCGTTTCCCTGCTCGATGGTGGACCGCATTACCCCCCGGGCCAGCGACGCCCTGGCCAAGGAGGCAAGGGCGATGTTTCCGCAGCGCGAGATGGCGCCGGTCCACGCCGAGGATTTCATGCAGTGGGTGGTCGAGGACCGGATGGCGGGGCCGTTTCCCGCGCTGGACCAGTGCGGCGTGGAGATGGTCGGCGACGTGGATCCATACGAGGAGGCCAAAATCCGCATCCTCAACGGAGGGCATACCGGGCTGGCCTATCTTGGCGCGCTGGCCGGCCATGAAACCTTCGACCAGGCCATGGAGGACTCGCGGCTGCGCCGGCATATCGACGGCTGGGAGGTCGAGGAGGTACTGCCCGGCATCACCATCGACCTGCCTTTCGACAAGGGGGCCTACTGGGAGTCGGTCGCGGCGCGGCTGGGCAACCGGGGACTCGGCGACAGCCTGGAGCGCATCTGCATGGACGGCTGGGCCAAAATGCCGCTGTTTGTGCGCCCCACGCTGGAATCGTGCCTGGAGCAGGGCATTGCGCCCCGTTTCGGCTATGACTGCGTGGCAAGCTGGTACGTCTACGCCCGCCGGCATGTAAACGGCGGTGCGCGGGTGCCGTACCATGAGCCGCGGTTGGAGCGGCTGCGCCCGCTCCTGGCCGCAGGCGAAGAGGAGGCGTTTGCCCGCGAACCGGACCTTTGGGGCGGCCTTGCCGAACGGCACGGGGATTTCGCCCCGGGGATAGTTGCAGCGATACAGCGCATGGAGGAAGCATGGCCAGCCTGACGCTTACAGACGTAACGAAAGCATTTGGCGACGAGCGGGTGGTGCACGGGGTTAGCCTCGACATCGCCGACGGCGAGTTCGCCGTGTTTGTCGGGCCTTCGGGCTGCGGCAAGTCGACGCTGCTCAGGATGATCGCCGGACTCGAGGAGGTGTCCTCGGGCGAGGTGCGCATCGGCGACCAGACCGTCAACGACGTAGCGCCCTCGAAGCGGGGCGTCGCCATGGTGTTTCAGACCTACGCCCTGTATCCGCACATGAGCGTCTACAACAACATGGCCTTCGGCCTGCGGCAGGCGAAGACGCCAAAGGACGAGATCGACCGCCGGGTTAGGGCGGCGGCGGAGGTGCTTCACATCACGCAGTTTCTGGACCGCGCGCCCCGCGCCCTGTCGGGGGGACAGCGGCAGAGGGTGGCGATCGGGCGGGCCATCGTCCGCGAGCCGGAGGTGTTTCTGTTCGACGAGCCGCTGTCCAACCTCGACGCCGCCCTGCGCGTGCAGACGCGCCTCGAAATCGCCAGGCTGCACCAGCGTCTGGACGCGACGATGGTGTACGTCACGCACGACCAGGTGGAGGCCATGACGCTGGCCGACAGAATCGTGGTGCTGCGCGACGGCAGGGTCGAGCAGGTCGGTCCTCCCATGGAGCTTTACTCCGAGCCGCGCAACGTGTTTGTCGCGCAGTTCATCGGTAGCCCCAAGATGAACCTTCTACCGCCGTCCGCGTTTCTGCCTGGCGCGCTTGACGCCTTGGGCGCGGCGGGCGGCACGGACTCGTCCATCGGCATCCGTCCCGAGCATCTTCGGCTGTGCGGGGAGGGGGAAGGGGCAATACGGGCGCGGCTGGAGCTGGTGGAGCAGCTTGGCGAGCACGCTCTGGCTCACATGATCGCCGAGGACGGGAGCGAGTTCATCGCCAAACTGGAAAGCCCGCCGCAGGCGGACTACGGGAGCATGCTCAGCTTCGCGACCGACCCCTCGACCGTCTATTCGTTCGATGGCGAAACGGGACTGCGGCAGTAGGCGTCTTTGGGCGGCGATGGCGGACTTGACAGCCTTAGGTGCAATTTGATACCAATTGACATTTAGAGTGCCGCTCCGATTCGACTTGTGCGGGGCGCGTGAAAAAGCGGCCGCGGCATGGACCTGGGTCTGGATGCGCGGCGCTGTGGCATTGGAACGGAACCATGCGCGCTGTTGGCTGGACATTGCTTGTCGTTGCGCTTCTCGTGACGATCGTCGACCTGATCCTATGGGTTCAGGGCGACACCAATCAGGCGCTTCGCTCCGCGGGCGAGTGGTGGTTCGCCGTTCATGCCGACAGCCTTCAGCTCGCCCAGGCGGGCATCCAGCGCTACGTCCTTCCCGCGCTGTGGGATCCGGTGATTCAGACCGTCCTGACGTGGCCTCTCGCGGCCATCTTCGCCGTTCTGGGACTTGTCTCGCTGCTGCTCACGCGGCGGCGGCGGCGGAAGAAACAGCTGATTCCCTGATCCGCCGCCGGCGGCCGGAGCGCGGGTCGTCCTCCTCGAACAGGTCCGCCAGCTGCTCGGTCATCGCTCCCGCCAGCTGGTCGGCCGAAGTGATGGTGACGGCCCGCCGGTAGTAGCGGGTGACGTCGTGGCCAATGCCGATGGCGAGTATTTCGACCGACGCCATGCGGTCGATGGCGGCGATGACCCTGCGCAGATGGTGCTCGAGATAGGAGGATCCGTTGACGGCAAGGGTCGAGTCGTCGATGGGGGCGCCGTCCGAAATCACCATGAGGATTTTGCGCCGCTCGGGGCGGGCAAGCAGCCTGCCGTGGGCCCATTCGAGGGCCTCGCCGTCGATGTTTTCCTTGAGCAGGCCCTCGCGCAGCATCAGTCCCAGGCTTAGCCTTGCCTTTTGCCAGCGGACATCGGCGTCCTTGTAGACGATGTGCCGCAGGTCGTTGAGACGGCCCGGCCCGCTTGGCCGTCCGGCGGCGATCCACGCCTCCCGCGACTTGCCCCCCTTCCAGTTGCGGGTGGTGAAGCCAAGGATTTCAACCTTGACTCCGCATCGCTCCAGCGTGCGGCCGAGGATGTCGGTACAGATGGCGGCGGTGGCGATGGGGCGTCCGCGCATGGATCCCGAATTGTCCAGCAGCAGCGTCACCACCGTGTCCTTGAAGGAGGTGTCGCTTTCAATCTTGAACGACAGCGGCGCCAGAGGATCGATGACAACCCGCACCAGCCGGGCCGTGTCGAGGAGGCCCTCGTCGAGGTCGAAGCTCCATTTGCGGGCCTGCTGGGCCTGGAGGCGGCGCTGCAGGCGATTGGCTAGGCGGCCGACGGCGCTGCGCAGCGGCTCGATCTGGGCGTCCAGCTGCGCCCGGTACTTGGCCAGGTCCTCCAGGGAGCACAGGTCGCCTGCCAGTACCACCTCGTCGTGCTCCCGGCTGTACACCTTGTAGCTGGGGTCCGCCCAGCTGGTGGGGTCCGGCCTTGGAGGCTGGCTGGGAGGGGATCCCTCGTCGTCGCCCTCGGCCTCCAAGTCCTCGCCGTCCTCGCTTTGGCCGGTGGATGTGGTGGCCTCGGTGGCGGTTTCCTCCTGCTCCTCGCTGGCCAGCTCCTCCTTGACCATCTCGTCCGTGGGTCCCTCGGCCGCCTCGCTGGCGGTATCGGGGTCCTCGTCGGGCTCCGGCTCGCCGTCCTCCGCCAGCTGCTCGGCAAGCCCCAGGGCCGCGATGGCCTGGCGGGCGAGTTCGGCGAACTCCCGCTGCGACTCCATGCAGCCGGCGAGTCCCTCGAAGTCCACCGCCGAGACGTCGGGGCAATGCGCGCGCACCGCCTCGATGTCGCTGGGCAGGTCCCGTTCAATGGCAAATTTGCGCAGTGCAAGGCGCGCGGCGAGCGCGGTGGAGGCAGCTACGTCGGAAGTTTCAGGGCGGGCGGCGCGAAGCTCCGCCGAAAGCGAGGCGTCGAGATTGCTGCCAACGCCCGGCATCCGCTGCGCGCCGAGCGCCTCGATGCGCGCCTGCTCCAGCGAATCGAATACCGCCGCGGCGGCCACGCCGCCGGGGCGCAGGCGGGCGTGCAGGCCGGGACGGTGGTGGCGGTGGCGCAGCCCCAAAGCGTCAGCCTGCCCGCGGGTGCGGGCGATGTCAGCCTGGGCGAGAGCCCGCTTGGTCAGGCGGGAATGCTGGGTCGGCGAATCGGAGGGCGAGGTGTCGGGAGGGGTTTCGAACTCAAGCTCGGGCTTCTGGGCGATGGCCCGCGTGGTTGCGGCAAGCGACTGCTTGAACTGCTCGGCGGCGTCGGCGGGGCCGGAAGCGGTCATGCCGCCTTCTCCACCTTCGGTTTCGTCGCCTGCCGTCCAGCCGCCTTTGCCGCCGTACCAGAGGGGGCGGCCGTATCGTCGGGCTTTGCCTCCTGTACTGCAGGCTTGACTCCGATGTCGAGCTCCTGGTCGAAGCACCGCTGGTAGAACTCGGCGATGGAGGGACGCTCCAGCTCGTCGCACTTGTTGAGGAAGGTGACGCGGAATGCGAAGGACAGGTCGCCGAAGATGTCGGCGTTCTGCGCCCAGTTGATTACGGTGCGCGGACTCATCACGGTGGAGATGTCGCCGTTGACGAAGGCGCTGCGGGTGAGGTCGGCGAGAGTCACCATCCGCTCCACGGTCAGCCGGCCTTCAGGCGTGTCGTAGTGCGGCACCTTGGAGAGGACGATGGCCCGCTCGGCGTCGTGCGGCAGGTAGTTGAGGGTGGCGACGATGGACCAGCGGTCCATCTGGCCCTGGTTGATCTGCTGCGTGCCGTGGTACAGGCCGGTGGTGTCGCCCAGGCCGACGGTGTTGGCGGTGGCGAACAGCCGGAAGCTTGGATGCGGGCGGATGACCCGGTTCTGGTCGAGCAGGGTCAGCCGTCCCTCCGACTCCAGCACTCTCTGAATCACGAACATTACGTCGGGGCGCCCCGCGTCGTACTCGTCGAAGACCAGGGCCACGGCGTTCTGCACCGCCCACGGCAGCATGCCGTCGCGGAACTCGGTGATCTGCTGGCCGTCTCGAATCACGATGGCGTCCTTGCCGATGAGGTCGATGCGGCTGATGTGGCTGTCGAGGTTGATGCGGACGCAGGGCCAGTTGAGGCGGGCCGCCACCTGCTCGATATGCGTGGACTTGCCGGTGCCGTGGTAGCCCTGAATCATGACCCGGCGGTTGTGGGCGAAGCCGGCGAGAATGATACGTGTGGTGTCCGGGTCGAAGCAGTAGCTGTCGTCGATCTCGGGCACGAGCTCGGTGCGCTCGGTGAACGCCGGCGCCTTGGCGTCGGAGTCGAAGCCAAACGTCTTGGCGACGTCGATCTCCCTGTCTGGCGTCATCGGCGCGTGGACGGAGGTGTCGGGTTTCTTGGGCATGAGGGCTACGCTCGTTCCGGCGGCGAGCGCCGCGGGAACTGTCTCTCAGTCTTCGGGACGGGCGATGGCGGGCCGCAGGCGGCGCCAGGCCCAAATTACCCTCACAAGGCGGTTGCCGTCCACTGCGCGGCCCTGGTTGGTGTCGGGATGCAGCCGCTTGATCAGCGAGAGCGCCCGGCGGCGAATCTGCGCGGGCGTGGCCGACGGCTTGAGGCCAAGTATATCCAGGGCGCGCGCGCACAGGACGGGACGGCGGGACGGCTGCGGCCGCTGCCTGCGGGCCGCCTCGCGGAACTCCCGGGAAAACAGGTCGAATGGATCGATCCATGCCTTGCCATTCTGGTAGGCCGGAGCGTGGTGGTTGACCGGCCAGGTCGCCCGGTCCCAGGTGCTGCTGCTGCGGACGGCGGCCTCGATCTGGGCGGGATTCATGCCGTCGAAGTAGTTCCAGCTGCGGTTGAACTCCTTGACGTGCTGGAGGCAAAACCAGTACGTGCCATCTGCATAGTCGCGCCCTTTGGGTGCCCGGTGGACGCCGTGCTGGTCGCATCCAGGCGCGTCGCACGGGCGGTCGTCCTCCTCCTGGTCAACTAGGTTGGCGTCCCTGAAGGGAGAATTCCAAACCATCTTGTCACCTTGACCTCCACCCTCCGCCTCCCGCCAGCGGGGCGGGATGGTCAAGCAGCAGGTCAGTCTCCGTCTCCTTAGCGGTCATGCCGCCGGTTTTTCAGCGTGGATAGCGTAGCACGTATCTGACAGGCGGGCACGACGGGTCGCAATGGCAGAAGGGCCGGGGTGACGGACGGCTGGCGCATCGGGGCGGGCTGCCAGGCATCCTGCGGGAATGTCAGGGACGCAGGGTGGAGCCTTGCCTACAGGGTCTCGCTGGCCTGGGCGGTGGACTCCGCTTTGCTGTCCGCAGGGGATGAGACCTCGGCTGTCTCGGTCACGTCAATCACGGTTTCCTCCTCCTCGCTGCGGCTGATCATGCCGGCGAAGAAGTCCCAGATGAACAGGCAAAGGAAGGCCAAGGCCCACAGCACGATACCAATCAGGGCGATGGCCAGAACGGCAAGCGCGAAGATAAGCTTGATCGCGGCGTAGGCCATGTGGCCGTAGAGCGCCTTCTTGCCGCGAAACTGGATGCCCGCCGCCTTGTAGGAGGAGTACTGCGGCTTGAGCAGGTTGATGGTGCCGACCTCGTTCTTGACCGAGGCCGACACGCCGGACTTGGAGAGGTTGAAGGCCAGCGGCCCGGAGCGCCAGCGGCCGATCAGGCGGAACTTGCCGTTCTGCAGGGCCACCCGCGCTCCCTTGGCGATGCGCGCAGAGAGGCGGATTCCATGGGTGGTGTTGGCGGTGGCGTTGACGCCGAGGACCTTGCCTTGGACGCGCAGGGCAGGGTCGCCGGTGCGCGACAGGCGGATATGCTTGCCGCGGTGCTCTAGGCGCACCTGCTGCCCGTGCTCGTCTTTCCTGCCGAAACCGAACATGCCATTGGCTCCTGTGCGACTGCCGCTGGTGGAGGTGGGGCCAGTATAGCACACCGAGATAGAGGTGCAAAGGCGACATGTGCAGCGAACCTGATAGAAATGTGAGCCACCGGGCGGTGGCTGAAATATGGCGACAATGTGGCGGGCACCCTATGCAATCTGTGGAAAATCTAGCGGTACTCTACATGTTTGGTGCGTACGCGCACCGCTTGACTCGGGTTCCGGTTTGTGCTATGCTCCCACAATCAATGCAGGTATGAGACAAGTGTCCGATTCGGACTAACGGCGAAACCACTGAATTGGGAAAAGGATGGAAACAACGTCGAAGTTGAAGGTGAAACAAATGAGGAAGTTGCTTCAGTGAAGCATGCGCCTGTGCGTCGTAGCTTCGAGGATTATATGCTACCTGCCCTGAAGGGTTTGCAGGTACTTGATCAAAAGTCTGAGAACGCAAGCGAAGGTGTTCACATCCGAAGACTTCGTGATTGGATTAAGGACCAGTTGGGCTTGACAAAGGAAGAAACCACAATTCTCATACCAAGTGGAAGAATTACAGAATTTATACAACGAGTTAGCTGGGCGGTTCACGGAATGCTCAAAGCAGAGCTAATAAAACGTGTAGGGCACGGAAAATACAAAATACTTGAAGAAGGGGAGAAACTCCTGATGGCTGAGCCAGAGAAAATTGACAAGGAGCTGTTGCGGGGCTATCCATCCTATGTGTTGTGGCAAAACGAGATAACAGCGTCTAGTAGGGTATCGAGAATCAGTGCGAACGCAGAAGGTGACAGAGTAGATACTGTGAACGATGCAGAAGAAGATCCGCTTCTATTGCTGGAGAAAGCAGTAGAATATTATAATAGAACGCTGGAAAGAGAACTACTTGACTTGGTGATGCAATCTGATTATTCGGTGCTGGAGCGATTGGTAGTAGACCTACTGATAAGGCTCGGTTATGGCGATGGGAATCCAGAGCGGGGATATCCAACAAGGTTAACGGGAGACGGTGGAATCGACGGAGTGATTGAAGAGGATTCCCTTGGTCTAGAAAAAATACTCATTCAGGCGAAGCGCTACAATGAAGATAGGGGCGTAGGGCCAGATACCATACAAAGTTTTATTGGGGCTATGGACCAGCGGGGAGCCAGTAAAGGGGTATTCGTCACAACATCAAAGTTTACAGACAGTGCCAAAACAGTCGTGAGAGAAGTGACAAACAAGTACATTGCCCTCATCGATGGTGCAAAGTTGGCTCGGTTAATGAGGGAAAACAAAATAGGTGTACGTGATGTGACTGCGTATTGGAAAATGATAATTGACGAGAGCTACTTTGACGACAGCGATGAAAGTTAATTTGGAATGGCGGCTTTAGGCATCGTCCCCGATGGATGGGGATTGAGGAGGTGCAAGGAGTGCCCCCCCTCCAACCACTGGCCTCGCCCGGGTATCGTGTGCGTCCGGGTGGCCTGCTCCGAAGCACCGGTCTACCTCGTCTAGATCTGGAGAAATCGAAAGAATGCAATGAAAAGGAGCACATGGGGCGAAAATAAGCTATACATAACCTAAAACAGAACAGTATCTGCAGATTGCGGCATAGTCGGCCGATAAAGGGAGATGGATAATAAATGCTAATAATCGCTAATAATTGATAATAATCGCCAATGAAAGAAAATAATACCGTTTTGGCGCGATAATGCGGCATGAAAAGATTCAAAAAATATGATGGGGCGCATGGAATGGGTTGAAAATGGATGGTAGACGCACATTGCGGCCTAAAATGAAGGAATGCATGTCAAAAACATACACATCGCAGCTGTTGAGCGCTCTCATGTATTGGCGGCATTCCTTTCAACTAGGCGGCTGTTCTTTCCCTCCATCCGGTCAGATGACTGTGAACCTATGGGGAAGTTCCGTCATTGAAGTGCACTCTTGTCTGTTTCGCCTAAAAGTGTGGGACCTGCTCTCTACTTCTGAGAGGCCAGTACCACAGTATGACTATCATTACAAGCATTGACAGGAAGAATCTACTGAGTACATTAGGTGGGAGAAGAGGCTGCGGGAGCTGGAGAGACCGTCATGCAGTACCAAGCGGTTGCACCCGTATGGACAGGAGATCCTAAGGGTATGCCGGACATGCGACGGCTTGCGAAGCGAATCTTCGCCGGTATGCCCTTAGTGCAGGCGGTGATTCTGTTTGGTTCGCGTGCCCGCGGCACCGCCCGAAGCGACAGCGACTGGGATGTTGCGCTGCTGGCGCCGAAGCGGTATATGAAGGAGGTACTGCGGACTGCACCTATACTGTCCACAGTCAACTTCGTTTCGTTTAGCCCTAGACAGCTGACCGAGCGATGCAACCGGCTGGGCACACTGGAGCGTTCTGTGGTCAAGGACGGCGTATTGCTGGCAGGGGAGTGGGTTACTCCTGATTCACAAAAGAAGTTAACTGTTTCATATCCCGAGATGGCGAACGGGCTTGAGGTGGCTGCAGACCACATCACCATGGCCGCCAGCCAGCTGTTGACGATAAAGAGAGTGGATACCACGCAAGGAAGAAACACTCTGTGCGCGTTTACGCAGTATGCTGCCGAACGCCTGTCCAAGGCAGCGCTCCTTCATCTTTGCATCGATCCCTCCCGTACTCACAAGGTACTCAAGCTGGCGGACGCGATTCGCAAAGAGCATCCCCACCATCCCTGGATCAAGATCATCGAGTCATTCAACGGTCGTTCATCAGACCATCACGTTGCTGACTACGGAATCACTCTCATCGAGCCCCTTGATGAATCCCTAACGCGCCTTTATGGAGTAATGGGCTTCTATAGACTAGTGCTTAAAGCGATCACAAGCAAGCGCCCTGGGTTCTCAAGCTATCTGCCGGAGCTGTGCAACAATATCGTAGCGATCGTTTCCATGCAGAAGTCAGCTCCCACCTGGCGCGAGCTTCCCGAGGAGATGCAGCAGCGGCTGCTACAATTGAACCAGATGGCCGAAGAGACTTTGGCGACGGTTGCAGGCAAAGGCCGCGAATCAGCTGACTAGCCGGGCTCGCCAAGACGGCTGCGCCAAGACTCTGTCTCTGACAAATTGATACAAAGCGGGATTCCCAGCAGCGTCAGCAGAGCATCCTCCCGTGCTATAGTCGAGTGCACCGCCAAAACAAAGGGCAGACGCGGCTGTAGCTTAGCACGCTACGCCAGACTCAAGCAGGAGTGTATCAATGGCTACCAAGCAAGAGATAGAGGCCAGACTGGCTAGGGCCTTCCCGTACTCCAGTCTGGACGTGGTCGACGAGAGCGACCTTCACCGCGGCCATGCCGGCTGGCGCGAGGGTGGCGGCACGCACTTTCGCGTTGGCATCGTGTCGGACCGGTTCGAGGGTCTGTCGCGCATCGAGCGCCACCGGCTGGTGCATTACGCGCTTGCCGACGAGCTGGCGGAATCGGTCCACGCGCTGTCGCTGGACCTCCGCACGACGGAGGAAGTCAGGAGTCGCCCAGCCCCAGCTTCGCCCGCACAAGGGCATTGACCTGCTTGGGGTCAGCGCGCCCCTGCGTCTCCTTCATGACCTGGCCGACAAACCATCCCGCCAGGCTGGGCTTCTTGCGGGCGCGCTCCACTTCCTCTGGATTGGCCTCGATCACCCGGTCCACCGCCTCCTCGATGGCGCCTGTATCGGTGACCTGGGCAAGACCTTCCCGCTCGACGATGTCGGCGGGCGCTGCGCCGTCGCTCCACACCTTCTCCAGAACCTGCTTGGCGATCTTGCCGGATACGGTTTCGTTCTCCACCAGGTCCACCAGCTGGCCCAGATACTCGGACGTTACGGGGCAGTCCTCGATGGCCACCTTGTCCTTGTTCAGGTAGGCAAACAGCTCATGCAGTATCCAGTTGGCGACCCGCAGCGGATCCCGTCCCTTCGCCGCCCGCTCGTAGTACTCCGCCGTGGCCCGCTCCTCCACCAGCACCGCGGCGTCAGCCTGGGACAGTCCGTAGTCCGACACAAACCTTTCCCGTCGGGCGTCCGGCAGCTCCACCAGCGATTCGCGGATCTCCTCGATCCAGCTCTTCTCAAGCACCAGCGGCAGCAGGTCGGGGTCGGGGAAGTACCGGTAGTCCTGAGCGTCCTCCTTCGATCGCATGGAGCGGGTCTGGCCGGACCCAGTGTCAAACAGCCGCGTTTCCTGCTCCACGGTTCCGCCGTCCTCGATGATCTGAATCTGCCGCTCGGCCTCGAAGCGAATCGCCTGCTGGAGGAAGCGCGCCGAATTCAGGTTCTTGACCTCGCAGCGGGTGCCGTAGGACTCGCCCGGGCGGCGCACCGACACGTTGACGTCGGCGCGCAGCGATCCTTCCTCCATGTTGCCGTCGCAGGTTCCCAGATAGCGCAGTATGGACCGCAGCTTGCGCACGAACGCCCCAGCCTCTTCGGCGGACCGCATGTCGGGTTCCGAGACGATCTCCATCAGGGCCACGCCCGTGCGGTTGAGGTCGACGAGGGTCGCTCCGGGCGTCTGGTCATGCATCGACTTGCCCGCGTCCTGCTCCAGATGCAGCCGGACAAGCCGCACCAGGCGCGATCCGGCGTCCGTTTCAACCAGCACTTCTCCTCCCGTGGCGATGGGGTCCGAGTACTGGCTGATCTGGTAGCCCTGCGGCAGGTCCGGGTAGAAGTAGTTCTTGCGGTCAAAAACGGAGCGCTGCTGCACCTCGCACCCCAGTCCGATTGCGCTGCGGACCGCCTGCTCGACGCAGAAGCGGTTCAGCACCGGCAGCATCCCCGGCATCGCCGCGTCCACCAGAGACACCTGCGCGTTGGGCTCGGCCCCGAATTCCGTGGCTGCGTTCGAAAACAGCTTCGACGCGGACTTGACCTGGGCATGCACCTCCAGCCCGATCACCATCTCCCACTCTCCGTCGCTGCCTTGCAGTCGCGGCGCCTCGGCTGTCTGCCCGCCGCTCATGATTCCCACCATCGCTGAGGCTGCGGCCGGGGACCGGTCGCTTCTTCGATTTTCGCCGCGAGGGCCAGCATCGTCTCCTCCTCCCACGGGCGCCCGATCAGCTGGATGCCCAGAGGCAATCCGGCAGATTGCCCGGCCAGCGAGGCGGGTACGGAGACTGCCGGCAGCCCTGCTAGATTGGCGGTCACCGTGAAGACGTCGTTCAGGTACATGGCGATGGGATCTTCGGCATTTTCGCCCACCGGAAACGCCGGACCGGGAGTGGTTGGCGTGAGCATCGCGTGCACACCTTCGTCGAAGCACCGCTCGAAATCCTCGCGGATCAGCTTCCGCACACGCTGGGCGCGCAGGTAGTAGGCGTCGTAGTAGCCCTCCGATAGCACATAGGTGCCGATCAGCACCCGCCGCCGAACCTCCGCGCCGAACCCCTCGCCGCGGGTGCGGCTGTACATCTCGACCACGCCGCCGTCGCCCTCGGCCCGCCTGCCATAGCGCACCCCGTCGTAGCGGGCGAGATTGGAGGAGGCTTCCGCCGGCGCGATGATGTAGTAGGTGGGCAGCGCGTAGGACGTGTGGGGCAGGGACACCTCGACGGTCTCTACGCCAGCATCCTGCAGCCATAAGGCGGCCTGCTCCCAGAGAAGGCGGGCCTCGGCTGGCATGCCGTCAACCTGGTACTCGGCGGGAATGCCAACCCGCTTGCCGCGCACGCTGTTTTCAATGGCGTCGGAGAATTTTGGCACTGGTCTTGGCGCGCTGGTGGAGTCGGCCGGGTCGTGTCCGGAGATGGCCTCAAGAGTGATGGCGGCGTCGCGCACAGAGCGGGCGAACGGCCCGGCCTGGTCCAGCGACGAGGCGAACGCGATGATGCCCCAGCGTGAACACCGGCCGTAGGTGGGCTTGACGCCGACGCAGCCGGTGAGCGAGGCGGGCTGCCGGATCGAGCCGCCTGTATCCGTGCCCAGCGCAGCCGGCACGGCGCCCGCGGCCACGGCGACGGCCGAGCCTCCCGACGACCCGCCCGGGCTGAGGGGCGCGCCGCCCTCCAGCCGCCATGGATTGACGCAGGCGCCGTCGGCGCTGGTTTCGGTGGAGGACCCCATGGCGAATTCGTCCATGTTGGTCTTGCCCAGAAGCACGGCGCCCGATTCCCACAGCTGCCGGGTGACGGTGGATTCGTAGGTGGGCAGGAAGCCCTCCAGAATCCGCGAACAGGCTTGAGAACGTACGCCGCGGGTGCAGAAGAGGTCCTTGACGGCAACCGGCACGCCAAGCAGCGGCGAACTGCCGCCCGCCGCCAGCCTGCTGGCGGCTTCATCCGCCATGGCAAGCGCCCGGTCGGCGGCGATGCTTGTGAAGGCATTGAGCGGGGCGACGGACTCCGCCTTTGCGATATGCCGCTCGGCCAGCTCCCGCGGAGAGATGTCTCCAGCGCGAAGCGCCTTGCCGATTCCGTCGATGGTGTCGAGGGAGGCCATGGACTACTCGATCACCTTTGGCACGGCGAAGTAGCCGTCCCGGGCATCCGGCGCGTTGGCGAGTATGTCCTCCCGCCGCGTGCCGCTGGTCGCCTCGTCATCGCGCAGGGGCAGGGTCAGGTCGGCGGCCGACGCCATGGGGACGACGCCATCGACGTCAGCCTCGGCCAGCTGCTCCACCCAGCCGAGTATGGAGGAGAGCTCGGAGGAGAGGGAGGCCACGTCGTCCTCCGGCACATCGATTCTAGCCAGACGGGCGATTCGCCTGACATCGTCTTCGCTTACTGCCATGCGGTGCTACCAAGTCAGTACGGTTGCGGGGCAAAGTTCAGTCTTTGCTGAAGTGAGGGCGGAACACGGGCCAGCGCAAGACGCGGACCAGGCCGTGCGCCTCCCACCAGAAGCCCAAGCCCCGCCATACTACCGCAGCCCGCTGGCGATGGGCAAGCGGCGTGGAAGCCGGCCACAGCAGAGGTCTTCGGGACGGGTGCGGCGGCGGGGCGCTTTGGGGTGTGTCGCTGGACCATGTACTGCGCGAGATGACGATGCAGGGGGCTGCCAGAAGGGAAGAGGCGTCAGCACGCGGTACAGTGAAGGCGGCAGGTGACAGACAGGGGACGAGCGGGCTTGCGCTGCCGTCTTTGGGCAGAACCGTGGGGGCTGGCTGCTTGGGGCAGAGGGCCTGAAACCTGATCCGCGGGCCGGGATGCGTGTTCGTCAGACCGCCAGCATGATCCGGGCTTGACAGCTGGAAAGAAGGCAGCTACCATCGCAGACAGACGGGACAGGAGTCTCGCCGCCGGTCTTGGAGGGCCTGATCATGGAAAACAAGAAGCTGCCAATAGGTATCCGCAAATTCCGCGAAATTCGGGAGGGGGGATACTACTATGTGGACAAGACCGCCTACGTCGACGAGCTGATAAATAGGGGGATGAGGTACGTCATACTGGCGCGCCCGCCCAGATTCGGCAAGAGCCTGTTCATCGACACGATGAAGGAGGCGCTTGAGGGCAACGAGGAGCTGTTCAGGGGCCTCGCGCTGCACGGCACGTGGGACTGGTCTAAGCGGCATACGGTACTGCATCTAGACCTGAGCGAAAGGGAGTATGCGGGCAGGAACGACCTTGAGGAAACGGTGCAAGCGCAGATTGGCGAAATCGAGCGGCAGTACGGCGTGACAACCAAAGAGAGAAGCTGTTCGTTCAGGCTGCGCGAACTTGCTAGAAGGATGCACAGCGAAACCGGGAAGAGAGTGGCGCTGCTGGTGGACGGGTGCGACAAGCCCATCCTTGACACAATTGGTACGCCGGAAATCGCCGCCGAGAACAAGAGCGGGCTGAGCGGAATATATGCCCTGACGAAGTCTTCCCAGGAGGACATTGACTACAGCTTCTTCATAGGCGGGAGCAGGTTTCACATGTCGGGCATTTTTTCCACCAATGACAATTTGCAGGGCATTACGACGGACAAAGAATACTCTTCAGCCTTCGGATTTACCGAAGAGGAAATCGGCGAAGCCTTCGCGCCGGAGCTGGACGGCCTGGACCGGGAGGAGATGCGCGAATGGTACAGCGGCTACAATTGGCAAGGGAAGGAAAAGCTGTACAATCCCTACGATATCCTGTGCCTCCTTGACAAGCGGGAGTACCGGCCGTGGTGGTTCGAGGCGAGATCTCCGAATCCGCTGGACGTGGTGTTGCGGATGGGCAAGGATGATCCGGCAAGCCTCGACAGTGTGATGACGGGCAGCGCGCTTGCCGATGCATTTAAAATGGAGGCAATTGACCTCGACAGTATGGATGACCGGGCGCTGCTGTTTCATGCGGGTTACCTGACTCTGGCTATAGAGGAAGATGATGACGATGACGACATGTACAGCAGCAGGTACAGCAGGCTTGACTTTCCAAACCGGGCGGTGCGGCAGCACCTCAGCCTCTTGCGGCTGGAAACCATGCTGCCAAAAGCGGCAAAGACGCTTATCGAGGAGGGCGGGCAGCTGCACGGGTATCTGTCGGAGGGCGACACTGCGGCAGTGAAGGCGCATTTTCAAAGCATTTTGGCCAGCCTGCCAAAGAAGTGGCACGAGGATATGGATGAAAGGGGGTGCAAGAAGCACTTTATGAGCATTTGCTACAGCAGCTTCGCGGGAGCGGGCCTCATGGCGTGCGCCGAGAAAACCGATGTCTGGGACCGGACCGACTTGGCGGTATCGGGACCGTCGTACGCGTATCTGTTTGAGTTCAGCCTGTCGGACGGTGATGAGGATGATGAGGCAAAGAAGGAGAAGCGGACGCTGGACATGGAATACGCGCAGAAGTATCGGGGAACGGACAGGCCCGTCTATGCGGTGAAGGTGGAGTTTAGCAAGGGCAAGCGCAAGATCACTGGTTTCGAGGTGGTTGAGGATGACGGCGGCGGCAGTTAGGCTGTTTGCTTGAACCTGAACCGGACCGGCCCTCATGCCGCCGGGAAGAACAGCAGTAGGGGGCGGTGCAGCAGTACAGGCGAGGACGGCGTGTTTGAACCAGACAGTGAAAGCTTGCAGAAAGCGACTGTATACGCAGATGTGCAACTGCTATGTGCGATGCTTCATTGTCATCCACACGGCAAAAGACCGGCGGTCCGCCAAGGGAGATTCAAACAGGCTTTCGACGGCGTACTTTGCGCCTTCCGCTGCTGCTAGAGCTTCTTCATACCGAAAGACAATTGCCGGGTCATATTCCGCATCATGCCGCAAATCATAAAGGTCGACAAAGAAACTCCCAAAATTCTGAATTGTGTCCAGAAACCGTATCATCTCCATCTTGTTATTGCATTGCCTTCTCGCGTGCCCATGATCGACTGCTCGATATGCCTGCCGCCAGGCCGGGTCAATTCGACTTTGTGGTGATGACCCCACAAGACAGTCCGCGGCATTCTGGCATGCTGCGTGAAAGACAGCGTAGTAGGAAGAGCTGACGGACCTGTTGAAGTCAGCATCGGTAGGATCGCTGATTTGCGCTGGGTCGAGCGGACGCATAGCGCACTGGATTAGTTCAAATGCGTACATTTGACATATCCTCTTCTGAAAGGAAGCGGAAGAGCGGCCGTCTTGCATCCCCAGCCTGTTCGAGCGTCGAATACACATGATTCCGCAGTGCAAGATACCCTTCGGGGTCGGGCAACCCAAGCCGTTCTGCCTGCTTCCTTATAACGACGTAAATGGTAAGGATCGGCTCATCCTCCCAGCCCGCCTTGCCTTTGACATGTACATCAACCACCTTGGAGGGGGCGAGATGCTTTCGAATCACTCTCTTGAGAGAGCTCATCAGCTTGCCAGAGACCTCTGCTTTGACGGTAGTCATCACGTGCTCCTTGTGTTCTACCCAAGCCAAGATGGCCAAGTGGGCCGCCGGATGTCGGCAGCGTCGCCTGAGCCACGCAGCTATCTCGGACAGAGTAGCTGGCCGCCAGTCGGATGTCAAGTATGCCATGAATGGGGTCCAGTCCACACTTCACTGGGCAGTTGTTGGGAGGGTAGGCTGCGGCATCCTATACTGTCAGAGACTTGGCGGCAGAGGCCATTGCCCGCTGTGTGACATCGAAGTCTTCTTCGGTGAGGGCGAGGCTGATGTACGTCTTTCCCGCCGACTTGAACAGCCCTCCCGCCACAAGCGCGTCGTTGAACCTCTTCGCCAGCGTCATGTTACCCTCCTTCACGGCGCGGTAGTCACGGGGCTGCTCGGTGGCGAAGACTACGTCAAACAGCGTCGGCTCGCCCACGATCTGGTAGGGCAGTCCGGTTTCGTCGAGGGCGGCGGCCGCCATGTCCATCACCCGCAGGCCATTGCCGCGCAGCGTTCCGTACTGGCCCGGGCGGCGGAGTATCTCAAGCGACTTGAGACCGGCCGCCGCCGCCACCGGATTGCCCGACAGCGTCCCCAGCTGCATCAGCCACCTCTCGGCGCCGACGGAGTCCCTGTCGAAGTGCGCCATGATGTCCTCTGTGCCGGCTATAGCGGCCAGCGCAAAACCGCCGCCAATCACCTTGCCCAGCGTGGCCACGTCGGGCACCACCCCGTACAGCTCCTGGGCGCCGCCGTAGGCGAATCGGAATCCGGTCACCACTTCGTCAAACACCAGCACGATGCCATAGCGGTCGGCCTCCTCGCGGAGCAGCTGCAGAAACCCCGGCAGGGGCGGAATGATTCGCTGGAGGGGCTCGACGATGATGGCGGCGACGCGGTCGCCCCATTCCGCCAGCAGCGACCTGATGTAGTCGGGATCGTTGAAGGGGGCGATCAGCATCTCGTCGGCCACCGCCTGGGGGATTCCCGCGCTGTCGGGCACCGCCTGGGGAAAGTTGGCCAGCCGTTCCGGGGCGAGGCTCATCTGCGCCTCCGCGCTCATGCCGTGGTAGCCGCCCTCGAACTTCACGATCTTGTCGCGTCCGGTATAGGCCCGCGCCAGCCGCATGGCGTACATGTCGGCTTCACCTCCGGAGGAGACGTAGCGCAGCCGTTCGGCGCATGGTACGGCGCGGCAGATTTCCTCGGCAAGCTCGATGGCGGCGGCGTTGCTGGCGAAAAACGTCTGACCCAGCGGCAGCTGCCGGTAAACAGCCTCCAGCACTTCGGGGTGTCCGTGGCCAAGCATCATGGGACCGGAGCCGAGCAGGTAGTCGACGTACTCGTTGCCGTCCTCGTCCCACAGACGCGACCCGTTGCCTTCGCGGATCACGAATCGGGGGTCGAAGTTGCCAAAGCCTCCCGCCGGCAGCACGGCGCGGGCGCGCTCTGCCCACTCGGCCTGACTGTGAATGCGGCTGGTCATGGCGGGCATTCCCTTCCCGTGTCCGCTAGGTCTGACTGGTACCCGCAAGTGGCACCAATCTGCACATGATAGTGTCTGCCAGTCTTGTTGGAGGCTTTCCCGGCAGCGCTGCCGTCTAGCCCTGACGGGGATGGATTGCCGCGGGTACAAGTCTTTGCTTCGCCGTTTCTCGCAAATCGCCTGCAGCTACTCCTCTGAATAGCAATAGCCGCTCACCGCCTTGGCAGGGCAGCCATAGCCGCATCACACAAGCTGATAACCTGATGACGGATGCTTCTCGCGGCGGTTGCTGCCGCCAAGAGTCGTCACCAGCCGCACCGACTTGTCCAGCGGCACAGATCCTGGCGGCACCGGAAAGTGTCGAAATCCTGAAGGAAACGCAGTTCGACGTCGCTGTACCACGATTCGGATGCGCAGCCAGGTCTCACTCGGCCAATCTGGGGCATTGGCATCATCCGTCGCGGAGCAACCAGGCACTACTACTCGCTGGCTTTGCCGTCGCCGCTTCCGCTGAACACCGATTCCAGATCGGAGACCTCGTACAGCCGGTCAAACCAGGCATCGAACTGGTCCGACGATGCTTCGTCCATTTGGAGCATCAGACGATCTGGGATGCTCTGAAACCGCCGTTTAGCGGCCCTCTCAAATATCATCCTTTCGCCAAGGGTGATGCCTGTCCCCACACCTTGAATATGACTTAGAGCTTCGCGATCGAGCATCAGCCTTTCCAGCCTCTTCCTTGGGTCCATGGCTTCTCTGGCCTCCTCGTGCTTCTGCTCTCTTGAACGGGGCCGCTGTGAAGCGGCATGGCCGTTGCCATCGTCGCCGTCTAATACCGCATTGAGACTGGTAGCCGTAAGAATCCGGCGCATCCACTCCTCGAGCTGCGGTATCGAAGCGGCGCGTACCTGCGCCTGCCTGTTCTTGGGCACTCGCCGAAACTTGCTCCGCGCCTGCATCAGGAAAGCCTTGGCCAGTCCCTCGGCCACGCCAATCTCCCGGCCCTTGGCAATGCCCCGAGATTCGCCCTTGGCGATGCCCTCGTTTTCAAACTGCTGTGCAATCGCGTCCATGGATTCCGTTGCCTCCTCTTGGCTTGTCCCTCGTTCCAGAGCCGTCTCGAAACGGCGCTGCGCGGCTCGCCTTGGACAAGTACCCGCATCTCGGTGCCTAGAGCGTTGGGCGAGGAATAGCCAGCCTAGTTGGCCGTCCCCTTCCGGGAAGGCGGCTTGGCGGGAACCCCGTTGATGGCGTGGCCGCCGTCAGCGTCGCCGTCAAATACCGCGTTGAGGCTGGTAGCCGTAAATATCCGGCGCATCCAGTCCTCGAGCTGCGGTATCGAAGCGGCGCGCACCTGCGCCTGTCTGTTCCTGGGCACTCGCCGAAACTTGCTCCGCGCCTGCATCAGGAAAGCCTTGGCCAGCCCCCGAGCTTCGCCCTCGCTCCTCAGCTGTTCCACAATCGCGTCCACGGTTTTCTTCGCTTCCTCTGGTTCCATCTCTCCTGTCGCAACCGTTCGCCACCGCTCAAACGGTACGCCCAGCCTATCGACAACCTGCCCAACAATATAGCGCTTCATCTCCTCCTTGTGAAGCCTTACCGCCCGGCCCAAGTAGACGAGGTCCCCGTCGTCCAGCTCCCGTCCGCCCCAGCCAACCGTAAACGGCAGTATCAGCCCACCTGCCTCCGGGTCCTCGCAGAGGTTCTTCCGGCCAATCTGCCCGAAGTCGAGTCCGTCTACTGTTATGGTGTTCATCGCGGCCTTCTTCTCCTCCTCATTGGTGAGGCCGGCCAGGTCGTCCAAGTCAGCCGGAGGATACTTCGACGCTTCCCGGTGCAGGGCAACCACGCCGTACATAATTGGCACTTTGCCTTCTGTATGCTCTTTGTCCTGCACCAGCTCGTACGCCTTGGCGAAGACGTAGCGGGCCAGCTGCAGCTTCGCGTACTCGTCCCTGTAGGACTTGTGCTCCCAGACGATGAGCAGGTAGCGGCCGTCGGTCAGCTTCGCAAGGACCACCAGGTCGGCCTCGCCGAGGCCCAGGAGTATCGGGTTGATCAGCTGGAGGCCAAATTCCGTGCAGAGCTGATGGAAGAACACCGGGGCCAGACTCAGCCGGGCCAGCTCCCAGAGCACCTTCTCGTAGTTGCCCAGCCTGCGGAAATTGACATCGTCCTGATTGTTGGGGTCGTGCATGGCGGTGGCTCCCTTGTCTGTGCGAAGACGCTGCCGACCAGCCCCTCCGGATTGATGGTTCATGCAAGGTAGGCATGCAGCGTGAGAATGCAAGTGGCGCAATTGCGCAAAGAAGCAAATACGATCCCCGTGGAAAAATTTATCCATGCATTTGCGCGAGAATTACGGTTTGAAAAAAGTGATTTTACCGCCACGACTCTTGTGGCGTAAAAGTTAAAGTCCGTCCAGTCCGCTATCCGCACCGGGCGCCGCATCCTGCAGTGCGGCCATGATTATGGACAGCTCGGCCGCCTCCGTCCAGCGAATCGATGCGTGCCCGGGCCGTCCATACGCGGGCTGCTGACGCGGCGACTCATAGGATAGGCGTCGAGGGCGCCCTTGTCAATCTGCGCGAGGTCGACCTGCAGTCCGGCATGTCATGGAGACCGTCTTCAGCGGCGATGGCGAGCAGGCGGTTGCGCAGGGATTTCATGAAGTGGCTGCCCGCCTTCGCGAGGACGGCCATCGTCTCGGCCTCGTCGCTATGCCGACGACCCTGCATCGCACTTCCGCCAGCGCCGCGTCCTCGGGCAGTCTGCCAGCATCAGCTGGCTTCCGCGTCTGCCCGCGGCCGCAGGCTTTGGGGGTCGTAGGCGGGCTCCACCAGTACCCGCGCGCAGCGCGGCTTTCCCTGGACGAGTACCCGCAGCTCGGTGTTGGGGGCGGCGGCCTCGGGATCGAGGTAGGCGAAGGCGAGGGTCGTTTCGACGCTGTGGCCATAGGCCACCGAGGAGGTGGAGCCAACGACCTTGCCATCCATCATCACCGCCTCGCCGCCGTGGCCGTCGGCTATGCCGTCCGTATCGATGGCGAGATAGGCGCACGCCCAGCGGAGGCTGCCGTCCAGCGCGGCGGCGCGGCCCAGAAACTCCTGGTCCGATTTGGCAAAGCGGAGGACGTCGGCTTCCGCCAGGGTGACTTCGTTGGTCAGCTCGGCGGCGCCCTTGAAAGCCTTCTCCATGCGCATGGCGTTCATGGCGAAACTTCCGTAGTCGGCGATGCCGCAGGACTCGCCCGCCTTCCACAGTCCGTCGTACACGCCGTGGCAGGCGGCGCTGGGCATGTGCAGCTCCCATCCCAGCTCTCCCGCGTAGGACATGCGCATCGCCCATACCTCGTGGCCGGCGACTGCAATGGGCTGCGCCGTCATCCACGGAAAGCTGGCGTTGCCAAGATCGGCGTCGGTGCAGGCGGCCAGAATCTCCCGCGCCCGGGGTCCGTTGATGGCCAGCGCCGCCCAGTCCCGCGACAGCGCCCGGACCTCGACGTCGAGTCCCTTGGCGTGGCACTCGAGATGGTCGACCAGCCGCCGCTCGAAAAACGCGGCGCACACCAGATAATAGCGACGCTCCTCCATGCGCAGGATGATGGTCTCCAGCTCGATTCGCCCGGCGCGGCTGGTCAGGTGGGCAAGGGCGGTCGCGCCGTCCTTGCCAGGCACCCGGTTGGCCGACAGGCGGCCGAGCAGAGCTGCGGCGCCGGGGCCGGCGACCTCGACCTTGGCGAAGGCGGTGATGTCCATGATGCCAGCGCGCTCGCGGACGGCGCGGACCTCGCCGCCCACCATGTCATGCACGGGCGTGCGGCGGAAGGAGTCATGGTCCCGCTGCGGCACGCCGCCGCGGGCGAACCAGCGGGGGCGCTCGAAACCGTACACCTCCTCGTACACCGCCCCCTTGGCCTTCAGAGTCTCGTAGAGGGGGGAGGGGTGCACCGGCCGTCCGGCTTTGCGGCTGAAGTGGGGGTAGGGAATCTCATGGCGCAGGCAGTAGTCCTCTTTGGCCTTGACCGCCTGCCACTCGCGGGTGGCGTAATCGCCGAAGCGGCGGGGGTCGCAGTCGCGCATGGAGATGTTGGCCGCGCCATGCACCATCCAGCGGGCGAGCTCGCGGGTAAGGCCCGGTCCCCAGCCGATTCCGATCTGGGTGCCGCAGCAGTACCAGTAGCCGGGGGCGCCGGGGGCCGGGCCGACCAGCGGGTTGCCGTCGGGGGGATGGGAGATGGCGCCGTGGACGGTGCGGGCGATGGCGCGGTCGGCGAGGACCGGCATGCGGCGCAGGGCCTCCTCCAGCCATGGCAGCACGCGGTCGTAGTCGGGGTCGAAGAGCTCGTTCTCCGCCTCCCAGGGGCAGCCGTCCTCCCAGACCGTGTTGGGATTTTCCTTTTCGTAGATTCCGATGAGGCCGCGCCGCTGCTCCATGCGGACGTAGCCGGAGACCTTGCGGTCGTCGCGCACCACCGGCAGCTCGCGGTCGAGGCCGGCGAACTCCGGCACCGGCTCGGTCACGAAATAATGGTGGGTCATGGAGACGGCGGGCAGCTGCAGGCCGCTCCAGTCGCCGATCTGGCGGGCGTAGGTACCGCCGGCGTTGACCACGTGCTGGCAGCGAATCGGTCCCCGCTCGGTTTCCACGGTCCATTCGCCGCCTGGGGCGCGGACGATATTGGTGGCGCGGCAGCGGCGTACGATCTGGACGCCGCCGGCGCGCGCGCCGGCGGCCAGGGCCATGGTGGCGCCCGCCGGATCGACATGGCCGTCGTCGGGGGTGTGCAGCGCGCCCAGCACGCCGTCGAGCTGGTAGTGGGGATGCAGCGCGGCGGCGCGGGCGGGACTGACAATCTCCATGCGGAAACCGAGGGCGCGGCCTACCGACAGGGTGTGGCGCAGCCAGTCCATCTCGTCCTCGGTGTAGGCGAGGCGCAGCGACCCGCAGCCGTGCCAGGTGACCGACTGTCCGGTTTCGGCCTCGAGGCCGCCGGCGTAGAGACTGAGGTTGTAGGCGACGCAGCGGCCGAGGCTGTGCGAGCTGACTGACTGGGTGATCTGGCCGGCGGCGTGCCATGTGCTGCCGCTGGTGAGTTCGGCCTTCTCGACGAGGACGGTTTCGCCGCCCCATCCCTCCTTGGCGAGATGGTAGGCGAGGCCCACGCCCATGATGCCGCCGCCGACGATGACGGCGCGGGCGTGGGAAGGCAGTTTCTGGGCCACCGGCGCGCTCCCGATTCGCGTAACATGCCCACTATGAGCGAGACGACTCTAACGCAGCCCAAGCAGAAGCGGGCGCCCGCCGAAGGCGGCGGCGGGGACGGGCCCACGCGGTCGCTGGAGGCGCGCTACTACACGGACCCGGCGGTCTTCGAGGCAGAGCGCACCGGGCTTCTGTCGCGCAGCTGGCAGTACGCATGCCATGCCAGCGCGGTGCGCGAACCGGGCGATTACTGCGCCTTCGAGCTGGCGGGGGAGGGTTTCTTCTGCGTGCGGGGACGGGACGGCGCGGTGCGGGCCTTCTACAACGTCTGCCAGCATCGGGCGCACCAGATCGTCAAGGGACAGGGGACCGCCCGCACGCTTGTCTGTCCCTACCACGCCTGGACGTACGAATTGACTGGAGAGCTGCGCGGGGCGCCCAACGCCAGAAGCGTGCCGGGATTTGACCGCGGCAGCATCCGCCTTTGCGAGGTGCGGGCGGAGGAGTTTCTGGGGTTTGTGTTCGTCAATCTCGACTCCGATGCGGCGCCGATGGACGAGTGGTTTCCCGGCGCGCGGCGGGAGCTGGAGGAGTGGGTGCCCAACTGGGAGAGCCTCGAGCCGCTGGAGTGGGTGGAGATACCGGAGCGGTGCAACTGGAAGGTGTCGGTGGAGAACTACTCGGAGTGCTACCACTGCGCGCTCAACCATCCGACGTTTTCGACGGGGGTGGTGAAGACCGAGACCTACGACATCCAGCCGCAGGGCTACTGCCTGCGCCACACCACGCAAAGCGGCGACCTGAGCAGGATGACCTACGACATCGAATCGGGGTATGCCCATCACGACGGCTACTCGAGCTGGTACCTGTGGCCGCTGTTTTCGTTTCAGGTCTATCCGGGCAACCGCCTGAACACCTACCACTGGCGCCCTGTCGACGTCGGCCATGTGGTGGTATGGCGGGGCTGGCACTCGGAGGGCGGCGCGGAGGATTCCGTGGTGCGCCAGCTGGCGAAGCAGGACCGCGCCACTACGGTGGAGGAGGACATCCATCTGGTGGAGTGCGTGCAGCGGGGACTGGGGTCGCGGGGCTACCGGCCCGGGCCGCTGGTGGTGGACCCCGCCTGCGGCGTCAATTCGGAGCACTCGGTGATGCACCTGCAGCGGTGGATGCGGGAGGCGGTGGAGCCTCCCGCCTAGAAACTGCCACCCAGCGTCCGCCACCCCGGTGCCTCCTGTGCAGCGCCGAGCGCTACAGCTTGCCGGCCTCCTCCAGCACCTTGCGGGCGACGCGGAAGCACTCGAGCGCCTGCGGCACGCCGCAGTAGATGCCGACGACGTGGACGATGGCGCGGATCTCCTCGACGGAGACTCCGTTGGTGATGGCGCCGCGGCAGTGGATTTCCCACTCATGCATCTTGCCCAGGGCGCCGATCATGGCGAGGTTCATCATGGAGCGGGTCTTGGGGTCGATGGCGTCGTCGCCCCAGCCGAAGCCCCAGCACCATGCCGTCATCGCCTCCTGGAAGGGGCGGGTGAAATCGTCGGCGGCGCTGAGGTTGGCGTCGACGTACTCCTTGCCGAGGGTGGCGCGCCTGCGCTCCAGCCCTTTGTCGAACAGGTCCTTGTCCATCTTGGTTTCTCCGTTTGCGCGGGGTCGGGGTGCCGGAATTTGAGATTGCCGGTCCGGTCGCCGTCGCCTATCCGCCAAGCATAGCGGCTGCCAGTGGCCGTGCGGACCGGCAAGGCTCGCAGTATCCTGCGGCGTCGCGGGAAGATGCCACTGGGCGCGCAAGCCACTAGTAACGCGTACCGGAGAGCGCGTTTGGACGCGGGACAGGGTAGCGGTGCCTGCGCAAGCGGGGACGGTGGCTCTGCGCGGGAGACGCGTGCTACGGGAGCGGATGTTGGCGGCAAGCGTGAAGGCGGCGGTTTGGGCACGCCCGCGACGGTCGGGCGGAAGGAGGGCAATGCCATGCCAGAGCGCTGGGCAAGGGAGATGCGGGCATCGCCGGCGGAGGAAGGAAGGGTTATGCTACGGCTATACACACAGGAGCCGAGAGAGGCTGGCGGAGACCGCCTCGATGGCAGAGTCTCCCGGGATGGTTGGTGCCTTAGCGGTGTCGAGCGCCGTGGCGACGTGTCCACTGTACGTCAGCCGTCTGGGCGGATGGACGGGCGGGAACGCCGCAGCGCGGTACGGGCCAGCCGCCGCCGAAGGGCATTGACATCGCGAGCGACGGGGGACTTGGCATGGGCGCAAAGAGTTGCTAGTGTAGATGCGGCGGAGGCGCGTAGCGCTTGCGCTGGAGGGGGACGTGCGACCGAAACGGTCGTACGGCTCCACGCACGCATACGGACTCGAAGCCGCCCAGCCTTGCTTGAGGAAGGGGAAGGGGGCAGCGGGCCAATGTCGGAACGAGGCGTAAAGGCCGACAGGAGAGCATCGGTATGAACGCAGTACGGGTATGCGCTGGTGCCCATGGGGCGGGCGGCGGCATCGGAGGGACGAACGAGCCCGCCTCGACTGGACAGGGGCTGCGAGGCGGCCTGGTACGTAAGGCAGCGGGAATCGCAGCTTGCTGGCGACGGCAGAACGGGTGGATAGCGCGGGGGGACGTCAGCCGCAGCCGCAGCCGACTAGGGCTGGATACGGGCGAAGGAAGGCGGAATCAGGCGGTGGCGCACGGACCGCTTCGGGCGGCGGTATGCGCCTGGATGGCGGGGATGATGCTAGCGGCGGCGGGGATGACAGCACCCTCCGCGGTGCAGGCGCAGACCGAATACACGATCCTTGACAATAGCGGGGCTACAACACAGGGCGGGAAAACCATAACCAGAACAAATTGGTTTGCGCAGGAGTTTACTACGGGAGGCCACGACTATACGCTTACCTCGGTAGAGCTGTATTTTACTGCTGTGCCTGCCGACGGCACCACACAGGTACGGCTCTTGCCGCAAGCCTCGAGTGCCCCGACGACGACAGGGGCGGTAACGCTGACGAACCCAACCCTTACTGCGAATGCATGGAACAAGTTTACCGCTCCCGCCAGCACCACACTTACAGCGAATACCACATACTACATTGAACTGGGGCACACCCCGGCACAGCCGACAGGCAGTACCAGCGTTACGTGGCAAAGAAAAAGAGACCAGGTTACCACGGGACTTACTAGCTGGAGCTTAAGTGGGTATGTAAATGGAAATCCCAACAACGCCGATGCTGGGACGGGCGACGGCTACTGGACGGGAGCGGAAGCAGACGACATGAGGTCGCTTTCCATCAGGATCCTGGGAACGGGCAATACCCCAGTCACAGGTGAATTGGTCGCTACTACTGGCAGGCCGCGGGGGCAACCTCAGCCTCCGATACAAGTCGGAGCAAGTATGGTACCGGACTTTGATGATGTTGTAGACGAAAATGGACTTCCTAATCCTTTCTTGGGCTTTACCTATAGGTGGGAAAGAGCGGATGATGATCAGGGCTCGGATGCATCAGATCATTCAACTGCGCTTACTTTCTTGTTGGTAGAAGGTGATGTTGGCAAGTACTTTCGAGTAACCCTTTCATTTACCGACAATTTTGGCAATTCCGAGGTAATAATGAGCGATTGGGCGGGGCCGGTGCTTGAACTCCCCAACCTTCCCACCACGGGTACGCCGACATTTAGTTTCACTTCTACCGTAGGTTTCAGGGTAGGAACGGATGTCACCGTTGTTACATCGGGTTTTATGGACGATGACGGGCTGGAAGGCGACCGTACCGATACGAGCCGGTGGGTGTTTTCGTACTACAGATACCCCGAATCCGCAACAGCCGTCACAGATCCCACTACGGATACAGGAGCAGTTCTACTGCCGTCCCTTAGTGGATCAACCATAACGCTCCCGGCTATGGACGGCGCGATTACGGTGCCAGGCGGTAAGCTGGTTGCCGCGGTTACTGTCACCGACGGCCGCGGAGACCAGACGGTGCTCTCCAGCGCGCTGTCCCCGGTGGTATTGGATGTCAACGTGGCACCCACAGTTGGGGCGAATTTACTTACTGGAACGCTTCGTAATGGAGAACTTTTGACTATAAATCGAAACGAGGTCAGCGATCCAAATGGCATGACAGACAAGTTTGGGCGAGGCTTTAGGTACGAGTTCTTTTGCGCAGAGGACAACGTCGGCACGAACAAGCAAAGAATTGAAAGTTCGAGCAATCCTAGCTATCGGCTGCAAAACGAGGACGAGAACTGTTTTGTTCAGGCGGAATTGGTATATACCGACGACGAAAACACCCAGGAAAGGGCAGTAAGCGGCTGGCAAGGCCCCGTAGCGGAGAACGACGCTCCAGCCGAGGGCAATCTGAATATAAGCCGCTATCTAGGTGATCCAAGTATTGACAGGAGCCCAGAGAGAGGCGAGACTTTAATATCTTCAGCGGTCAACATCGATGACCCTGTAGATGGGCTGACGCTCCCGGTCGCCTACCAGTATCAGTGGCAGACCGCCGACACCCGTACTGCCACTGTGGGGGTGGACATTGCTGGCGCAACGGACGCTTCCTACACGCTTACACAGGCAGAGGTTGACAAATACATCCGTGTGACGGTTGAGTTTGAAGACGACGAGGGCAACCCGGAGGTGAAAGAAAGCTACTGGATCGGCCCCGTGGTGATTCCAGAACACCCCGCCTCTGGCATGCTGACAATATCCGGCACGGAGGAGGTGGGCCAAACCCTGACCGCCACGCCAGTAAGCATAGCGGACAGAAACGGGAGGATCGGGGCAGTAGACAGCTACCAGTGGCAGCGCCTAGACGATGCTGCCGACACGACTCCTGAAGATATCGGCGACGGAAGCCTTACCTACACGCTGGTCGCGGCGGATGAAGGCAAGCTAATCCGCATTGTTCTGACCTTCACGGACGATGATGACTTCAATGAAACGATCACAAGCTCTCTCACGGGCGCCATCGGCGAGCTTACGAACAACCCCGCCACAGGCACGCTGACAATCACCGGTACGGAGGAGGTTGGCCAAACCCTGACCGCCACGCCATCAAACATAGCGGACGCTGACGGAAGGACCAGGGCGGCTGACAGTTATCAGTGGCAGCGCCTGGACGATGCCGCCGACACGAGTCCTGACGACATCGGCGACGGAAGCCTTACCTACACGCTGGTTGCGGCGGACCAAGGCAAGCTGATCCGTATCGTGCTAACCTTTACTGACGATTTAGGCACTGAGGAAACGATTGCAAGCGACCCAACTGGCGCAATCGGCGATATTATGAACACCCCCGCCACGGGCACTCTGACAATAGCCGGAACAGTCGAAGTTGGCCGTACTCTGACCGCTACGCCGTCAAACATAGCCGACGCCAATGGCAGGGTCATGGCGGTAGACGCCTACCAGTGGCAGCGGTTGGACAGCGCAACCGATCCGACTCCTGAAAATATCGGTGACGGCAGCCTCTCCTATACGCTGGTTGCGGCGGACCAGGGCAAGCTGATCCGCATCGTGCTGATCTTTAATGACGATTTGGGCTTTGAGGAAAGGATACCAAGCGATGCCACTACAGAAGTTCTTCCGGAAGGCCCATCCGAGGTTACAGTTGTGGCGCAAAGCTCCTTCATTGGCGAGGGCGATAACGCCGTGTTTGAAATAAGACGCACGGGCTTGGCTACGGGCGCTCTGACGGTGAGGTTCACTATCGACGACCAGAGTGGCGTACTGAGCGCAGCCGATGCCACCCGTACGAGCGTGACCATGGCTGCTGGCGCCAACACCGTGCTGGTGAGCCTTTTAGCGCCGCAGGATGAGGATGACGAGCCCTACTCCACCGTGCTGCTGACCATTCAAAGCCATACCAGCTATACGTTTGGCACGCCGTCTAGCGCAGCCGTCGTCGTCCGTGACGATGATGGTCTGCCTCCCCCCGTTGTTGCACCGCCAGCTGCGATAATTTCCAATGCCCCTGCAGTGCCAGAGGGCCGGTCCCTGGTATTCAGCGTGTCACTCAGCATTCCGGTCCTTCAGGATACCGAGATAGAGTACGCCGTATCCGGCGCGGGAGTCGATGCAGCGGACTTCAGCACGCCGCTTACGCCAGCCCTAACGGGTACGATAACCATCCCTGCCAATCGGGCCGCGGCGACTCTGGAACTGGCGCTGCGGGACGATGCGGTCGCGGAGCGGGACAAGACCATTCAGGTACGCTTGACGAGGGTGCTGTCCGGAAACGTGACGCTTCAAAGACAGGCGGCGACCGGCGTCATTCGCGATAACGATCAGATGCCCGCCTCGACGCCGGTCCCCGGCGAATCGCCCACCTTGGCAATTGCCAATGCTGATCCGGTAGACGAAGGCGGTACCCTGACTTTTGACATATCGCTGAATGAACAAAGCCGTGCGAATATCGAAGTCGGATACAGGATTACAGGCATAGGTATCGAAGCAGGAGACTTTTTCCTGGACAGCCTTACGGACAGCTTTTCCATAGGGGCAGGGCAGACTTCGGCTACTCTGACGCTGAGGACGGTGGACGATGCGGAGTTGGAAGACAACGAAACCGTTGAGATTCTCTTGACGCGAGTGGTGTCGGGAAGCGTGACTCTTCAGGCGGCAGCAGCATTAGGTGTCATCCGCGATAACGACGCTTCCCCTGACGCGCTGACGATTACCGATGCGCAGACGGTGGAGGGCCAGGATCTCGTCTTTGTCGTTACGCTGACGCGGAGTCCTGGCACCGCGCGGACAGTCTCCGTGGATTACAGCGTATCTGGCGGCACGGCAGCCTCGGTCGCCGACTTCTTGGACACTACCAGTCGGTCTGACAGTGGCTCGGCGACTGATGGCCGGCTGCTGTTCACACCGGACATTTCGTCGAGAAACATCGTGCTTTCCACCGAGCTTGACTTCATCGCCGAGGGCTACGGCGAGACTGTCGAGATTGCCCTTTTCAACCAGTCGGAGAGCGCAGTCTATCGCGATGGAGACGCAGTCGGTCAAGGCGTGATTTCGGAGGCTCCGGGGCAGTCGGTCCTTTCCGTCAGGTCGCTGAGGGCTAGCACGGATTCCGACTCCAACTCCAAGGTCGACTTTCAGGTGGCGGTGTATCCGGCGCTGGACTATGACGTGACCGTCCTGTGGAGGGCGAGCTACACGACCGCTGACGTGGCCGGGGCAGCGGGAGGCACGGCGCGAAGCGCTGGAGTCCGTGCCACTGGCGAAGAGAGCGGCGAAGTAACCGTCTATAGGGGAACCAACCTGGTGCCCCAGAGTTTCGAGGTTGATGGCAGGATAGCTGGTTCTGTATCCATCGAGTTTGAGCGGCCCAAGCGCAGGGATACTGGCGCTAGCGTTCTGAGAGGGGACTTGGCAATCCAGCCAGCGGAACCAAATGCGACGGACAGCGGGAGAACGGTTGTGTCAGCCGAGACTTCGGTGCGGGTTGTCGACCCCCGAGCGAGGGGGCTTTCCTACGTCTTGGCAAGCGCCAGTCGCTCGTTCGCTGCTAGCGTCGTCGACGAGCTTTGGAGCATCGCAGATATGCATGCCTATAGCAACAGCGACAGCGTCGTGCTGGGTGGACACGCGGTCAGTGCCAAAGCGCTGGCGGCTGGAGCTGGCGGCGGTCAGGCTGCGAAGGAAATCGCCAGCTTCTTTGGCGTCGAGGTTGCCGCCCCGTATGGAGCCCATCTCGATTCGGAGTACAGCCAGGTTTCCGGCGGCGGCTTCGACTCCTACAGGCAGTGGGCAAACGTTCCCAGTATTCGCGACCTCCAGGACCAAAGCCGGTTTGCGCTGTCTCTGGATGGCCAGTCTGACGGCGGTTCCTCTTTCCTCTTCTGGGGAGGAGCAGGCCGCTTGTCAGGGGAGGGCGGTTTCGCGGATGACAACTTTGGCGCCTTCGACTATGAGAACGAAGTCAGCTCCAGCCACCTCGGCCTTGGCTTCCGCAGGAACCGCTTCATGCTGGGCGTTGCGTTCAGCCGCAAGGAAAGCCAGATGGAGTATCAGTTTGCCGGCGCCGGCCTTGGCAACGGCGAAGTAACGACCAGCGTCGCCAGCGTCACGCCCTACGTCCACGTCGTGTCCGAGGATGGCAACAGCATGGTTTGGGGGGCTTATAGCGCTGGTACAGGGACCACCAATTCCGAAGATGACCGGGCGGAGCTGGAGACGGACATTGACACCCAGACCGTAGCGGCCGGCCTGCGCAACGGCCTCGTCACTGAAAACGAAGGCTCCGGCCTGTCGATGCGAGCCGACATATTCCTCACGTCAGTATCCTCTGACGGGCTTGATGATGAAATTACGCTGGAGAAGATAGATGTGAACTCGTACCGGATGCGCGCTGCAGTAGAGCGCGAGTCGAAGCGGGCGATGACCACTGGCGCTTCCGTCATAACGAGAATGGGCATCGGCGGACGCGTCGACGGCGGCGATGCGGAGAAGGGCATTGGGGCGGAGGTGTCGATGCAGTTCGGCTTCATCGCGCCGGACCGGGGCCTCTCGTTCAGAGGCGGTGGTAGCGCACTGCTCGCTCATGAGGATGAAGAATTCAAGCAGTGGAGTCTCGGCTTTGGGCTGGAATACGCGGCCAGCGAGGGAGGACGCGGTCTCCAGATGTCCCTGAAGCCCACATGGAACGCGTCGCTTTCAGGGGACGGCGACACCCTGTGGGCGTCCTCCGCCAAATCCGTAACCGATTCCGCTGGCACTGCGGATGGCGGCGGTGCCATACAGATTCGCCTCGGCTACGGTGCCGGAATGCTTGGCGAATGGGCGCTGGCGACGGTCTATGGCGAGGCGGGACAGGCAGACGAGGATCGCTCGCTGCGTCTTGGCACTGAGCTGCGCAGGGTAGACGCGGGTATTGGCCAGCTGCGCTTCGACCTCTATGGGCAGCGCGAGGAAGGCGCAGAGGAGCTTCCGGACCATACGATCCGCCTGGAGGGCAGGTTGGGGTTCTAGCGTACTGGCACCCTGTCAACACCAAAGCACGGCATCTCCCCTCCAACTGCTGGAGTGAGACCTCACTGCGGCACGAGGAGAGGGAAGAGTGCCGGCGGGCGCAGCTGGTGATACTCTGGGGCCGGCAGACGAACCCGCCCATCATCTCAGCGGATGCGTCAAGGATACGCGCGCAATCTCACAATTGTCCGTTGTCATCGTCTGCTTCGCCCTTCCACGGCTCGCCGGGCAGCAGCGGGGCGATCTCGTCGAGTACCAGGCGCATGGCATCATCGAAATCCCATGAAGCGTCTGGTTCGAGTAGCTCGACAACACCATCGCGAAATTCCTCATCGTTGGACTTGTGATGGAGGTTTGCCTCAAACTGCGCGCGAGTAACCGCGTCTCCCCCCTCTTCCCTGAACCGCTTGAAGCACCGCAGCAGAATTTGCGTGTCGACCAGCTTTTGAGAGAGTGCGAGAGCGACGTCGAAGAGGTCTCGGCCCTTTTTTCTCTGAAAGAGCGCACAAAGCTTTGATCCCATTATCTCGTTGATGGTATATGTGGTGACGCTGGCGGAGCCCGAAAACCATGGGTTCTCAACAGAATACTGGATTTTGGTATGGCCAAGCACCGTGAAGTGCTCGCGGGAATTGATCTCGATCTTCAGCCGCAGCTTCTTGGGGCGTGGACCCTCAGAGTAGAATCGATATAGGAGGACGATGCGTCCCTCTTTGAACATGCGCCTAGGCGTGCCAAGCAAAGGATCCAGAGCAGTTCGTATAAGGTCAATGGTCTTGCCAATTGGTTCTGGCCGAATCTGGACGAGGTCGATGTCCTCCGAGTAGCGAGCAGGGAAGCGGAGATGCAGCTTATGCAGTGCCGTCCCGCCGCGGAATGCTATCCGCTCAGCGATCTCGGGCACCGAGTACATCGCAACAAGGGCGCGACTCAGGACAAGGTCCTGCTCGACCATGGTATCCCGTTGCCAGGGAGCGCGGGTCCGCCACTTATCAATGCAGTCCTTGGAAATCATAAGTCTGGATCCACATCGTGGTTTACGATGACTTTCCATCGTGTGTCACGTTTGCCTCCTGCAGTCGCTTGGGAGCGGCGCAGAGGAATGTAGCTGTTTGCGCGGTCTCGTACAAAGGGCTCGATGGCAGCCGCTAGCTCTGGCCACCCTGTGAATTCCAGCAGGTAGCCAAGACGCTGTGACCAGCCAACAGGGCATAGTTTGGCGGCCTCAAGCAGCATTTTGGGGTCGATCTCTTCGCCCAGTTCAATCAGGATTGTCGCCACGTTGTCCATTCCACAGGCACGTCGCGGGTAGCCCACCAATTCCAGCGCAGTCAATTCGGGGGTTGCGTACTTGATGCACCCGTAGGGTGAATTGATCTTGACAATTGGCATTCGTTCGAGGTCGCTGCGCACGATGAATCGAATAACAGTTTTACCGCATTTAATGCTGGGGCGACTATCGGGTACCATCACCTGCATCACCTGCGGCCGCTGATGGGCGGCCCCATGCTGTTCCGCCGCCGAAAGGAGCGCTAGGTAGTACGGAGTGCCCAGCGTCTCCATGAGCTGGTCGATGAAGTACTCAGCAGGCACGCAGCCATAACGCCGGTATACCGGATGAAGGATAACGTGAAACGAGCGCATGGGACTGGCAACCAGCCCCCGCTGGTTCAGGCGCCGAATCTGGGCCCGCACAGCGTCTTCGCTTCCACCGATTGCCTCCATGGCGGCGGCAGTCGTGAAGTGCCCCCTGCCGCTGGCCGCCAGGTCGTCGATGTATTGTTCAGCTCGCATGAGCGGCTACTCTCGATGGTCCTGCCGCAGTTCGCCGCCAAGGGTTGCGTTGGCTATCCTAGGCGATACGATTCTTGCCGAATATGACACCAAGAGGTGTATCCGCCAAGTACTACCACCAACATAGCACACTCAGCAGTGATGTCAAGCCCCAGTCCTGCTGGATGCTCTGGCATGGAGCAGCCGTCGCTGTGCGGCGGGGTGCACCCTTGCGCATCCGTTGCCGTTGACCAGCCATGCCAGTACCGCAGCAGGTCGCAAAACCAGCTGAAGCCGTAGACGTGGTCTCGCCTGCCCTCCATTCATACTAGACGGTACAGACGGTACATCACGCCATTGTGGCGCGGCACGTCGCTGACTTGGCGCCCCTCCATTCTGGCTCCGGGCGACCGTTTCTGCCATCACTATCCTCGCCGCCGCGAACTGGCGGAGTGTCGGCGCCGGATGAAGGTACTTGCCCTGAGGTGGATAGAAGGGGAACGAAGATGCGGCCTATGGAGGTACCGTGCCGTCGCGTAATGCTGTCCGCTCCACAGTCCCAGACATTGGGCCATCGCAGGGTTGGCGCGACTCAGTACCCGGTCTTGCTCGATCTGGACATCCAGTCGCCAGGCAGCGCTGGTCCGTCAGTCGTCGATGCAACCCTTGGACATCACAAGCCTGGATCAGCCTCGTGGTTTACGATGACCTTCCATCGCCCGTTTCGCTTGGCGCCTACGGTCGATTGACCGCTGTGGAGCGAGATGTAGCTGTTTGCGTGGTCGCGTACGAAGGATTCGATGGCAGTCGTGAGCTCCGGTAACTCCGTAAATTCCAGCAGATAGCCGAGGCGCTGCGACCAGCCAACAGGGCACAGTTTGGCGGCTTCAACCAGCTTCTGGGGATTGATCCCTTTGCCCAGTTCAGTCAAGACTGTTCTTACGCTGCTAAATCCGCCGGAGTGCCGCGGATAGCCTACCAGTTCCAGTGCGGTCGCTTCGGGCGTCGAGTAGTTGATGTACCCGTGGGGAGTATTGAATTTGACAATTGGCATTCGCTCGAGGTCTTTGCGCGCAATGAACCTGATACGCGTTTTGCCGCATATGATATTGGGCCGGTTGACGGGAACCATCACCTGCAGCGCCTGTGGCCGCTGATTGGCGACTCCATGCTTTTCCGCCGCAGATAGCAGCGCTACGTAATACGGAGTATCCAGCATCCCCATAATCTGGTCGATGATGTGTTCGGCAGGCAGGCAGCCATAACGGCGGTATTCCGGAGGAACGATGACATGAAACGAGCGCATAGGGCTGGCTATACGCCCCTGCTTGTTCAAGCGCCGAAGCTTGGACCGCGCAGCGCCTTCGCTTCCGCCGAACGCCTCAATGGCGGCGGCAGTAGTGAAGTGATGCCTGCCCCTGGACGCTAGTTCGTCAATATACTGTCTGGCTCGCATGGGTAGCAGTCCTCGATGACTTTGCCGCAACTCGTCGCCAGAGGGTTGCACTGCTAGCCTTGGCGATACGATTCATGTCGAATATAACACCAAACGGCGCATCTGGCAAGAACTATAACAGATACGGCGCTCAGTTGGAGACCATGCCCGTTTCAGCACTCTGCCGCACTTGTTGCCCACCACAGGGTACAGGCTCCGGTCTTCGCCGCCAAGGTGCAGGATTGCTTGGATCATCAGATACGATTCCCGCTGAATATAACACCAAACGGTACATTCGACAAGAATCGTATCGAATACGGCACTCGGTCAGTGCCCGTATCCATGTTCAGCACCTGCCTGGCTCCACTCCCCAGCATCAAGGCCACAGACTGTCTCCCATTGTCGCCGGAGTGCAAAACTGTCTAGGCCATTCGATACGATTCCCGCAGAATATAATACTAAACGGCACATTCGCCAAGAATCGCATCAAGCAAGCCGCCCTGCCAGATACCCCGCCCGCGTCAGCATCCTGTCTGACTCGACTCCCGCACATCGAGGGTAACGGGCTGCCGCCTCTCGCCCGGCGGCAGGATGCCGTTCTCAAGCCAGTCCAGCACGGTCTGTGCTACCTGCTGTCCAAATTCCTCGACTCCGCACCGTACAGTGGTGAGGGGAGGGCAGGAACTCTCGGCTTCCTCGATGCCGTCAAAGCCGACGACCTTGATATGCCTGCCGGCGTCCGGTCCAAGCTGCAGGCGTCCGGCCAGCAGTCCCAAAGCCACAAGATCGTTGAAACACAGCACTCCATCGCAGTCCGGATACTCGACTGCCAGCCTGGCAGCCGCCCGCCGCCCGTATACCCTGCTTGGCTCTCCCGCCATCACCAACGGCTCAATCCCCGTTTCCTCCAGCGCTTCCAGATACCCGGCCATGCGCTCCTTGGTGACTCCGCGCCCCTCTACGCCGCCCACGATTGCGATCCGCCTGGCTCCCTGGTCAAGCAGGTGGCGGGCGGCGATCTTTCCGCCGTTCACGTAGTCGGGCGCCGCGAAGGGAAACCGCCTGGTTCTGCTGTCCGCTTTCCTCATGACCTGCATGACGGGCAGAGAGGCGCGGGCCATCGCGTCGAAGGTTTTCCTCACCTTTCCGTAGGCCGGCGATATGACAAACGCCGACACCCCGTGCTCGATCATGCTGCCCACCGTCGCCTCCTGGGCCTTGGCGTTCTCGTCGGTGTTGGCCAGCACCACTGCGTAGCCCCGCGCCGACAGTGCCATCTGCAGGGACGCGGCAAGCTCGGTAAAAAACGGGTTGCGCAGGTCGTTGATCACCAGCCCCACCAGCCCGGCGTTGGCCAGACGCATCTTCGCCGCCGTGCGGTTGTAGACGTAGCCGATGTCGGCCGCCGCCTTCTGCACCTTGCTGCGGGTCGTCCCGCGCACCGACGTCGAGTTCTGCAGCACCAGGCTCACGGTGGACTTGGACACGCCGGCCCGTTCGGCCACGTCGATGATGGTCGGCCGCCGGTTTGCGTCTGCCTGCTGCCGCCCGTTGCCGTTTCTTTCCGCCGCGTTGCCTCGGGCTGCCGCTGCTGTCTTCTTGCCTGCCACGCTCCGCTCCTCAGGCGTGGTCTTCGCGGATCATGTCGGCGGCCTTCTCGCCAATCATGATCGCCGCCGCGTTGGTGTTGGACGAAATCACCGTCGGCATGACCGAGTTGTCCACCACCCGCAGCCCGGCGATTCCGTTGAACCGCAGCCTGCTGTCCACCACCGCCTCCGCGTCCGCCCCCATGCGGCATGTGCCGGCGCAGTGATGCGATGTCTTGGAGTGCTGGCAGATGTAGTCGTAGTACTCCTCATCGCTCCGCACGTCGGGCCCCGGCAGGCGCTCCGCCCGCACAAACCGCCGCAGGGGCTCGGCCGCCATGATTCGCTGGGTCAGCTTCAGCCCCTCGATGGACATGGCGCGGTCGCGCGGATCCTCCAGATAGTTGGGGTTGATCAGGGGAGGGGACGCCAGGTCGGCGCTGCCCAGACGCACCGTGCCCCGCGACCGCGGCCGCAGATAGCAGGAGTTCAGCGTAACGCCCCCCTGCGGCATGTCGGCCACGCCAAACTCGATGCCGGTGCCAAGCCCCAGGTGCATCTGGAGGTCAGGGGAGGCGGCGCCGGGGTCGGCGTACCAGAAGCCTCCCGTCTCAAACAGCGACGACGCCACGGGTCCCGTCCTCGTCAGCAGATAGCGCAGCCCGGCCATCGCCGCCCATAGGGGCCTGGCGTAGCGGTCGTAGCTGTGTGGCCCGGACAGCTCGACGATGCAGTACAGGTCCAGATGGTCCTGGAGATTGGCGCCTACCTGCGGACGGTCCAGCGCCACCGGGATACCCAGCGCGGCCAGGTCCTCCGCCGGTCCCACGCCCGACAGCTGCAGCAGCCGCGGCGTTCCGATGGCCCCGCATGACAGGATGACCTCGCTGTTGGCCTCGTACTTGCCGCCGTCAGCCGTCTCGATGCCGCGGGCCCGCTCTCCCTCAACCAGCACTCGCCGTACCTGCAAATCGGCGCGTACCGTCAGATTCGGCCGCCGTCTGGCGGACGCGATGTAGGCGGTTGCCGTCGATGACCGCCGGGCCCGCCGCTGCGTCAGCTGGTAGTAGGCGACTCCGTCCTGCCGCTCGCCGTTGACGTCCTCGTTGCGCGGCAATCCCAGCGACTCCGCCGCCTCGAAAAACGCCTCGCAGACCGGCAGCGGCGCGGCGGGCTGGCTGACGCCCAGCGGTCCGCCTTTGCCGTGGTAGCGGTTCTCGTAGGTGTCGTTGTCCTCAGCCCGGCGGAAATACGGCAGCACGTCCCCGTAGCTCCATCCCTCGCATCCCGTCTGCCGCCATCCGTCGTAGTCCAGCGGATTGCCTCGCGTGTAGATCTGGGCGTTGATGGTGGACCCCCCGCCCAGCACCTTGGCCTGCGTGTAGCGAAACACCCGGTCCTGCATGTGCCTCTGGGGCACGGTGCTCCATCCCCAGCTGCCGATGCCCTTGGTCATCTTGGCGAATCCTGCGGGCAGGTGATAGAGCGGATGCCGTCCCGCTCCGCCCGCCTCGACCAGCAGCACCTCGATCCTTGGATCCTCGGAAAGCCGGGCGGCCACCACCGCGCCCGCCGACCCGCCGCCAACGACAATGAAGTCGTAGGACGCTTTCATGGCGGAGCCTTTCGGCGACTGTCAGGCAGCCTGGCCGGCGGCGCAGTTTGCCGCGGCCCCGCGCCCTCAGTCCTGAATGCGCGCTTCGGTGGCCGGATCGAACGCCACTGCCTTTTCCATGTTGACCGCGAAGTCAAACACGTCGCCGGCGGTTACAGCCGCGTCGGCCCGCATCCTCCCCATGACGTCGCGGCCTCCCAGCGACATGGTGACGAACGTGTCCGAGCCGGCGGGCTCGGTGACGCCCACCCGGTTGCGCAGGGTGACGATGTTCGCTGACTTGCGGTCGGCGCCGTCGGGGTCCGTGATCGCCTCCGGACGCACTCCCAGCAGCACCTCGCGGCCGTCCCAGGCGGCCAGGCCGGCCTGCGAGAAGGGAAGACTCGCCGTCTCGCCCTCGGCGGTGTACACCAGCGCGTGCGGACGGCTGTCCGTCACCGCCACCCTGGCGGGGATGACGTTCATCGCCGGCGACCCCATGAACGTCGCCACGAACAGGTTCGCCGGCAGGTCGTAGATCTCCCGCGGCGCGCCCAGCTGCTGCACATGGCCCTGGTACATCACGGCGATGCGGGTCGACAGGGTCATGGCCTCGATCTGGTCGTGGGTCACGTAGACGATGGTCGTCCCCAGATTGGCATGCAGCTTCTTGATCTCGGTGCGCATGTCGACGCGCAGCTTGGCGTCGAGGTTCGACAGCGGCTCGTCGAACAGGAACACGTCCGGATTGCGCACCAGCGCCCGTCCCATCGCCACCCGTTGGCGCTGGCCACCCGACAGCTGCCCCGGCTTGCGGTCCAGCAGCTGTTCGATCTGTAGCAGCCTGGCGACGTCCAGCATCGCCTTCTCCCGCTCCGCCTTGGGCACGCCGTGCATCTCAAGGCCGAAGGTGATGTTCTGCCGCACGGTCATGTTCGGGTAGAGGGCGTAGCTCTGAAACACCATGGCGATGTTGCGTTTCGAGGGATGCACGCCGTTGACCACCCGTCCGTTGATGGCGATCTCCCCCGAGGTGACGTCCTCCAGCCCGGCGATCATGTTGAGCAGAGTGGACTTGCCGCAGCCCGACGGCCCGACCAGGACCAGAAACTCGCCCTCTTCGGCCGAGATGTCGACGCGGTGAAGCACCTCCACGCTGCCGTAGGACTTCGTCGCGTCGCGGATTTCAAGAAAAGCCATGGCGTTTATCCCTTTACGGATCCTGCCATCAGTCCCCGCACGAAGTACCGGCCGGCGACGATGTACACCAGTAGGGTGGGCATGGCCGCCAGCACCGCGCCGGCGAAGTGGACGTTGTATTCCTTCACGCCGGTGGAGGACTGGACAAGGTTGTTGAGCGCGACCGTCATCGGCGCCGCTTCGCCCGCGTTGAAGGAGGCGCCGAAGAGAAAGTCGTTCCAGATGTTGGTGAACTGCCAGATCACGCAGACCACCGTGATCGGCCCGGAGGAGGGCAGCAGGATGCGCCTGAAGATCTGGAAGAAGCCGGCCCCGTCGATCTGCGCCGCCCGCACAAGCTCCGTCGGAAAGGCCGCGTAGTAGTTGCGGAAGTAGAGCGTCGAGAAGCCGATGCCGTAGACCAGATGCACCAGCACAAGGCCGGGGGTGGTGCCCGAAAGTCCGATGATTCCAAGGATGCGGGCCATCGGGATCAGAACGATCTGGAAGGGGATGAAGCAGGAGAACAGCATCAGCCCGAACAGCACCGTGTCGCCGCGGAAGCGCCACTTGGTCAGCACGTAGCCGTTGAGCGCGCCCAGCACGGTGGAGATGAACACCGTCGGCACCACCATCTTGATCGAGTTCCAGAAATAGGGACGCAGCCCGGTCGGCTCGACTCCCACCTGGGCGCTCGACCACGCCTCCAGCCAGGGCTCGATGGTGAAGACCTGCGGCAGCGCCATCATGTTGCCGCCGGTGATTTCGCTCAGCGGCTTGACCGAGTTCACCAGCATGACGAACAGCGGCAACAGGTAGAACAGCGCCGCCAGCAGCAGAAACACGTAGATCAGCGTCCGGGCGACGCGCCCGGTGCGCACGGTCTGGGTCTGCGCCGCGCTGGACATCACTTTTTCTCCCGCAGCTCGGCGTACAGGTAGGGCACCATGATGGAGGCGATCGTCATCAGCATGATGACCGCCGAGGAGGCGCCGATGCCCATCTGGTTGCGGGTGAAGGTGTAGGAGTACATGAACGTCGCCGGCAGCTCGGTGGCCCGGCCGGGACCGCCGCCGGTGAGGGCGATCACGAGGTCGTAGCTCTTGATGGCGAGATGGGCGAGGATCACGAACGCCGACAGGAACGCCGGCCGCAGCAGCGGCAGGACGATGCGGCGGTAGAGGTTCCAGTTCGACGCGCCGTCAATCTGCGCCGCCTTCATGATCTCGCCGTCAATGCCCCGCAGCCCCGCCAGAAACATCGCCATGACGAAGCCGCTGGTCTGCCATACCGCCGCCAGCACCACCGTGTAGATGGCGTAGTCGCGGTTCTTGATCCAGTCGAAATGGAAACTCTCCCACCCCCACAGGTGCATGGTGTTCTCGATGCCGATGCCGGGGTCGAGCAGCCATTTCCAGGCGGTGCCGGTGACGATGAAGCTCAGCGCCATCGGGTAGAGGTAGATGGGACGCAGCGTGCCTTCGCCGCGGATCTTCTGGTCGAGGAAGATGGCCAGAAACAGCCCCACGACCGTGCAGATGCTGATGTACAGGAAGGCGTAGATGCCCAGATTGGTCAGGGCGGTGGTCCAGTGGCTCAGCCGCCAGAGCTTGGAATAGTTTTCCCAGCCGACCCAGCCGAACGAGGGAAGAATGCGGCTGTCGGTGAAGGAGAGGTAGACGGTGAAGATGATGAAGCCGTAGACGAACACGAAGACCATCGCCAGCGACGGGCTAAGCACCAGCTTGGGCAGCAGACGCTGCAGCCGGGTGCGAAAGTCCGCGGCGCCTTCCCGAATCACCGAGTTTCCTCCTAGTGTTCGTGGCTTATGGGTGCTCCGGGGCGGCATGGCCGCCCCGGAGCGTGTCAGGTTCGCCTTTGCGGCTCGAGTCTACTGCGCGATCTCGACCGCGGTGACCAGCTCCTCGGCGGCCGTCGCGGCGTCATACTCGCCGTTGAAGTGGGCGGTGATGACGTCGTACATCGCGTTCTTGACCGCCGCCCGGTTGGCGTGGCCATGGGCCATCGAGCCGACCAGCGTGCCGTTGCGGTTGGCCGAGGCGAGCTCCGCCATGCCCTTCTTGCCGCAGTCGTCGAACGCGGTGTTGGGAACGTCGGTGCGCGCAGGCACCGAGCCTTTGACCACGTTGAAGGCCGACTGGAACTTCGGCGACATGATCGAGCTGGCCATGGCGGCCTGCGCGTTCTGGCTGGCCGAGCCGGCGACCGCGAACATCGCGAACTGGTCGGAGTTGAAGCTCACGGTGCCCTGCGAGCCGGGCTGGCGGAAGCACAGGAAGTCCTTGCCCGGAACCTTGCCCGCGTTGATGAACTCGCCCTTGGCCCAGTCGCCCATCATCTGGAAGGCGGCGTCGCCGTTGATCACCATGGCCGAGGCCAGGTTCCAGTCGCGCCCGGAGAAGTTGTCGTCGACGAAGCTGCGCAGCACTTCCATGCGGCGGAACGCCTCGACCATCATGTCCGAACCGAGGGCGGCGGGATCAAGGTCGACGAACGCCTTCTTGTAGAACGGCACGCCGCCGACCGACAGCACGACGCCGTCGAAGATCGTCGCTTCCTGCCAGGCCTGGCCGCCGTGGGCCAGAGCGGTCCGGCCGCTGGCCTTGACCTTCTCCATGGCGGCGACGAGGTCCTCCCAGCTCTCCGGCTGCGAGATGCCGAGCTCGTCGAGCACCGCCTTGTTGGCCCACACCCAGTTGGTCGAGTGGACGTTGACCGGCGCCGAGATCCAGTTGCCGCCGTGCTTGGCGAAATTCTGCAGCGCCGCTGGCACCACCGAGTCCCAGCCCTCGCGTCTGGCGACGGCGTTGAGATTGGCGAGGGCGTCCTGCTCTGCCCAGTCGAGAATGTCGAAGCCAAGCATCTGCACCGCCGTTGGCGGGTCGCCGGCCGCCACGCGTGCGGCCAGGACGGTCATGGCGTCCGATCCGCCGCCGCCTGCCACAGGCATGTCGATCCAGCCGATGCCCTGGCTCTGGAGATCCTCCTTGAGGACGTTCAGCGCGGCCGCTTCGCCGCCCGACGTCCACCAGTGGAGCACCTCCACGTCCTGTGCCTGGGCCATTCCAGCGGACGCCGCGAATGCGGCCGCCGCCATGGTTCTAGTTGCAAGAGTACGCATTGTTTCCTCCGTGGATGTTGCGTGGTTTGCTGGGGTGATGTTCCGGGCTCTCCCGAAACGCTTCGTCCGACCGCGTCCGCGCCGCGTTGGCGGAGACGTCCCCGGAAAAAGTTCCTTTGCCGCGACTGGCGGCGTGATGGCTGCGCATCGCTCAGGCTCCCGTAAACTGCGGAGCCCGCTTGGTGCGAAAGGCGGCTACGCCCTCCGCATGGTCTTCGCTGGCCGCGATGGCCGCCGATGCAAGGGCATCTATCATAGCGGCGCGGTCCTCGTTTGCGCCGGCATGGTGCATGCGCTTGCAGATTTCCACCGCCCGCGGCGACAGCCCGGCCGCCTTCGCTGCGATTTCCCGCGCCGCCGCAAGCGGCGCGTCCGACACCTCCGCCGCAAATCCGAGCTCGAATGCCCGTTCCGCTGAAACGCGCCTGCCAAACAGGGCCATCTCCTTGATGACGGACTCCGGAAGCAGGCGCGCCAGCCGCTGGGTGCCGGACCATCCCGGCACCACGCCGACGCTCGCCTCGGGCAGGGCCAGGGTCGCCTTCGGCGCCATCACCCGCACGTCGCAGGCGGCGGCCAGCTCCAGTCCGCCTCCTAAGGCATGTCCGTTGATCGCCGCGACCGTGGGCTTGGCCAGCCTGGCAAGGCGGTCGAAGGCACGGTGCCCGGCGCGTATCCATTGGCGGGCAAACAGCGCCGGACCGAGTTCGCTCCATTCGTTGATGTCCGCGCCGGCGCAGAAGGCCCGGCCGCCCTCGCCAGTGACGATGAGGCTGCGGGCCGAGTCGTCCCGCTCGACCATGTCCAGGGCGTCCTCCATCTCGCGCAGCATGTCCATCGTCAGGGCATTAAGCTTGGCCTCGTTGTCGAGGCGTATCACTGCCACGCCACTTTCGAAGGCTGTCTGAACGCCGCTCACAGGTCCAGCTCCATCGGAGACTTCGCGAGAAGGCTCTTTGGCATTTCGACCGCGTTCTCGGCGACCGTCACCCGTCCGCCGGAGGCGGCGACGATGTCGCGCTCTGGATCGATGCCCGGCATGATTTCGGTCGCCACCAGGCCATCTTCGCCAAGACGCATGGCGCAGCGCTCGGTGATGTAGAGGACGTCCTGTCCCTGCTCTCTGGCGCGCCTGCCGGAAAACGTGACCTGCTCGACCCTGTCCACCATCTTGGCATGCCGCCCCGGCTGGACGACGGTGATGCCGCTTTCGGTCAGGTCGACCTTGGCCCCCGCCTCGAACCATCCGGAGAACACGATCCGCTTCGCCCGCGCCGTGATGTCGACGAAGCCGCCGCAGCCGGCCGTGAGATAGGGCTTCTTGCCAAGTTTCGAGACGTTGACGCTGCCTTCGACGTCGATCTCCATGAACGACAGGAACGCCGCGTCGAAGCCCGCGCCCTGAAAGTAGACGAACTGCTGCGGCGAGGGCACGAAGCCGGCGGCGTTGGCGGCGCAGCCGAACGCGAAGCCCCCCAGCGGCACGCCGCCGACGGCGCCCTGCTCGATGGCCCAGGTGACCGCCTCCGGGTGGCCCGCCTCGATCAGTATCAGCGGCACCATCGCCGAGATGCCGAAGCCAAGCGTGGCGGTCATGCCGCGCTTCATCTCCAGCGCGGCGCGGCGGGCGATGGCTTTTTCCACGCCATGCTCCGGAAGGTCGAAGCTCGCCCAGGGCCGTACGGTCTGGCCCGATATCGCCGGGTCGTACAGGGTCTCCGTAGTCTGCGCCTGGTCGGGGTCGACGACGATCATGTCCACCAGGTGCCCCGGCACGCGGACATCGTGCGGGCGCAGGCTTCCCTGCCTTGTGACGCGGGCAACCTGGGCGATGACCACGCCGCCATGGCAGCGGGTGCAGATGGCCTGCTCCAGCCCGCCCAGATAGGCGCCCTCGTGCTCGTAGGTGAGGTTGCCCGTCTCGTCCGCCGTGGTCGCCCGCAGGATGCAGACGTCGGGGATGATGTTGGGAAAGTGCAGCCAGGTCTCGCCCGCAAACTCCGCCCGATGGACGATGGGGTCGGCAGCGGCGCGGGGCGTCATTGCGCAGCCTTCGCGCTTCGGGTCTACAAACGTATCGAGGCCGGTCCTTGTCAGGACGCCGGGACGCCGGGCGGCGGCCTCGCGGTGCATGTCGAACATGATCCCCGACGGAACGTTGTAGGCGGCGATGCGGTCCTCGACGATCATCGACCAGATTTCGGGCATTGGCAGACTCGACGGACCGGAGGGGTAGGAACCCGCCAGCACCCGCTTGAGCAGGCCGTCCCTGGCGATGTGGTCAATGCCCTTTACTCCGTACATGTCGCCTGCGGCGATGGGGTGGAGCGTGGTGATGTCCTTTGGATGGCCCTCGGCGGCGAAACGGTCGCCTATGGCCCGCAGCACCCGGTCCGGGCATCCCAGCGCCGACGAGGACGAGACGGTGACGGTTGCTCCGTCTGGGACTCGAGCCGCCGCCGCCGCAGGATCGACGATCTTTCCCATGCCCTACGCCTCGTACTGTACGGCCTGCCGCGTGCCAGTGCGCGCGGCTTCGAGCACCGCGAGCGCCACGGCGAGGGATTTCACGCCGTCCCAGCCGTCCGCGGCGGGTGTTCCTTCACCCTTCGCCGCGGCTGCAAACCTCCCGACCGCATAGTGGTAAAGGCCGTGGTCTGAAAACGGCACGTCTTCCTTGTCCGAGTCGGTGCGCAGCATGATCTTGCCGACGGGCTGCTGCGTCATCACGCCGCGGGCGATGATCGACCCTTTGGTGCCATGCACCTGCAGACCGCTGCCGGCGTGGGGATGGGTGAAACTCTCGTGGGACATCACCATCGCCCCTGATGGCAAGGTCCAAACGGACATGGCCGAGTCCTCGACTCCTTGGCCCATGCCCGAGGCGGCGGTCTCGGCTGCCACCGACACCGGATCCTCTCCCAGAATGTACCGCACGGTGTCCGCGTCGTGCACCGTGATGTCCAGCACCACGCCGCCGCCGGCGGCCTTGGAGTCGATCCGCCATCCCTGCAGATTCGGGGGCAGGTGGACGGCATGGTGGACGCGCATCGAAAGAACGTCGCCGATGCGGCCCTCGTCCACCACCTGCTTGATGGCGTGGTGGCTGCCCGCGCAGCGCAGATGGTGGTTGGTGGCGAAAACCACGCCGGCGGACTCGGCGGCGCGCACCATGGAGATGGCGTCCGCTAGGGTCAGTGCCAGCGGCTTCTCGCACAGGACATGCTTTCCTGCCTCGATGGCGGCCATGGCCTGGGGAAGGTGCTTCTCGTTGGTCGAGGAGACGTAGACCGCGTCGATGTCGGAGTCTCCGACAGCCTCGGCCACGTCGGTGCCGTGCTTGTCGATGTCGTGCGACGCGGCATAGTCGCAGGCGCGGTTAGCGTCGCCGCTGACGAGGCGGGCGACCTCGCCTCCATGGGCGCGAATCGCGGCGATGACGTACTGGGAAGCGATTGTGCTCGCCCCAACAAGTGTCCAGCGCATGTATCGTTGTCCGAGAATTGGAACGTTCCAATCAGTCTAGCCCATGGCCGCCATGGCTGTCAACCAGGCAGTGCGGCGTCGCCGTGTCGGCGGAGGGAAGGGGCGAGTGCCGGCATGATCGGATAGGCTGACGCGAGAGAGAAGGGGAGGAGGGAATGCCAACATCGACGACGCTGCTGATTGGCACTACCAAGGGGGCGTTTCTGCTCAGGAGCGACGAAGGACGCTGGCGATGGAAGCTTCACGGTCCGCACTGCGACATCTGGCCCATCAACCATGTCATCGGAGACCCGGAGACGGGCGAGATCTGGGCCGCTGGCGGCGGCGCTTGGCAAGGCGCGGGCGTCTGGAGGTCCATGGACGGGGGAGAGAGCTGGACGCTGTCCAGACTCGCCAACGGCGAGTCGGATGCCTTTGTCGAGGACAATCCACAGATAGCCGAAGCGATCGGACTGAAGGGGTCGCCGCCGGCGCCCTTTGGCAGGGAGATCGTGGCGCTGTGGTCGCTCGGCAGGGCGAATGGCAAGATCTACGCGGGCGCCAAGCCCGCCGCGCTTTACGAGTCGTCCGATGGCGGTGCGAGCTGGCAGCGGGTCGACAGCCTGACGGGCCATCCATCGGCAGAGGACTGGGAGCCCGGAGCAGCAGGGCTGACGCTGCATAGCATCGTGGCGCACCCCAGGCACCCGGGAAGGTTCTGGGTCGGAATTTCGGTGGCGGGCGTGTTCGCGACGGAAGACGGCGGGGCGACGTGGGAACGCAGAAACCGGCGCAGCGAATTAAGCTCCGCACCGGTATCCAGCCATCCAGCGGCGGGGGTCAATGGCGATATCGGTTACTGCGTGCACTGCATGGCGCTGGGGCTTAGGGAGGAAGGCGATCTGCTCTATCAGCAGAACCACCATGGCGTCTACCGCAGCGAGGACGGCGGTCGAAACTGGCATGAGATCACCGAAGGGCTGCCCTCGACGTTTGGGTTTCCCGTCGTGGTGCATCCACGCGACCCGCTCACGATTTGGACGGTGCCGCTCAATGGTGACAGCGTCGGACGGTACCCGCCTGACGCCGCGGCTGCCGTATGGAGATCAAGGGATGGCGGCGAGACCTGGGAGGCCAAGCGGGGCGGGCTGCCGCAGGAAGGATGCTACTTCACGGTGCTGCGCCAGGCGATGGCCGCTGATGCCGGGGACCCGGCCGGCGTGTACTTTGGCACCAACTCGGGGTCTATCTTCGCATCGGTGAACGAGGGGGAAAGATGGCAGGAGATCGCCAGGCATCTTCCCACCGTGCTGTCGGTGGAGGTGATGGAGCGGGCAGGGTGACTGTGCGGTGCCCTGCGCAGCAGAAATGGTGGTGTTGCAAATTTGCAACACCCAAAGGAATCTGGGCATCTTGTGCGCTAGGCTGTTGACCATACCGCTTGCCAGCTCTATTGTCGATGTGCTGAGCGGGATGTACCTGCGCCCGCACAGTGAGTAGCAATGGAGGGGACAGCCATGAGAGGCTTAGCTGGTGCAACATTGGCACTGTTTGCAGTGGCAATTCTATTTGCATTGGCAGCGGTCATTCTGCAGTCAGGTACTGAAGGTCGGGGCAAGTGTGACAGCATCGAAAATCGGGTTTACTTGAGCTTTGAGTGCGGCCCTCCCCCGATTTGACCTGCCTCCACGAGACGGAGCTACTTCCAATGCGACAAGCCGCTTCTCAATACTCTTCTGCAAATTTGTATCAATCCTGTGCTGGTACTTGTACTTGCTCATTCTAGAGAATCGCATGAGCGAATCGAACGCTACTTTAGGTAGGTCCTTCAGAAGCCTGTACTCTCTTGGCAATGCCGCGGCTGTAAGATCACCAAGTCTCATTCTTTTTTCTTCGCGCGTCGCGCCTTCTCCTTGTTCTTTGCGCGTGCCATCCGTTCTTCTTTCAATATACACTGCATCACATCTTCTTGAGCTGCAAGAACAAGCTTATCGAGATCGACATATTCATCATCAAAAGTTTCATCCAGCGCAACGGCTTCGCGGTGGGGCTCAGGGGTGACATCCGGCATACGCAAGTTGGGTGCCCATATCGCATTGGGCTGCATCTTGTTCTTATCCCAGACGAACTTGTTCTTCTGGGAAGATGCGGCAGGCGTCTTCGGCATGGCTGTTCTCCGTGTCCACTTCGCGCCACTCTCCCGCGGTCGTCCAGTAGCGCTAGGATGCGGCTGAATGTCAAACGATCAACATAGCAGCTTCCAAGAGATTGTCAACACCTGTGTACTGGTCGCTATCGCAGCCGCGGGTAGAAGCGTTTTGTGCACTTAACGAATAGCCAAATTTGCCTTTCCTGAAGACACCCTTCGGGTCATCTCTCATTCTCCTGCCGCCGCGGCTATGCTGAGAAGGCCATCTGCCCGTGATAGGGAGGCAGGCAAGTCCATAATCACAGTCTCCTCAAAATACACGTTTCGGCAAATTGTCTGAGCGAATCTCGCGCTGCCCCAGGCATATCACTCAGAAGTCCGTCTTCCGGTGCATGATTGGCCGTCGTAGGTTCAAGTTTTCGCTTTCGTCAAGCAAGCCTAGATGCGTCGCGAGCGAATGATCTACTTCGCGCATTGTATTTGCGTCAAGACGTCCAAAGACAGGCCCCATCTTCCTTTGGGGAACCGAAAACAGCCTGTCAATCACAACCTGGGATATTTTCCGGAGGCCGTTCTCTCTGGTGGGGAGCAAAACCGGCCTCAAAACAGAAGTATCCTCAAGATTCGAAGTAAGCGGAAGCACGGTTATCAACTCTCTACGTGCGACATTATCTGCCTGTACAAGCAAAACAGGGCGCGGTTTGCCATGCTCCCCTTGAAATACGGCAGTTGCGAGATCGCCGCGTTTCATTTTTCTTCCTTCGCGCGTTGCGCTCTTTTTTCATTTTTCGCGCGTATCCTCCGTTCTTCTTCCAACATATCCCGTACCATTTCTTCTTCAGCTGCAAGCATGAACTCTTCGAGCTCAGGATCCTTGCCTACTGATTCGTCCAACACAGCAGCTTCACGCTGGATCTCTGCGGCGACTTCCGGTATGCGCATGTCCGGAACCCACATCGTTCTGGATCGTAGCATACTCTCGTCTACGACGAACTTTTCGCGCTCAGGATCACTATCTATGACTCCGTCTAGCACGTCGACTTCACGCTGGATCTCTGCGGCGACTTCCGGTATCCGCATGTCAAGCCCCCAAATCTTCATGGGGCGCATCTTGCTCCTATCCCAGACGAACTTCTTCTTCTGGGCGGCGGCAGGCTTCTTCGACATGGCTGTACTCCGTGTTCGGTTCGCGCTGTTCTCCCAAGGGCTACAGATGCCCATAGGGTGCAGCGGAATCTCAGGCAGTCAGCATAGCAGTTTCTTCAAGACAGTCAACACCTGCCGGTCAGTATCCCGCTGCGACTGCGGGTCGAGGCTATTTGGGTACGCATCGGGGTGCCGAGGCAGCACCCCAGAAGCCCCTTCGTACTCTTCCTCATTCGTCCGCCGCTACGGTGCTGCCGTGAAGACTATCCGTCCGTGCGGAAAGGTCGGACATCGCCGAAGATTGGATCAGGGGTGCAGTGGCCCTCACTTCAGCCAGCTGCTGCGAGGGCCGCGGCGGTGTCCGCCATCCGGTTCGAGAAGCCCCATTCGTTGTCGTACCATGCGAACACCCGCGCCAGCCGCTCGCCCACCATGCGGGTCTGCGCCGATGCGACGGTTGCCGAGTGCGGGTCGTGGTTGTGATCGATGGACACCGTGGGCGCATTGCTGAGGGTGAGGATTCCTTTGAGGGGGCCGGCGGCGGCTTTCGCCATCAGGCCGTTGATCTCCTCGACGCTGGTGTCGCGGGAGGGTACAAACTTCAAATCCACGGCGGAGACGTTGGGCGTCGGCACGCGGATGGCGACGCCGTCGAGGCGGCCGTCCAGCTCCGGCAGCACGAGGCCCACGGCGCGGGCAGCCCCCGTGGAGGTCGGAATCATCGACTGCGCCGCGGCGCGCGCCCGGTAAGGGTCCTTGTGCATCGTGTCGAGCGTCGGCTGGTCGCCGGTGTAGGCATGGATGGTGGTCATGAAGCCCGACTCGATGCCGATGCCCTCGTGCAGAGTCTTGGTCACCGGCGCAAGGCAGTTGGTGGTGCACGAGGCGTTGGAGACAACCGTGTCGTCCGCCTCGAGGGCGTCCTGGTTGACGCCGTAGACGATGGTCTTCTCCACCCCGGATGCGGGGGCAGATATCAGCACCTTCCTGGCGCCGGCGTCGAGATGGGCGGCGGCCTTGTCGCGGGACGTAAAGATGCCCGTGCACTCCATCACTACGTCCACCTCAAGCTCGTCCCAGGGCAAATTGGCCGGGTCTCGTTCGGCAGTTACCCGCATGGAGCATCCGCCTGCCACGATTCTGTTTCCCTCTGCATCCTCTACGACCTCGCCGGGAAACCGCCCGTGCACCGAGTCGTAACGCAGCAAGTGGGCGTTCATGTCTACTGGCCCCAGGTCATTGATGGCCACGACCTCCACGTCGTCTCGCCCCGATTCGAGTATTGCCCGCAGGATGCACCTGCCGATTCGGCCGAAGCCGTTGATTGCTACGCGAGCGGTCATGCCGGTCTCCTTCGCTGTTACTTGCCCAGAAGGCGCTTCGCTTCCTTTACTACGGAATCGGCGCGGATGTTGAAGTGCACGTACAGGTCCTCGCCCGGCGCGGAGGCTCCGAAACTCTTCATGCCGACGAAGGCCGCCTTTTCCTCGCACCCGCCCTCGCCGTACAGCCAGCGCTCCCAGCCTCTCTGCACGCCCGCTTCGACCGCCACGCGGACGGGTCCTTTGGGCAGGACGCTGCGCCGGTAGCTGGCGGGCTGACGCGCAAACAGCTCCTCGCAGGGCATAGACACCACGCGGGCGGGTACTCCCGCCTTCTCCAGCAGTGCGCGGGCGTCCAAGGCGACGCTGACTTCCGATCCCGAGGCGATGATCACCGCCTTGCAGCTTTCGGTCGAGTCCTCCAGCACGTAGGCGCCGCGGGCGCAGAGGTTGGCGCGCTGCGCCTTGGTACGCACAGTCGGCAGGTTCTGGCGCGACAGCGCCATTACGCTGGGCGTGGTCTCGGACTGCAGGGCAATCTGCCAGCACTCGGCCGTTTCCACCGCGTCCGCCGGGCGGAACACGTTGAGATTGGGAGTGCCCCGCAGCATCGACAGGTGCTCGACCGGCTGGTGCGTGGGGCCGTCCTCGCCCAGGCCGATGGAGTCATGGCTGAGCACGAACACCACCCGCAGCCCCATCAGGGCGGCGAGGCGGATGGCGGGCCTGGCGTAGTCGGCGAAGACCAGAAACGTACCGCCATACGGAATGAAGCCGCCGTGCAGCGCCAGGCCGTTCATCGCCGCCGCCATCGCGTGCTCGCGCACGCCCCAGTGCACGTACCGTCCCTTCGGCGCGTCAGCCGCAAAGACCTGCAGCTCGCCGGTGCGGGTGTTGTTGGATCCGGTCAGGTCGGCGGAGCCGCCGATGGTCCAGTGCACCTCGCGGTTGACGACGTTCAACGCCAGCTCCGAGGCCTTGCGGGTGGCCATTTTGGGTTTCTCGTCGATCAGCGTCTTCTTGTGGCGGGCCATCTCTTTGTCGAGGCTTGCCGGCATCTCCATGCGCAGCCAGGCGGCGAACCGCGTCCGCTCGTCCTTGGGCAGGGCCCGCACCCTGCGCTGCCACTGCTTGCGCTGCTCGGCGCCGCGCTGGCCGGCCTTGCGCCAGTCGGCGAGTACCTCTTTCGGCACGTGGAATGGAGGGTGGGGCCAGTCCCAGTGGGCACGGGCGGCGGCGGCCTCGTCGGGGCCGAGAGGGGCACCGTGGGCGGCGGCGGTGCCCTGCTTGGTGGGCGCGCCCGCTCCTATCACCGTGCGGCAGGCGATCAGGCTGGGCTGGGAGGCGCGGCGCGCCGCTGTGATGGCGCGGTCGATTTCGGCGGGGTCGTGGCCGTCGACGCTGGAGACGTCCCAGCCCGATGCGCGGAAGCGGTCGATCTGGCGCGTCGAGTCGGACAGCTCCACCGCGCCGTCGATGGTGATCTGGTTGTCGTCGAACAGCACGATCAGCTTGCCCAGCCGCAGATGTCCCGCGAGGCTGATGGCCTCGTGGCTGATGCCCTCCATGAGGCAGCCGTCGCCGGCGATGACGTAGGTGTGGTGGTCGACCACCCGGCTGCCGAAGCGGGCGGCCAGCATGCGCTCGGCCATGGCCATGCCGACGGCCGTCGCCAGCCCCTGGCCCAGCGGACCGGTGGTGGTCTCGATGCCCTGGGCCAGGCCGTACTCGGGGTGGCCTGCGGTGTGCGACTCGAGCTGGCGAAACGCCTTGATCTCCGACATCGGCATGTCCGCGTGGCCGGTCAGGTGGAGCAGTCCGTAGAGCAGCATCGAGCCGTGTCCCGCCGACAGTACGAACCGGTCGCGGTCGGGCCAGCGCGGATGGCCGGGGTCGGCGCGCAGATGCCGGTCGAACAGCACGGTCGCCACGTCCGCCATGCCCATGGGCATGCCCGGATGGCCCGACTTGGCGCGCTCGACCGCGTCGATGGCCAGCGCCCGAAGCGCGGCCGCCATGCGGCGGTGGCGGTTGCCTGCCGCGTCGCGGCGGTTGGATGGTTTCATGGCTCTACCCGGGACGATGCATCCGCCGCGGCAGGCGGCGCGGCGACGCCGCACAATATCGCAATTGACGACGGGGCGCGTACTTGGCGGCGGCGGCGCCATGGCGGCGGAGACGTCGAGCAGCCGGGTCGCGGCGGCCGGCCCGGAGGCAATTTCCCCTTGGTGCGCGGATGCGGTAAAAGGGCGGCTGGCAGGCGGCCCGGAATGGTCCGGGGCGCGGAAGGCATGGAGCGGCCGATGGCGCAGCCGGCTTGGAAACTGGAGCCGGAGGAGCCAGCGGAGGACGCCCGCGAGAGCCTGCTCGACGCGCTGCGGGAACTGTCCGAATCCATGTCCATGCTCGAGGAGGCCGTGGAGCGCGAGCAGAAGATTGGCGAGGAGCGCAAGCGCCAGCTGGCAACCTTGACCGTGCAGGCGGAGGAGGAGCGGCAGAGGGACGCGGAGGTCCGAGCGAAGGTCGCCGAGCAGCTTTTGCGGACGGCCGACTGCATCGAGGGGCTGCTGGATGCGGGGAGCGACGAAGCGAGCTCCGGCGAAGACGAGGCGGCCAGCGAATACGGGCAATCGCTTGGCGGCGGCAACGGCGGCTACGATGCGGCGGCCGACGCGGATGAAGAGTACGGCGAGGCGGACGAAGACTATGACTTGGATGACGATGAGGACGGGATGGACGGGCTGGTAGAGGCGGGCGAGGCGGCCGCCGGAGAGGAAGCGCGGCCATGAAGGAGATCTCCGTAGAGGTGAACCAGCGCAGCTACGCGCTGACTACGGACCCCTCTGCCGAGCGCGAGGTGCGCGAGGCCGTCGGCGTCATCGACCGCCACGCCAGCGACCTTGCCGACAGCCTGGGCTTTGTGCCGGAGTCGACGCTGCTGCTATTGGCGGGTATCCAGGCCCTGAGCGAATCGAGCGAGTCGGCCGCGCAGAACGAGGCGGCCATGGGCGAGGCTGCCCAGACCGTGCGCGACGTCGCCGCCCGAATGCGCAGCCTTGCCTCCCGCATCGGCGCATGATTTGTCAGGATGGCCGCGGCGCGGGCCAAATGGGAAGCGTGAATGCATGATGACGACCTCGAAAGCCGCAAGCGCAGCCTCCGTACCGACAGCCGGCGGACGCGGGAAGCGGCGTGGCGAACGGAGACCGACGAATCGCGCCGCCAGGCCTGCCGCCATCTGCTCGAGGCGCTGCGGGTGGAGCCCGGCTGCGCGGTGTCCGGCTACATTGCCTACCGCACGGAGCGGGACCCCATGGATGCCCTTCGCGAAGCCGACCGCCTGGGCGCGCGGCTTGCGCTGCCTGCTGTGGTGGCGCCCGGCAGTCCGCTGGAGTTTCGGCGCTGGCGGCCGGGAGAGCCGCTGGAGTCCGGTGAGTACGGCATACCGGTACCGCGGGCAGGCGAGCCGCTTCGGCCAAGCAGGCTCGTGGTGCCGCTGCTCGCCTGGGACCGCGCCGGATACCGGCTGGGCTACGGCGGCGGCTACTACGACCGCACGCTGGCGGCGCTTCGCGCGGATGGCCCCTGCCGGGCGGTTGGATTTGCCTTTGCCGCCCAAGAAGTTGAGCGGGTGCCGGCGGGGGAACGCGACATCCCACTCGATGCGGTCGTAACCGAGGACGGGACAGTGGAGTTTGGCGGCTGATGCGCATTCTGTTTGTCGGAGACGTCATGGGACGGGGCGGGCGGCAGATCGTCGCCGGCCGCCTGCCGGAGCTGCGCGACCGGCTGAAGCTGGACTTCGTGGTGGTCAACGGCGAGAACGCCTCCCATGGCAAGGGCATCACTCCCGCCCAGGCGAACCAGATGTACGCCGCCGGCGCCGACGTGATTACGCTGGGCAACCATGCCTTCGACAACGACTCGGTTCTGTCCTACTTCGAGCGCGAACCACGGCTGCTTCGTCCCATCAACATCGCCCGCGGCGCACCAGGCCGCGGCTCCGACGTGTTTAGCCTGCCCGACGGGCGCAGGGTGCTGGTGCTCCAGCTGCTCGGCCGGGTGGGGATGCCTGGACATTACGACGATCCCTTCGAGGACGCCGACAGGCTGCTGGCGGTCATGCGGATTGGACGCGAAGTGAACGCGACGGTGCTCGACTTCCACGCCGAGGCGACTTCCGAGACCATGGCGATGGGATGGTTCTGCGACGGGCGGGTCAGCATGGTTGTCGGCACGCACACCCACGTTCCCACGGCGGACACCCGCATTCTGGAGCAGGGGACGGCCTACGTCACCGACGTGGGCATGTGCGGCAGTTTCAATTCGGTGATCGGCAACAGCAAGGAGGCGGCGGTGCTGCGCTTCTCCACCGGCATGCGCGGCGGCCGTCTGCATCCCGCCGTCGAGAACCCCACGCTGTGCGCTATATATGTGGAGACCGACGACCGTATGGGCTTGGCGCGCCGCGTGGAGCAGGTGCGGGTAGGCGGTGCGCTTGAGGAGATTTGGCCCGAGGGTATCGAGTAGCGCCGCGGCGACGGCGAAGGAGGGCGGTTTGGCCGGACATTCCCAGTTCAAGAACATCATGCACCGCAAGGGCCGCCAGGACCAGAAGCGGGGCAAGATTTTTGCGCGCCTGACGCGCGAGATCACGGTTGCCGCCCGGATGGGCGGCGGCGACCCGAGCGGCAATCCCCGCCTGCGCCTCGCGATTCAGGAAGCCCGCGGCAACAACATGCCGAAGGACAACATCGAGCGCGCGATTCAGAAGGCCGTCGGCGGCGGCGGCGAGGACTACGCCGAGGTGTGCTACGAGGGATACGGCCCCGGCGGAGTCGGCTACATGGTCGAGGCCCTGACCGACAACCGCAACCGCACCGCGGCCAGCCTGCGCTCGAAGTTCGACAAGAGCGGCGGGTCGCTTGCCGAGGGCGGAGCGGTGCGATTCCAGTTCGAGCGGGTTGGCGAGATTCTGCTCGATGGCGAGGCGGGCGACGAGGAGACCGTGTTTCTGGCCGCCAGCGAGAGCGGTGCGCGCGACGTGGAGTCCTCCGATGAGGTACATCGGATCGTCTGCGAACCGGCCGCCCTGGCGGAGGTCGCGGCAGCTCTGGAGCAGTCGCTGGGCCGGCCGCCGGCGCGGGCGCGGCAGGCGTGGTCGCCGACGCACACGGTGCCCGTGGAGGGGGAGATGGCGGATAGGGCGCTGCGGCTGTTCGCCACGCTGGAGGACGACGACGACGTCCAGGAGGTCTTCGCCAATTTCGAGTTGGCCGACGACATGCTCGAGGACCTGGCGGGCTGAGCGTGCCTGCTGACGCGGCAGGAATTCCCGGCAAGGGTACGCCCCACGATCCGCGGGGGCTGATTCAGGAGTCCTTTCGCATCGAGGGCATCACCGAGTCGGCCTGCCGCAGCATTTTCTTCGACTGGGCGCTTGGCCTGCCTGCCGAGACCGACAGCGCGGAAGCGATCCGCTTTTTGCTGGAGCTGCACGGGGGCGAGCCTGACGGGCACCCTATGAAGGCGGTGCTGCGCGAGGGGCTTCAGCCGACGGCGCGTGGAAGCAGGGGGCGGGCGTCAAGACGCCGCAGGGACCGGCAGTAGACGGCAGCCGTCGCGGGGTCATGCAGGTCAAGTCCCCAAGCGCGGTCCACGATTCCCCTACAGGCGGCGTCTCGCCGAGACTGCGCCCGGGCAGCATCCTGGCAGAGTAGGGACGCCCGCGTATCCGGCGTAGCCCTAACGAATTCTATTCGTTCGGCCTCCCCCTTCGGGGCCGCTCGGTCCGTCGACGAGAACAAGCACCTGCCCGCTGGATCCACGCCGGGGCGAGGGAGGCGGGCTGGCGCCTGTTCTCAGCCTTGGCGGGCGCTCGCCAGCTGCTACCCCGACCTCAATTCAGCGCCCTCTTCAAAGTTCCACCCCTTATTGAAGTTGCCTTGGAAGACGCCCTGCTCGTAATGGTAGTAGAACCATCCGACGGAGGCCGACCGGAACCAAAGCCGCTCAACCTGGACCGGGTTTACGCCGCTCCCTGTGCCCGGCAAAGCAGGACGCGGGACCGGGCGGCCGTTAATTGCGGCTTTGAGCTGCTCCATCGTAGGGGCAGCTCCAGCGTTCGAGCTGGGCGGTATGACGCTGCCGGAGTCGTTGAAGTGGGGGCCATAGACGGTCCCCGCTGCGTCCTCGGTGCTCCGCTCGACTCGGGTAATGTAGCTGTCATACAGCGCGTAGCTCATGTACTTTTCCGGCTGGCCCTCAAGCATGCGGAAAAGGTGGATCGACGCCTTGCCGATGTGCTTGACTGCGCTGCATGCATTGGCGAGTGAAGGCGAAGCCGAGTCGACGTAGCGCACGACCTCGATGTCCGCCATCCTGGATCTGCCGACGGTGCGTCCGGCCGCGCCGCTGCTCTGCTGCGGTACCGGAACCTCCAAGGAGTCGAAGATCGCGACCGCGTCGAGGCAGCCTTGATGCCGCACGATCCTGCATTCCCCCTGGTATCCATCGATTTCCAATACGATTGTTGCCATGGTTCTGTTTCCTTCTGTTGCTTGCGGCTTCCACTCCGCTATGGAGTGGACTGGTGCGCAATGGTGGTGGCGGCCGCTTCAATCCAGCCCGTTGAGGCTGGGCGGCGCCTGTTCTGCCCGTGTCTGGCGGCAAAGCGCCTGAGCGGCAACAGGGCTCATGGTTCGGTTTTGGCGAGCGCTCACTGGCTGCTATCCCGTCACCAAAGAGCTTTCGCCAATATCGACGCCCTCTTCAAAGTGCCACCCGGTCATGGTGGTGCCTTGCCGTGCGCCATTCTTGTACTCCTGGTAGGCCCAGCTGACTGCGGCTGGACGGATCCAAAGACGTTCGACGTCGCCTTCCACGGCTCTGAACCATGGAGATTCCTTGGCCGGACGCGGGGTAGGGCGGTCTGCGACAAGCTGCCGCGTGAGCGCAGCGGCCGCTCCAGCGTTGGCGCTGGGTACCAGTGTCTCAGCGGCATCATTGATCTGATGGCCAAAGACGGTCCCTGCAGCATCCTCGCTTTGTCGCGTTAGCCGGGTGATGTAGCTGTTCACCAGCTTGTAGGTCATATGATTGACCATCTGGCCATCAAGCATGCGGAACAGCAAAATCCTGATCTCCCGGATCTCCTGGCCTCCGCTGCACGCTTTGGCGATCGCCGGCGAAGCCGAATCGACGTAGCGCACGACCTGAAAGTCGGCCAGAGCGGCTCTGCCGACTGTGCGTCCGGTCGAGCCGGGGACCTGCGACACGGGTACTTCCTGAGAGTCGAAGACTGCGACTGCATCAAGGCATCCTTGATAGCCCGCAACTCTGGATTCTCCTCGGATTCCCCTGATGTCCAATACGATTGTCGCCATGGTTCTGGTTCCTTCTGTTGCTTTGCGGTTCCTGCTCCGCGCTGGAGCGGAACAGCTCGCATGCCATAGAGTAGCCTTTCCGCCGCGTACCGCAAATGGAATTCATACTGCAAAAAAGTATCAAACTATATCAAACAGGCTCAAGCAAGCCATCGCATCATTTCACGGGGGGCGAAATCTCAGTTCTGCGGGTAGCAATCGCTAGCAAATTGTATCATATGGACTGACGCTTGACGGCACTTTGATGCAGTCGCTGCGCCGCGCTTGACAGCATCCTCTCTTCTCCAAGTGCAACCCATGCACGCCGCCGCTCTCCTGACGGTCTCGTCATTTGGTACCGCAGGTCAACCTGAGCTCGACCGTGCGAAGCCTGAGACGCTGGCCCGCGGCTGGACAAGAACTGCTTCTGGACGGCGCGGCCGGACGCCGGGCTGGATGGCTTCTGCGCCGTGCGCCTGCGGCGCGGGGGCCGACGGCTGTTCCATCGCTCAACCTGAGATGGCGCAGACAAGACTGCTGGCGGAACAGCTGTCCATTGCGGAGCATTCGGCTCCCCATTGCGGAAACATCCGGTCACTCAGACACCGCCGCTACGAGCGGCGAATCCTAGCCCGCAGCCGCCTTCCTGACAACACCGACGATGCGTATCGCCGGCGCCATGATGGATCACTGGCATCCAGCAGGGGGCTGAGCCTCACGTTATTTTGGAATGCGCCGCCGTCGCCGAAGGCGGCCATCTTCTACGCGGCAAGTCATGAAGCGCCGCCGCGGACCACCTCCCTACGGGGCATGCCGCCTCCGGAGAGTGCCTCTCGTCGATGGTTCCGTCGGCCGGGAAGATTCCGCGCCAAGCGCGCCCCTGACACACCCCACTAAGTCGGCCTCAGTCTCGGGTTTCCGAACCAGCCCAATGCGGTGCGCCGGCGGCTGCTGTCCTGCGTCTGTCTGGCGGCAAGGGCCGAGACGGAGGGCAGGACGGCTGCCCAGGGCTTCTGCGACACTCCTTCCCGCGGTTACGCTTTGCGTCTCGGCCCCTGCTTCGGCACGGCGCTCTGGTCAATATCGATGCCCCCTTCAAAGTCCCAACCGGCCGACGTGGCGCCCAGCCGGACGCCCTGCCCGTATTGCCGATAGGTCCAGCTGGCTGCGGCCGGACGGATCCAAAGCCGCTCGACCTGTACTGGGTTGACGCTGGCCCCCAAGCTTGGCACAGCCGGACGCGTCGAAGGGCGGTCTGTCACGTTGCTCGACCGCTGCGCGAGCGTGGCGGCCGCCCCTGCGCTCGGCCTAGACTGCAGGAGGTCCCCGGAATCGTTGAGGTGCGGTCCATAGACGGTCCCCGCCGCATCCTCGCTGTCCCGCTCGAGCCGGGTGATGTAGCTGTTCCACATCTTGTACTCCATGTGGTTGACCAGCTCGCCCTCAAGCATGCGAAACAGGAGGATATGGATCTCGGGGATCATCCTGCCGCCGCTGCAGGCGTTGGCGATGGAAGGCGAGGCCGAGTCGACGAGGCGAACGACTTCGATGTCGGATATTCTGGACCTGCCGACGGTGCGGCCGCCCCCGGTGGTGCGCTGCTGCGGCACGGGTACTTCGATGGCATCGAAGATCGCGACCGCGTCAAGGTAGCCAGTGAAGCCCCTAACGGTGCATTCGCCTGAGAACCCCGAGCCCATATCCAGTACGATTGTAGCCATGACACTGTCTCCTTGCTTTCTGCATCCACGCCACGGCGGCGCGATTTGCCAGTGCGCCGTATGGTAGTTGCCGTAGTGCTTGCAGCAAGAGAATACAATATCCTGTAAATGTATCAAACTGTATCAAAACGTATCATATAGAGTTTTCTCATTCAATTGAGCGGGTTTCCGACTGGGTGTGCGCGGTGCAAATGGTGGCAAACTGCATCATAAGCGCCAAGTCTTTGAAACCTGCATAATCCTCCAGTCTCGTATGCTCTGGCAGGCGGCATCTCCAAGATGGCTCAGAGCGGCTCCCGAAGCAGGTTGCCAAGCGCGCGTTCCAGGCTTTTCCAATCCGGGCCGGTGACTTCTTCGAGGTTCCGCTGGTACTCGCGCGCCACCGCCAGCAGGCGCTGGGCCATAAGGACGCCCCTTCTGGTCAGGGCGAGATACAGAATGCGTTTGTCGCTCTTGTCCTTGTATTTCTCGACATAGTCCAACGCGACGAGTCGATGTACGGCCTTGGCGATTCTGCGCTGCTCCAGATACACCAACCCCTCGACGTCCGCGACCAGCACGTCGCCCCGGTCAGCCAGCAGCGCCAGGATTCTCCACTCGGCGTCGGTAAGTCTGAATTCCGCCCATATGCGCCGTGCGATGCCGGCGCAGAGGTGTTCGGCAGCAGCTGTAAGCTGGTGCGGCAGATACTGCGAGAGCTTGAAACTGGGAAGATTCGGTAGCTCGGGCTGGCGTAGGGGCACGGGCAAATCCAGCGGTAGACGATAGCGCCGGAAGATGTCTACCCTAAGTCCTAGAGTGGTGCAACCCGGCTATGCTGGCAGCGCTGCCTACTAGCGGCTGGCGCCTTTGGTCTGGCCAGCCCCATACTGCGAAGGAGCTTGAAGGCATGGATGGCAACGGCGACAGGCAAAGCGCCCACGGCGCGGAGGAGGACCCGCGCAACCGGGACGTCATGGTCTACGTCAACGGCGAGATCGTGCGCCGCGAAGAGGCCAGGGTTTCAGTGTTCGACAGCGGCTTCATGCTTGGCGACGGCATGTGGGAGGGCATGCGGCTCCACAATGGCCGCTGGGCGTTCTTCGACGACCACATGGAC
>CAZPIN010000241.1:0-5237 GCA_964586735.1 uncultured Rhodobacterales bacterium | reverse complement strand
GCTGGCGCAGCGAGCGGCCCGCCAGTACGCGGTCACTGTCGATGGCGGCCTCGCCGTCCAGAATCAGGCAGACGTCGGTAGTAGTGCCGCCCATGTCCAGGCTGACGGCGGCGGATCGATCGCCCGCCTTGACCACGGCGCACTGCGCGTGGGACCTGACAGCGCCGGCGCGGATCCCGGCCCGGCCTGCTACGGACGCGGCGGTACAGCGCCGACGGTCACCGACGCCAACCTGCTCCTTGGATACCTCGATGCGGACCGGCCTTTAGGCAGCACGACCGCCTTGGATATCGAGGCCGCCCGCACGGCGATGGCGCCGCTTGCCGCCGGCATGGAGCGTACGGTGGAGCAGGCCGCTCTGGGCGTCATCGAAGTGGCCAACGCCGCCATGCTGCGGGCCCTGCGCCGAATCACCGTCGAGCGCGGCGTCGACGGCCGCGGCTGCACCCTGATCGCCTACGGCGGCGCCGGTCCTATGCACGCGGCGGCGCTGGCCCGTGCCTTTGCCATGGAGCGGGTCGTGGTGCCTGCCCTCTCCAGTCAGTACTCCGCGCTGGGATGCGCCGCCGCCCAGATGAGCCATTCCCGCCAGCAGACCCTTCGCATGCCGCTCGAGTCCTGGGATCCCGGCCGCCTTCGCCAGACCCGCGACAGAATGCGCCAAAGCCTTGCAAAACCCATGCGGCTGCCAGACGACGGCGGACAGGCAGAGGAAGTGGCGGCCATCCGCTACCGCGGCCAGAGCTACGCCGTCGAAGTGCCGTCGCCGGACCTTGATAACCCGGCGGCGCTGGGCAAGGCATTTGTCGACCTCCATCGCCGCCAGTACGGATTCGCCACCGACGAGTCCTGGGAGCTTGTCTCCCTGCGCATGCGGCTTTCGGCTGGCGACGCTCCTCCCCTGCCCCGTCCGCCTGGCGCCAGCAAGCCGGAATCGGAGGAACCGCGCGCCGGACGCTGCATGTTCGGAGATGGCGGCTGGATGCCGACGCCGCGCTACCCGCGGCCTTCCCTTCGCCCGGGCGCCACCATCGAGGGACCGGCCATCGTCGAGGATCCATGGTCGACGGTCGTGCTGCCGCCCCGCGCCCGTCTCACGCCCGACGACGCCGGTCACCTGCATATCGTTCCAGGGAGCGCGCCGTGATGGCGGGCGGCGCCGTGGACCCCGTGCGACTGGAGGTCCTTCGCCATGCCCTCACGGCGGCGGCCGAGGAAATGTCGCTGGTGGTGACGCGCTCCGCCCGCTCGCCGCTGCTGCGCGAAGCCGGCGACCACTCTTCGGCCATCACCGACGCCGAGGGCGGCACCGTCGCCCAGGGACGGGACATACCGATGCACCTTGGCGTGATGGGCTTCACGGTACGGGAGTTTCTCAGGCGGGTGCCGACCGACCAGCTTCAGCCCGGCGACGTCTGGCTGCTCAATCTCCCCGAGGTCGGCGGCAACCATCTTCCCGACGTCAAGGCCATCCGTCCGGTGTTTGACGAAGCCGGCCTTTTGGGGTTTGCCGTCAGCCTTGCCCACTGGGCCGATATCGGCGGCGCCGCCCCCGGCAGCTATTACGCATCAGCAACCGACGCCTGGCAGGAGGGCCTGCGCATACCGCCACTGCGGATCTTCGCCGACGACCAGGCGGAACGCGAGAAGCTGGACCTGGTGCTGGCCAATCTACGCGGCGCCGACGAGCGCGAGGGAGACATACTGGCCCAGGTGGCCGCCACCCGCGCCGCCGAGGAGCGGATGCTGCACCTGTCCCGCGAACACGGCCCCGACGTTCTGCGCGGCGCCATCGCCGCCCTCCACGACCGCGCCAAGGCGCTGATGCGCGAAGCCCTGCGGGCAGTGCCGGACGGCGTCTACGAGGGCGAGGACTGGCTGGACGACGACGGTGTGGACGAGACGCCTCTGGGCATACGGGTGCGCGTAGAGATAAAGGGCGACGAGGCGCGGTTCGACTTTTCGGGCACCGACGATTCCTGCCGCGGCCCCGTCAACACCACCCCCTTTATCGCCGCCGCCTCGGTGCACTATGCGCTGCGGACTCTGTTCGCCGGCGAAGTGCCGGCGTGCCATGGCGCATGGCGTCCCGTCGAGGTTGTCACAAGGCCCGGCTCCCTGCTTGATCCCGGCCCCGACCGGCCGGTGGTTGGCGGCAACCACGAGACGTCGCAGCGAATCGCCGACGCGGTGTTCCGCGCCTTCGAGGCTGTTGCCCTTGACCGCCTGACAGCCGGCTGCGCCACCACTTCGGGACTGCTGCTGTTCGGCGGCGCCGACCGGGATGGCGGCTGGCGTACGCTCTACGAGACCCACGGCGGCGGTGAAGGCGCGCGCGCCGACCGCGACGGCATGCCGGCGATACGGGCGCACATGTCCAACGTCCGCAACACCCCCGCCGAGGTGATCGAGGCCGAGTATCCGATTCGGGTAGAGCGGCAGGCGCTGCGGCGGGGGTCCGGGGGAGCCGGACGGCATCGCGGCGGCGACGGCCAGCGCCGCGCCTACAGGGTGCTTGCCGACGGCATGGCCCTGACGACGATGTTCGAGCGCAGGCGGTTTGCTCCCTACGGACTGGCGGGCGGCGAGGATGGCAAACCCTTCCGCGTCGAGCTGCACCGGGAGGGATGCGAGCCGCGGGAGCTTCCCGGCAAGGCCAACGTCCAGCTGCGCCGCGGCGACGTGGTAGAAGTGCACAGCTGCGGCGGCGGAGGCTACGGTGCGCCGGCGAAAGCGGACACCCAGTCAGCAAACCATCAGGAGGAAACGCAATGAGGCTTGAAGATCGAAGGGCGGTTGTCACCGGCGCCGCCAAGGGCATGGGCGCGGCCATCACGCTGCGCCTGGCCAAGGAAGGTGCGGACATCCTGCTGGCGGCGCGCGGCGCCGCGGCGCTGGAGGAGGTTGCCGGGCAGGTGCGGAAGCTGGGCCGCGAGGCCCATGTCGCATCCTGCGACGTGACCGACGAGGCGCAGGTGGAGGCCATGGCGGCGAAGGCCGTCGAGGCGTTTGGGGGCAAGGTCGACATCCTGGTCAATGTCGCCGGCGTCACCGGCCCCATCGAGACGGAGGTCACCGAGGTGCCGGCGTCGGAGTTTGAGCGGGTGCTGGGCGCCAACGTCTCCGGCACGTTTCTTCCCATCAAGCATGTGGCGCCCGCCATGATCGCCCGCCGCTACGGCAAGATCGTCAATATCGGCGGCACATCCGGCCTGCGCGGATATCCCAAGCGAATCGCCTACAGCGCCTCCAAATGGGCGGTGCGCGGCGTCACCCGGACGGCGGCGCTGGACCTGGGCGGCCACAACATCAACGTCAACGCCGTCTGCCCTGGCATCGTCGAGACACCGCGCATGCGGCGGCTGTGCGAGGAAAAGGCCCGGGTGCGCGGCTGGACCGTCGACCAGGTCTACGACGAGTATGTACAGGAGATGGCTCTGAAGCGGGTCACCGAGCCCGACGACGTGGCGGCGGCCGTGCTGTTTCTGGCCTCCGACGAGAGCCGCCAGATCACCGGACAGCACCTGACCGTCGACGGCGGCTGGGACGTCTAGCGGGAGCGGGCTATGCACCACCCATTCGACCTTGCCCGCGCCGAGTCGCTGGACGAGGCCCTGAGCCTTGCCGCCGAGGGGGCGGTGCCGGTGGCCGGCGGCACGAGCCTGCTGGTGGAGATGCGGGCCGGCAGCTGCGCTCCTGACCGGCTGGTGGCAGTCGGCGGACTGACGGAGCTAAGAGGCATACGGGTGGCAGATGACCGAATCGCCGTGGGCGGCGGCGCCACCGTCAGCGACCTGCTCGCCAGCCCCGACATTGCCCGCGAGGCCAAGTCGCTGGCGCAGTCGGCGCGACGCTTCGGCGGCCTGATGGTGCGCAACGCCGCCACCGTCGCCGGCAACATCGCCAGCGGCTCGCCGGCCGCGGACCTGACCCCGCCGCTGCTGGCGCTGGACGCCGAAATCACACTGGCAAGCAGCAAAGAACGGCGGACGGTGCCGCTGCACGGGTATTTCACCGGCTACAAGAAAGACCTAAAGCGCGAGGACGAGCTGGTGGTCGAGGTGTCCTGGCCGCGGCGTCAGGGAGCGGACAGCTTCCACAAGCTGGCGCGGCGCCAGGGCGACGCCATCACCGTAGTTGGCGTGGCTGTGGCCATGCGGCGTGAAAACGGAGTCTGCCGCGACGCGCGAATCGCCCTGGGCGCCGTCGACCCGTACGTACGGAGAGCGGAGGAAGCCGAGGCCGTGCTGGAGGGCCAGGAGATTACGCCCGCGCTTCTCGACCAGGCCGCCGAGGCGGTGGCCTGCGCCCCTATCGACGATATCCGCGCTTCGGCCGCGTATCGCCGGCACGAGGCACGCGTGCTGGTACGTCGGCTGCTGGAGCGTACATGGGAGGAATGCGCATGAGTCTCTCCACTCCCCTCGCTCCCGAGGACCATGGCGCCAGAGCGCTGGAGCTGCGGATCAACGGCCGCGCCGAACGGGTATCCGTCCCCGCCCACCGCACGCTGCTGGAGGCGCTGCGGCAGATGGGCCACACCGAAGTCAAGTGCGGCTGCGAGAAAGGCGACTGCGGCGCCTGCGCGGTGCTGCTTGACGGCGTCGCCACCGACAGCTGCCTGACTCTGGCCTGGCTGGCCGCGGGCAAGGACATCACGACGGTGGCGGGACTGGCGGACGACGGCGCGTCCAGCCCGCTGCAGCGGGCCTTCGCAGACATGGGCGCGGCGCAGTGCGGCTACTGCATCCCGGGCATCCTCGTCGCCGCCAGCGACCTGCTGGCCCGCGACCCGGATCCGGACGACGACGCAATTCGCCTGGCGCTGAGCGGCAACCTCTGCCGCTGCACCGGCTACACCCTCATCGTCGACGCGGTGCGGGCCGCCGCGGCCGAGATGCGCGGCGAGGAGGCAGCGCCATGACCGCCGACTCCGCTGGACGCAACGTCCCCCTGCGTCAGGTAGGCCGCCCCCTTCCCCGCATCGACGCGCCTGGCAAGGTAGCCGGGCGCACCCCCTATGCCGGCGACTACGCCATGCCAGGGATGCTGCACGCCAAGGTGGTGCGGGCGAATCTTGCATCGGCCAGGGTGCTGCGGGTGGACGCCGAACGCGCCCGCGCCCTCGACGGCGTGGCCTGCGTGGTTACCGGCGCGGACCTGGCCGGCAGCACCGCCGCCACCGACATCCCCGGCCAGACCGGGTTTCAGCGCCTCGCCACCGACCAGCCGGTGCT
>CAZPIN010000240.1:0-8542 GCA_964586735.1 uncultured Rhodobacterales bacterium | reverse complement strand
GGGATGGAGACACCATACCGTATAATTTTCCCGGTCAATAAAATAAGTTGATAGAATATACGTATCAAATTGAATCAAACCATGACAATTGAATCAGCCCATGATAATTGATTGTTCAAACATTAATGGGATTTGCTCTATTGTTGTTGTATCGATATAAGAAGTTTTTTCCAGTCCAATCAACTCGAAACTGCTAACTTCAACTGCGAACTTTCGCCTCTTGCGACTCCGCGGAGGGTTGGAATTTATGTAGAAGAACCAGCGCTGCGCCCAGTCAATACAGACGCAAAACTTGTCGTGCGGCACAATAAGATCTGACTGATACACAAGAACAACTTCCCAACGGACCAGCCCAGCATCTCCACTATCCTCAGTCATATTTCACCCCAAAGTGACGATCAACAACGCTCATTTCATATAGAGCGTCCACAATCTGCTCAGGCGTACCAAGTTCGCCAAGCCAGTCAATAGGATTAATGTCGCTATTTTCCCCTGACTTTTCAATAGCGTTCTTATATGCCAGATCACTGTGAGATAGCTCTTTGAGCTGACTGAAGTCCATTTCACCGTATTTGTCCATGCTGTTGTCAAGATACTCGATGTCACTCCCTGACAAGTCGGGGAACTCCGACACTTGCATATTTGACCACAGCTTGACTTGATTTCCCTGCTTCTTCTTGCGCAGACGTGCTTGAAACTTCATCTTTACCTCATTTGAGATACCTGCGCTGCCTTTTATCATGTTGAATATCGTTATCGGGACTGGGCCATGCTCCATGGCCACATACTGGTCCCCGGATATAGGTCGTCCCCAGTCAATCAGATGACTGCGGTCGGCAAAAAAGAAGAGTTTTCCCACAAAGTAATGGGAAATCCCAGGCTTGCGCTGAGCCAAGTGCTGTACACCCTGTATGCACTTGTCGTGGTAGATCTTGAGGCGAATCCGCATTTTCCTTCAGGCACCGTTTCGGTGCCTGCCCCCTGTTGTTGATAAGAACGTATACCGCATACATAGGTTTGTCAAGCCTATCCAACGGTTATACCTGATCGAATCACAAGACACTGGAAAATGTTGCAAAATTGCAACAACGGCTTTGTCTCCGCATGCAAGTCCCAATTGACCCCGCGGCAAACACCCAGGACCGGCCGTGGCTGCTGGCCGACCTCGCCCGCGCCATCAACGACTCGGGCGTCCGCATCGTCTCAGCGGTGGTGAGCACCTACGGCGGGCGGGCCGTTGACAGCTTCTACATCAAAGACTCCTTCGGCTTCAAGGTGACAGGCGAGGGCACGCTGCCGGACCTCGAGAGGAGGGTGCGGGAGGCGGCGCAGCCCGGCGGCGCGCTGTGAGAGTCGGCCGCAACAGCGCAACCGTCGGCGGCATCACACTAGCCAGCCGGGCGCTGGGACTGGTGCGCGACGTGGCCATCGTCGCCGCGCTGGGCACCGGGCCGGTGGCGGAGGCTGTTTTCGTCGCCCTGCCGGCTGCCCAACCTGGTGCGACAGCTGTTTGCCGAGGGGGCCTTCGCCGTCGTCTTCACGCCGATGTTCGCCCGCCGCCTGGAAACCGAGGGGCAGACGGAGGCGGCGGACTTCGCCGAACGGATACTCGCCGTGCTGGCCGCCACGCTGCTGGCTATCTCCGTACTGGCGCATATCGCCATGCCGTGGCTGATCTACGAGGTGGCAGGCGGTTTCGCGGACCGGCCCGAGACCCTTGACCTCGCCACGCTCTATGCGCGAATCACCTTTCCCTACCTGCTGCTGATTTCGCTGACGGCGTTTTTCGGCGGTCTGCTCAACGCCCTGGGACGATTCGCCGCCGCCTCCCCGCCCGTGATCCTCAATCTCTGCCTCATCGGCGGCGTAGCGCTCGCGCACAGGGAGGGTATAGACGCCGGGAGCACGCTGTCGTGGGCCGTGCCGGTGGCGGGCGTACTGCATCTATTGCTGGTGGTATGGGTCGCCCGTCGCGCCGGCCTGCGCGTGCGCCTGCGGCGGCCCCGCGCCGACTCCGCCGTGTGGGGGGTTCTGGCGAAGCTTATGCCCGCCGTGCTGGCATCCGGGGTGCACCAGATCAACCTCGTGGTGGGCACACTGGTGGCATCGTTTTTCCGGGCGCGGTGGCCTGGCTGCAGTACACCGACCGCATCTACCAGCTGCCGCTGGGGGTGGTGGGCATAGCCCTGGGGGTGGCGCTGCAGCCCGAGCTGGCGCGCCACCTGGCCGCCGGCGACGAATTGGGGGCCCGCGACTCGCTGTGCCGCTCCGTGGAGATTGCGGTGGCGTTCGGGGTGCCGTCGATGGTGGCGCTGCTGCTGGTACCGGGACCTATCGTGTCGGTGCTGTTTGAGCGGGGCGCGTTTACCGCCGAAGACGCCCGCGAAACCGCACTGGCATTGGCGCTGTTTGCCACCGGCCTGCCCGCCTACATGCTGTCCAAGGTGTATGCGAATGTGTTTTTCGCCCGAGAAGACACCCGCACGCCCATGCGGATGTCGGTGGTTGCCTTTTCGCTCAACACCGTACTCGCCGCCGGCGGCGGGTATGCGTTCGGCTATCTGGCGATTCCCGTTGCCACCTCCATCGCCGCCTGGCTGCTGCTAGGGTTGCTATATCGCGCCAGTCGCGCCTATGCCGATACCCGCCTCGACGAAACGGCGATGCGGCGGCTGCCGCGTATCGTGGCCGCCAGCCTGGCAATGGGGGCGGTACTGCTGGGGATGCGGGAGCTGCTGGAGCCGACGTTTGCCATGTCGCCGATGCGCTACGCGGCACTGGCGGCGCTGGTGATGGGGGGCATGGCGGCGTACGGAGGATGCGGGATGATGCTGGGGGCATTCAGTCTCGCCGACATCCGCCGCGCGCTGTCGCGGAAGCCGACTGCCGAAGCCCCTGACGGCTGACCATCATGAACTGGGGGATTGCACAATGCTCAGAGCAGCGGCGATGGAGGTGTTGCAATTTTGCAACACCTGGAAAATTTTTCTTCTTGTGCACAATGCTGTTGACAGTTCCACTTACTTGGCCTACCTTAGTTGTGCTGAGCAGGATGTACCTGTGCAAGCGAGGCGTGCAACAATAGGAGAGTACAACCATGAGAAGCATAGTCTTGGTCTGCGCCACAGTGGTTCTGTTCGCTGTGATAGCGTTCACCCTGCAGCCCAGCACTGCTGTTGGAGGTGAATGTTCGACCAGCGAGAGCCGGGAATACTGGAACTTTAGCTGCGCCCCTCCTCCTCCAGCCTAACTCGTCTTTACGAGATCGTGTTACACTGTAGGGCAGCCAGCTCTAAGGTGTTCCTTTGTCAATCGTGGTGAACGACACGAGGGGTGTGGAGTACAGCCTCCCACAGAACGGTTTCGTTAGATCTTGTTGCCTGCGACAGCCTCCTAACTTGTAGGTACATCTAAGGCTATCGGGTACGGCCAATTGACCAACAACGGGTTCGGTCATATGTCCGTGTGCAGTAGGGATACCTAAGGTTACCACCCAACTGTGCGGAAATGCGGGAGACTTGGAGAATGTTTAACTTCATTTATACTCTGTTCTACGACAGGGAGATTTATGTGACCGGCGCAATCTCGTTATTGAACCTATCACTGCTCGCTATAGCTGTCGCAATTGCAGCACAGGGAATGAGTGTATTGCTCAACAGGATTCAACGCAAAATTGGAGGCGCTGAAATTGTGGATGCAGGCGACAGAGTGAATCTAACAATAAATTTTTGGATGGCATCATTGATTGCATTGGTAGGGGGATTCATTGGATACATTGGCGGAGGGACAGAGGCCTCGTTTCTTGTTCTCGCTATTGTACCTGTAATGAATTTCTTGGGCGTTGCAGCAATTATTTATTTGCGTGCTTTTGGAAAACCGTTGGGCGGACTGCCCGTCTATCTGTTTGCGTTTGTGGCCGCCGTTATTTTTGCTACATTTGCAAGTGCATATGTTAGAGACAACTACAGAAAGCCAAGGATTGTCCATACTGAGATTTGTACTTCGATTTCATCAAACATGCATGAGATTGCGGATGAAGAGACAAGAAAGTTGATTTCAAGAATTTTTGAAGAATCCTGCAGTGTAGCAATTGGCCGAAGAATAAAATTGAACAGGGATTGACAGGGGTTGAAGGTAGCTAGCCCTGCCTAGTGCCCATAACTCGGTTATTTCACAGCCGATGCCAGTGCTTATTCCAGTGTATTCGACCAACTGTTCCAGCGCATTCGACCACCCATGACACCGCTCCCCCGCATTGCCGACAATATCCCCGCATTGACGTCCCCTGCAAGGCACGAGGATGGTTGGGCTTGACTCGCTGCGAAGCAGAATACTAGACTCTGTACGCCGCTGAATGCAGACTCGAATTATCCAACTGCACAATGCTTACCAAGGAACTTCAGCCAGTCTAGGACTCAAATATGCGCAAGCACCTTTCCATCGGCATAACCGTACTCGGCGTCGACGTACTGGATTTCTCCCGCAGGGGCGGGAGATCCGAATACCTGTGGGGCACGGTGATCTGCAATATCTATGCCTACGCCGTACCCGCCCTGGCCAGCCTAGTTTCCGTCCGCATCTGGGGACAGCAATCAGTACCAAGACTGCTCGACATCATCACGGGACACGAATCCCCGATAGACAGCGGCATGCTGGCCCTTTCGCTGATTATCTTTCTGGCATCGGTCCATGCGCTCGTTGCGTCCATTGCGCTGACGGTGCGCAGATTCCATGACTTCGGACTGCCTGGTGCGCTGGTGCTGGTGGCGGCGGCAGTCCTGATTTCCCTCAACATGGTCGTTGACCATTACGCACAGGGCTTGATTGACGCTTCAGACGAGGCATGGAAACTGAACCCGGCCAATCAGATGATTTCCACGCTGATCTGGCTGGTGTTCGGCATTCCGAAGGGCAATGCAAAGCCAAACCGCTGGGGCGACCGTCCAGCATCCTGGCCGCTGGAGCATGCCAGCGACGGTCCTGGAAGCCGGTAACCTCCCATACGGCAGCATCCCGCTGCGGTCTTGCAATCAGACATGGACGGGCAGTAAGCCAGCAGTTCTTCGAAGACGGTGCTGCAAGACGCGTTCTGCGCATGGTGCCCTGCTGCTGCGCGGACGCCATCACCCTGCCATGCACCCCGGTCGAGGCGCTGGCTGCGGCCGGTATGTCCCAGCACGCTGCCCGGTCGAGCTCCGGATCTAAGCCGCCCAAGTCCATCTGCCTGAGGGCCTTCCGCTGCTTTGGCCGGGTCTTCTACAGTCGCCCCCGCCCGGGGCGGTCCGCGGTCCAGCGACGCCCTCCCATGGCGGACTACCCAATCATGAAGGACCAGCCACCCGTGTTGCCAGACACTGCCATGCCTGTCCCAGGCGCTCCGAGCTGACGCTGTTGACAGCCTTATGGATGAGGGCTAAGCTCTGGGTACACAACAAGGGAGTCCTGTTGATGACTGCGCCCGACCCCATCATCCTCCTCTGAAACGAGGGAGTTCAAGTCGATGGCTAGACCCGACCCAATTCTCCGCATCTGAGGACAGTGCTGTTCCTACGGCGTTCGATTGATTCGACCCCGCAGCGCGGGGCTACTCGTACCACCGTCTCCAGTGCTGGTACCATGCCAGTGCCAGGCACTTGATCTACGTGCCGTGCTTTCCTCGGCGTGGTAGATTGACATAGGGCGAGTCCCAGCCTGCTCGACATCTTGGCAGGAGGGGATGCTGTCGGAAGCAGGGAGACTCACATTAGCCTCGCATTCCGCCGAAAGCTCCGCCCTGACGATGCGCTTCATCGTGGCGCGGGTGTCTGCGCTATGGCAACCAAAGGAACCGAAGCATGAACGAACGCGTGTTTTCCGGCGTGCAGCCCACGGGCGCGCTCCATCTGGGCAACTACCTTGGCGCGCTGCGGGAGTTCGTGCGGCTGCAGGAGCAGCACGACTGCATCTTCTGCGTGGTGGATATGCACGCCATCACCCAGCCGCACGACCCAGCCGAGCTGCGGGCGGCGGTCCGCGAGGTGGCCAGCACCTTCATCGCCTGCGGCCTCGACCCCAAGCGCAGCATCCTGTTTCCACAGAGCCGGGTCCGCGCCCACGCCCAGCTCGCCTGGATCCTCAACTGCACGGCCCGCGTCGGCTGGCTCAACCGCATGACGCAGTTCAAGGACAAGGCGGGCAAGGACAAGGAGGGCGCCTCGGTGGGGCTGTACGCCTATCCCGTTCTAATGGCGGCCGACATCCTGCTGTACCGCGCCACCCGCGTCCCGGTGGGGGCCGACCAGAAGCAGCATCTGGAGCTGGCGCGGGACATCGCCCAGAAGTTCAACCATGACTTCGGCGTACCGGGACACTTCCCCGAGCCTAGGCCGCTGATTCGGGATGTCGAAGCGCGGGTCATGAGCCTGCGCGATGGCGCCAGCAAGATGTCCAAGTCCGACACCTCGGACCAGTCGCGCATCAACCTCACTGACGACGACGACGCCATCGCCCAGAAGTTCCGCAAGGCGAAGACCGATTCGGATCTTCTGCCCGACAGCCCCGAGGGACTGGAGGACCGTCCGGAAGCCCAAAACCTGACGGGCATCCTCTCAGCCCTGCGCGGCGAACCGCTGGTGAGGACGGTGCAGTCGCTTGCGGGGAAGAACTTCTCCGCGCTCAAGGAAGCGCTGACGGAGGCGACGGTCGAGGCACTGGCGCCGATTCGCGCCCGCATCCGCGAACTGGAGGCTGACCCCGGATACGTAGAGCAGGTGCTGACTGACGGCGCAGAAAGGGCGGCGGCCATCGCCGACCCGATACTGGCGGAGACCGAAAGGGTGGTGGGGCTGTCGCCTGACGGGTGATTCGCGGGCGCATGATTCGGGTGGCGCGGTACAACCGCCGCCGCATCCTTGGATCAGGCAACCCCAAGCAAGGAGTGGATCCATGCCCCATACAGCAGTCTCCGGCGCCAGCGAAGCCGCCGACCACAGCCGCATCCTGCAGGCGATTCGGTATCTGGAGCGCGAACGCCCGCGCCAGCCGTCCCTGGACGACGTCGCCCAGGAACTCTCCATCAGCCCCGGACACCTGCAGCGGGTGTTCACGCGCTGGGTGGGCGTCAGCCCCAAGCGCTACCTGCAGCACCTGACTCTGGGCCAGGCCCGCCATCTGCTGAGAGAGCGGTACACGGTGCTGGACACGACCTACGACTGCGGCCTGTCGTCGCCCGGCCGGCTGCATGATCTGTTCGTAACGTGGGAGGCGATGACGCCGGGGCAGTACGCCGCCCGCGGTGAAGGGCTGGCGATTCGCTATGGGTGGTTTGAGTCCCCGTTCGGCGAGGCGCTGTCGATGGGCACCGAGCGCGGACTCTGCGGACTGGCGTTTTGCGAGGAGGCGGGCCGCAAAGCCACGCTGGCCGACATGGCCGGACGATGGCCGAAGGCGAAGTACGTCGAGGATGCCGGCGCTGTCGAGTCGTGGACGAATGCGGCGTTTGACGGCGGCGAGGCGCGGCTGGCGATGATGGGGACTGCGTTTCAGATCAAGGTGTGGGAGGCGCTGCTGGCCATACCATCGGGGCGGGTGACCACCTATGGCGAGATCGCCCGCAGGGTGGGGCGCCCCAAGGCGGTGCGCGCCGTGGGCACGGCGGTAGGACGCAATCCAGTATCCTGGCTGATACCCTGCCACCGGGCGCTGCGCAGCGGCGGCGGCCTAGGCGGCTACCACTGGGGCCTGGACACCAAGCGGGCGATGCTGGCGTGGGAAGCGATTCGCGCCGACGCCGCTGCCTAGTGGCACCGGACGGACCCTGCTGAACGAGGCGAAGCAAGCAAGGAACGAACCATGTCCACACCAGCCACCTCCGGTAGCAGTGATACCGAAGACTACAAACTTGTCCTGAAGGCGATCCAATATCTGGAACGCGAACAGCCGCCGGAGTTTTCGGTGAACGAACTCGCCCAAGCACTTGACATCACGCCTGAGCGTTGGAAGCAGGTGATCGACCGGTGGGTCGGCCGCCAGCCGAAATGCTATCTGAGGCATCTCGTACAGGATTGTCGTAACCATCTACTCATGAACGAGTTTGCGGATCTAAACATGAACAACTGCAAACTGTCATTGCCAAGACGGCAGCAAGACGCGGTCGTAACTTGGATGGCAATGACGTTGAAACAATACAAGGCTCAGTTTGGGAGTCCGGTGCTTCGCTATGGGTGGTTTGTTTCACCCTTTGGCGAAGTGCTGTCGCTGGGCACAGAGCAAGGCCTGTGCGAGATGGTGTTTTGCGAGAAGGTTGGCCGAAGCAAGGCATTTGCGGTCATAGAGAAACATTGGCCGAACGTGAAACCCATCGAAGACCCCGATACGATAAATTCGTGGACAAGGGCGGCTTTCGAAGGCGGCGAAGTGCCTCTAGAGCGGCTTGCGGTTAATGAGAATCGAGCTTAAAAATTCGAAAAAGAGCGCTGCCGCTGCGGCTGCGCTTCCGCCACCATTTCACACGGGCTTGCAATACAGGATGCTGCGTACTACATTCCCTCCAACCACTACCTGT
>CAZPIN010000239.1:0-2459 GCA_964586735.1 uncultured Rhodobacterales bacterium | reverse complement strand
TTCCAGCTGCGGCAGCTGCGGAAGGATCCCGAGTCCGGCAAGGTGCCGCTGGTCTTCGTCATCGTGTTCATGCACGGTCCTGGCGTTACGGACCGACCAGACAACGTGCGCGACATGGTGGACGCGCCGCCGGAACTGGCGTATCTGGTTGACCCCGGCGGATTCATCATTCGGTTCGACGCGTCGCAGATCACGCTGAAGGTTCTGCCCAAGGACCCGACCAAGGGCGCCGCGCTGCTGGTGCTGGCGCGTTCCCACAAGCAGCGGCTAACCGATGAGGAGGCCGTCTACGTGATTCGCGGACTTATCCGCTCGCTTGACAAGGACTACTTCGAGAGCTACATTGTGACTTGGATCGACTTGGCAGCGGACCGAATCTCGGCCCTGCTGAAAGAGCAACTAGGCGCGGAGGAGGCAAAGAGGCGAATGGGAAGTTTTGCCGCTGGGATCGAGAAGCGTGGCATAGTCGGCGTGCTTCTGGATCTGCTTCAGGAGAAGTTTCAGCTGGTGCCTGAAGAGCGCGAGCAGCAGATTCGGGACGCTTCGGTAGAGCAGCTGAAGGCGTGGTGTCGGCGTCTGGTCAAAGCGCCAAACATCGACGCTGTGTTCGAGGGCTAGTTCCACCCCGCGTCCCCTGCGGACTCCACGCCTGCACATCGCGCAGGCGCCTCCGGCGCATGACCAGACAGCAGGACCTTGGCAGCTCCATCTGGCGAACGCTACCCGCTCTTGCGTCTCGAGCACAGGGCCGGGCAGCAGCACCAAGACGGCCCAACCCAGCGGATGCTGCCCGCTGCCTCCGCCTCCTGACGTCACTCGCCGCCGCCGCATCAGCCAGCCGCCGCAATGTACCCGCCTCGTTGGACGTTCGCCGCGGCAGGGCGTCCGCCGTAGCGCGCCCACCGCATGTTTGCCTGTACCGCCGCGTCGGCTGAAGACTCCCCCTCTACCCGATGTCGAGCGCGGCGGGCAAGGGACCGGGCTCCCGCAGAAGGCAATCGCCCGCCAGTGGCATGCCCCGGCCACCGCCGGGTGATTCGCGAATCACCCGTAACTCGGCGCGTAGCAGGGAAAAACTCCAGACCAGCGTTCTCGCCGTTTGACAGCGCAGTACAGAGGCGGACAGTAGGCGGCCCCCTTCACCATGCACCAGAGGAGCAGGACCATGAGCGCCGACGAGAAGAAACGGATTCGGTTCCACAACACGATGTACCGCATGGCGATGGACGAGCCCGAATCGCGGGAAACAGTGGTTCGCCTTACCGCACCCGAGGAGGTCTACGCCCGCAGGGTACCCAACACGCCGACGAGTCTGGTCGACGTTAACCTCCACGACTCTCTGGGAAGGGAGTTTCGCGCGGACGCGATCGTCGAGCTGCTGCTGAACAGCGAGATCGAGGTCGGGAAAGTCTACGAAAGCTACTACCTGTACGAGCACAAGTCCTACGACGACCGAGGCGACGTCCTGCAGGGTAACATCAACCGCCTGGTCTTCCAGCTGCGGCAGCTGCGGAAGGATCCCGAGTCCGGCAAGGTGCCGCTGGTCTTCGTCATCGTGTTCATGCACGGTCCTGGCGTTACGGACCGGCCAGACAATGTGCGCGACATGGTGGACGCGCCGCCGGAACTGGCGCATCTGGCGGAAGAACTCGGCGGCCGCGTCATTCGGTTCGATGCGTCGCAGATCACGCTGAAGGTTCTGCCCAAGGACCCGACCAAGGGCGCCGCGCTGCTGGTGCTGGCGCGCTCCCACAAGCAGCGGCTGACCGATGAGGAAGCGGTTTACGCGATTCGCGGGCTTGCCCGCTCGCTTGACAGGGACTTCTTCATCCGCTACGTTTTGGCTTGGTGCAGATTGCCATGGGCTCGTGTCAAGGCTCTGCTGGAAGAACAGATAGGCAAGGTGGAGGCAAAGAAGCGAATGGATACTCTAGGCGACCAGTTCCGCAAGGATGGCAAGCAGCTCGGCGCTGTCGATATGCTTCTGGGTCAGCTGCGGACGAAGTTTAAGCGGGTGCCCAGAGAGCGCCAGCGACAGATTCGGTCCGCTTCGGTAGAACAGATCATGGCTTGGGGGAAGCGTCTGGTCTTGGCGACAAGCATTGACGCTGTGTTCGAGGGCTAGTTCCACCCCGCGCCCCCTGCGGACTCCACGCCTGCACATCGCGCAGGCACCTCCGGCACATGACCAGGCAGCCGCGCTGCGGCAGCCCCATCTGGCGACTGCTGCGCGCTCCGGCGCTTCCCGCACAGGAGCCGGGCAGCAGCACCATGACAGCCCAACCCAGCGGATGCTGCCCGCTGTCTCCGCCTCCTGGCGTCACTCGCCGCCGCCGCATCAGCCCGCCGCCGCAATGTACCCGCCTCGTTGGACGTTCGCCGCGGCAGGGCGTCCGCCGTAGCGCGCCCACCGCCTGTTTGCCTGTACCGCCGCGTCGGCTGAAGACTCCCCCTCTACC
>CAZPIN010000238.1:0-11300 GCA_964586735.1 uncultured Rhodobacterales bacterium | reverse complement strand
GGCTGGTTCAGGCAGTCGCTGCTGCGACCGTATACCATCGTGTTGCTCATTGGTTGCCTCCAGTTTGCGCTTGCAGGGGATTCCGCCGCTGCCCGGCGATCAGGTCAGCGCCCCAAATTTCTGCCTTCGTGCCGCCATGCGCCCCGCCGCCAAAACAGCGCGGGCAGGCAACCGTCCTCCGTCAGGCTGCTGCTGGGCCAAGCTGCGGTACGACTTTCTCCGTGCACCAGACATGGAGGACTTCCATGCCCTGCAGCCGCCGCCGCCTGACTCGCAACGTACTCTGCCAGATATCATCCCGTTTGGCAAGCCGCATGCCACGCTGGCCCATAGCGAGGCTTCTCGACAACAGCCAAACAAGCCAAGCAGGGAGGCCAAGCGGTGCAGCTGCCCGGATTGCCAGCCGCGGCGGCAGGCCCGCGCTACACTTGCAGTCCCAGCTCCGCGTAGGGCAGGTAGCGCACCGGCTCTCCCGCCTTGACCTCGACCGTCTCCTCGTCCAGCTCGATTAGGCCGTCCAACCACCGCAGCCCGCTGATCAGTCCCAACCCGGTGGGGCGATACCTCTCCACCCGGCCCTCCCCGTTAATCCGCGCCCGCAGATACTCGGTGCGCCCCGGCTTCTTCTTCAGCTCCCTGGCCGGCGGCACCAGATAGCGAAGTGGCTCCGGCCACTCGGCCCCCGCCATCCGCAGCAACGCGAGCCGGGCAAACAGCAACCCGCACACAAACGCCGCCACCGGATTGCCCGGCAACCTGATCACCGGCATGTCATGCCAATGCGCCATCACCAGCAGACGGCCCGGCTTCACCGCTATCCGCCACACCTCGAGGCGGTCCTTGCCGCCATGAGTCGCGGCCAGGATGGTCGAAGGCGTGATGGTCGTGCTTGACCGTCGACACCACCACTCCGCCAACGGCAAGCCGCTCCACCAGCCTTCGTCGCAGCTCGTCGGCACATCATACCGGCCGCATACCCAGCATCGGATGCCGCCTGTCCGACCTGCAGTGTCGAGCAGAAACCACCGCGACTTGTCAAGCCCCCAGATGCAGCGGCACATTCGGTATCAGACATGCTCCCGCCCCCACTGGTAGACCGGCAGTACGCATAGTCCTCCGAAAGGGACAGATTTGCCTGCGAGCGATGAGATGGAGGAAGTCGCGGCCAGAAGAAACCGCTACATGAGTGCACCGATGCAGGCCAACTCTTAGCGGCCATTAGCTGCGACAGACGCTAAAGCAGCTGCTGTGAAGCAATAATCAGGCCGACGGCGGCAATGCCGAAAACATACAGGCGATTCATCCTCCGCTCGTGTTTTGCGTCAATCATTTCAACTGCCTTTGCCAGCTCTGCGCGAAACTGCTCCTTCAGTTGCTCGACGCGCTTTTCGGCATTCTCATCCACATCGTCGAGTTTCTTGTCCATTTGGTCCATTCTTTTGTCTATTTGGGTGATTTTCTCCCCCAGTACCCGAATTTCGCCGCGCTGTTCCTGCAATTCGCCATGCTGTTCCTGAACGTCTTTGCTCAGATTCCGGATATCGCCGCGCTGCTCATCAACGTCCTTGACCAGATTACGAGTATCCTTGCTCAGATCCCGGATTTCGCTGCGCTGTTCCTGCAGTTCGCCACGCTGTTCCTGAATGTCCTTGCCCAGATCCCGAGTATCCTTGCCCAGATCCCGGATCTCACTTCGCTGTTCCCGTAGCTCGCCACGCAGCTCGCTCACGTCCTCCTTGTTCGCCACATTCTGCTCAAGGTGGCGAAAGCTGACGCGTGCAACGGCCTCCGCCTGCTCAAGCGGCATCCCCGAGCCAGTGAGGTCGCGCACTGCCTCCTGCATGTCATACGTCGCCGACGCTGTCTCAGCCATCTGTACATCCCCCGTGTTTCCTTGCGAACGCACCCGCGCTCACCAGAAATCTAAGGTACCAACCTTCCCATGTCAAGTCAAGCAGGTCTCGCACCGCCGGAGAGGATTTCCAAAACCTGGCGGATGGTCTGGCTGCCCAATGAGTCTGACTCTGAGTTTTCCTCATGAGCGCCCCGCTTCCCACGAGCACGGTCCAGTTGACGCATAGTCTACCGCGCCAAACCCGCTCCCGCCCAAGAAGCAGTACCAGTAACCGCCATTCCACCTAAAGGCCCAGTCGGGCCTCCAGCATCGTCCGGCGCTCCACGGCCTCGCCGGTCTCGTCGCGTTCTCCGTACAGATTCACCTGAAACCGCTCCAGCGATTCCGGTACGCCCCGCAGCTCCACGCCAACCTGCACACGACGCTCGCCGCTGCCGGTTTCCATCTCGCTGTACGGCGCCGCCAGCGCCAGGTCGCCAAACGCGCCCACGCCGTAGCCCAGCCGCGCCCGCAGCGACGCGCCAGCCTCCTCGGCGCTTCCAGCATCCATATAGGCCCCTGGCGCCGCGCCGCTCCAAAGCGATTCGGCAGCGCCCATCTGCGGGATGTTCCAGCGCGGCTCCAGAGACAGCCGCAGGCCGCGTCCGCTCTGGCCGGGCGCGTAGGCTACGTCCAGCCCCGCGCCCCACTCGCTGAAGCCTTCCTGCGAATGCAGCAGAAGCAAACTAACGCGCCCCGCCATCTCCAGCCCGCCATCTGCCGAGGCGTAGCGAATCTCCCCCGCCACGTCCGCGCCAGCACCCTCCTCGCCGTCGCCGCTGTCCATTCGCGCTCCCAGCTCGAAGCGATTTGACATCGTGCCGCCACCCCCCGTTTCCCGATTCGAAGCCCCCTCCAGCGCCAAGCGAAACCGTGATGCCTCCGCCGCAAGCTCGTCGAAGCCGGCCGCCTGCTCCGCAGTCATCGACGTCCTGAAGAGGTCTCCCCGTATGGCGTAGTCGTACCTGCCCCGCCGCTTGGAGGCGCCCTTCGCGCCCAAGGCCAGCATCGTCATGGATACGTCCGCCTCCACCGCGCCGCCGCTGTTGGACATCTCCGCCGTGCCAGACCCGATTCCAAAACTGCCCCATACGCCCAGCCCCGTCGGCCCCAACCAGTGCATGTACGGAGTCACTCCCGTCAGCGACGTCTCCACAGCACCCATGTCGGTCTGTCCGCCGCTGCTGGCCTTGTAGTCCGAATCTCCCGAAAGCCGGCTCAGCGCCACGCCAGCCAGAACTTCTCCGCTGCGCCAGTCGATGCCCGCAAGCATCACCTGCGCCGAGCCTTCCACCGACGCTCCATCCTCGGGTTCGCTTTCAAAGCTGGACATGGATCCGCTGCCCCAGACGCCAAGCGATCTGCCGCCAGCGTCATCGCCAACAACAAGCGAGAAACGGCTGCGCTCCAGAAGGTCTTCACCATCTCGGATGATCGTGCGGCTGCGCCAGGCGGCCAGGTCGCCGGAAGCTCCCTCTAAGAAACCGTCGGCACCGACGGTCATGGCTCGCGATGCCTGGACCGTCTCCACGCCAAACAGACGGGCGGTCTCCCGCGCCACCCTGCTGGCGTCGCCACTGGACATGGCCGCCGTGTCAATGGCGCGACCTCCAACTCGGGCTGTAGAGGCGAAGTCGCCTGACCGGTGCGCGTTGGCCCGCTGCCAGATTCCGCCGACGATGCCCGTGGCCATGGTGCGGCCGAAGCCCGCGAGCGCGTGCTTCTGGAGGGTGGTTACCCGCTCGGCGAAGCGACGCGGCTGGAACACCGTTGCTAAGACCGTGCTGCGTGACATCGCACCAGTCGACAGCGCGGCGGCCAGAACTCGGGCAGCCCTTGCCTGGCTGACGGCACAGGAACCTGAGCCACAGTTAAGGCTGGAAATCTCTAAGCCCAGCTGATCGCCAGGCTCAACCGCCTGGCTGAGCGTCGCCTCGACTGAGACTGAATCCTCTGCCGCCGCCAGCCTCACGGGGTTGGTGCTGCTTGCAAGCACATCCACGGTATACGTCCTAAAATCACCACTGCCTGTTTCCCGGATGCGGGTTACCTTCCATTCGAACGCGACGTCAAAGCCGCGCCCCCCGCTTGGCGCGCTTACCTGAAAGACGGACGTCGCTGTACCTTCTACCACCCTCGTCTGCCCGTGCTGAACCGATACAATGGCAGGCGCGGAAGCTCCCGGGGCCTGCTGCGGCTGGGCGATGGTCGCTTCGGCCCTTGCGGGTCCAGACTGGGCGCCCGCGATGCTTAGGAGTTCCCCTGCGACGCCCGGCATGGATTCCGTTGGGGGCAGTTTGCGAATCTCGAGTACGACCGTCTCGTCGCCTTCATCGGCAATATCCGGGTTGACGGCGACGCGTATCGTCCGCTCGGACACGCCCCGCGGGAACACAAGCTGGCCGGCTGCCGGAGTACCGTCATCCCGCGTGGTAGCGTCGGTGAAGTCGGCACCAAGAGTAGCCGTGCCGCCACCCAATCTGTAGGCGACCGCCACTTCCCTTGTCCAGGCCCCCGCCAGCGTCACCTCGAAAGAAATGAAGGCGGTACCGGTATCCGGCTCGTCGACGGACGACGGAGTCGCGGTGATTCCCTCCAGCTCGAAATCGTCGCTGAGGATGGTACCTGTCCAGTCGGTCTGCGAGACCTGCGCGCCGCCCATCACGTTGGACAGGCTTAGCGTGACAGTCTCGTCGGGCTCGACACTCCGGTCGCCAACGACTTCAACTTCGACGGTCTGTTCCGTGTCGCCGGGGCTGCCGTTTCCAGCCGCAGCATACGTCAGCGTCCCCGTGCTGGACTGGGCGAGGAAATCCTCACCGGCGGTCGCCGTCCCCCCCGTAATCTCGTAGCCGACCGTCACAGTCTGATCCCATGTGGACGACATCGTCACCGTGAAGGTCATTGTGGACGTGCTCGATTCGCCCTCAGTAACATCTGGCACGCTGACGGAGAACGTCGGCGCTTCGTCGTCAATGATTGTACCGGTGGCCGTCGGGGGCAAAGATAGGGTTGCTGCCCCGCTGGGCATGACGCTTGAAAGGGTGACTGTAAACGTGCGGCTGCCGTCCAAGGCAGTGTTCTGCATCGTGGCGACCTCGAAGGTCTCCTCCGTCGACGCTGGCGCAAAGGTCAGGGTGCCGCTCGTGGCGCTGATGTAGTCAGTACCCGCAGTCGCCGTGTCGCCGGTCTCCGAAGTCGCCGCCCACCCGACGGTGATGCTCTGCCAGCTCGCCATGCTCTTGGTGACCGTGAATTCGACGGCGCCTCCTTCCGAGCCGGAGGCATCTGCAACGGTAAACTCCGGGGCATCGTTGTCGGCAATGGTGCCAGTCGCCGACCGGCTGGCCGTGTTGGCGGCAGGGACGGCGTTGGAAAGGGACGATCCGAGCGCAACGGTAATACCCTCGTCGGGCTCGTCCTCGGCATCATTGATTGTGTTGATGGTGACCGTTTTCGTGATGTCGCCCGGAGCAAAGACCACCTCGCTTGCAACCGGGGTCGTGTAATCGTCCGACCCCGCCTGATGGGCGCCGCCTCCCGCTACCGTAAAGGGAACTCTGACCTCCCTGGCGCTGGCCGGGGTCAAGGTAAAGGCAAACTCCAGACTCCCGCCCTCGGCAACCGGAGCGGAGTCTTCCCAGGCGACGGAGACCTCGGGCTTGTCGTTGTCCGTGATGGTGCCATCGGCGGACAGCTCGGATGGCGTGTCAGAAAGGTCCGCGTTGCTCAGATCCGAAGTATCCAGAAGAATAACCGTAAGTGTCTCGTCTTCCTCCTCCAGATCGTCGTCTACCGTCGCGATGGTGATCGTACCAGTGGGAGCACTCGCGGGGATGGCTAGCGTGCCGGATTCGCTATCGCTGAAATCAGCCGACGAGGCTTGGTTTGCAGTACCGCTACCCTCCACCCTATAGGGTACTGTGATATCCTTGCCGCTCACGGGGGAAACAGTGACCGTAAATTCCAGGTTTCCGCCCTCGGTGACGGTTCCGGTAGCTGCGGCGATTGACACCGTCGGCTCGCCGTCGTTGTCCGTGACGGTGATGCTGGCGGATGTGCTCGAACCGAGCGAGAACCCCGCGTCCATTCCTGGGGGATCCAGCTCGATCATCAGGGTAGCGATGTCATCGTCTGAAGAGTCGTTATCTGTTGCCACCGACACCTTGACGGTTTCTGCTTCTGCAGCCAATGTGGCCATACCCGTTATAGGCGAGGATATGCCAGATGGCAGCATGTTGCCCCCAGTTTGGGTAACCGTATACGGTATGTCTATTTCGACCGTGATGTCCCCCACCCTGGTCAAAGTGAACTCAGCGGGGCTGCCCTCCTCTACGGAAGAGGCATCAGCAGCAACCGTAATAACAGGAGGCGGCGCTTCCTCCTCAAAGCCGCTCATTGAAAATCTAAATCTATGGTTGCTGTCTCTGTCGGTGGCAGCTTCCCAAATGCGTGTATTATGGTAATGCAAAGAACCTGGCAGACTCCAGCCTTCTGCGCTGTCAGCGTGCGCTTCTATAGAGTTGTTAAAGCGCCAACGAGCGCAGGATATGGTCCCGCTGCCTTGGACATTTGCAGCTCGTGCTGAGATGAAATACGTGGATCTGCGGGACAGGGTAGTAGAGTTGGCCCCTTTGGGCGTGGAGTATGTAGGGTCGCTGACGTTATACGTTGTAGGAATCGATGTTTGCATACCTGGCGTTGTCGCAATTGTCCATCGGTGCAGTACATTTTCATCTGCACTGCCTGCGACGGTCCTTGGCCCCCTCCCACTGTTTCCCACGGCTTCCGCTATCTCTACAATGAAGTCAAATCCACCTTGTCTCGCCCGGCAGTAAGTCTGGGCAAAATCAAGCGTAATGCTGTCGACGCTATAGCCGCCAGACGCAGTGCCCGTAAGAAATGACTGGGTCAAGTGGCGAGCCTGACTCCAAACGGAGATTGGATTGGAATCACGGTGATCGTTGTTTGCCCTGTTGGTTACCAGCGTAATCGGGGTAGGCTCTTCCTGCGCATTCGCGTCATGCAGCCCAATACCCGTCAGTACCGCCAAGAAGCCAGCAGCCCATGCGCAGGCCGCCATCCAGCGCGCCATGCCACCGTAATTACGGCGGACTGTGTTGCTACCCTTCAGGCTTCCCGAATTTGCCGTGGGCTTCCCACATGCCCTCTCTCCCCCCCCCCTGGGGGGGGGGGGGGCTGGTTCAGGTGTTCGCTGCTGCGACCCTGCGCTGCAATCTTGCTCATTGGATGACTCCTAACCTGATGAGGGGCGGGACTGAGAATCTACTGCTGCCTGGCGCTCAGGTCAACTCCCCTATCACTGCCCCCATCATACAGCGCTTCACCGCGATGGCGCAATCAGACAGCCGTCCGCCGGGCAAATGTTGGCCCAGCCGCCGTTCGTGGCAGCAGTCGCGCGCTACACCTGCAGTCCCAGCTCCGCGTAAGGCAGGTAGCGCACCGGCTCTCCCGCCTTGACCTCTACCGTCTCCTCGTCCAGCTCGATCAGGCCGTCCGACCACCGCAGTCCGCAAATCAGTCCCGATCCGGTGGAGCGATACCTCTCTACCCGGCCCTCACCGTCAATTCGCGCCCGCAGATACTCGGTGCGGCCCGGCTTCTTCTTCAGTTCCCTTGCCAGCGGCGCCAGATAGCGGCGCGGCTCCGGCCACTGGGCCCCCGCCATGCGCAGCAGCGCGGGCCGGGCAAACAGCAGCCCGCACACAAACGCCGCCACCGGATTGCCCGGCAACCCGATTACCGGCATGTCGTTCCAATGCGCCATCACCAGCGGACGGCCCGGCTTCACCGCTATCCGCCACACGTCGAGGCGGCCCTCGGCCTCCATGATCCGCGCCAGATGGTCCTCGTCTCCTCCCGACGCGCCGCCCGATACCACCAGCGCGTCGCAGCGTTCCCGGGCCCGCTCCAGCCTGCGCCGCAGCGCCGACTCGCGGTCGCGGGCGATGCCCATATCCACAGTCTCCACAAACGGCTTGTTCATCATGCCCAGCAGCATCGGCCGGTTGGCATCAGCCACCCCCTCGGGCGGCAAAGCCACCCCCGGACGGCGCAGCTCGTCGCCCGTGGACAGCACCCCTACGCGCAGCTTCCGATATACCCGCACCTCGGCGGCGCCGCCGGATACCGCCTGCGCTATGTCCTGCGGACGAAGCGGCAGGCCCTCCACCACCGTGACCTCGCCCGCTCCCATATCCTCGCCGGCAGCGCGGGTGTTGGCTCCCACCTTTGGAGGCTGCGGTACCCGCAGATAACCGCCGTCCACCTTTACCCGCTCCTGCATTTCCACCGTGTCGGCCCCCATCGGCATGGGCCCGCCGGTCAGTATGCGCACCGCCTGCCCTCGTTCGAGACTTCCAGGCCAGGGATGGCCCGCAGCCGACCGTCCGGCGGCGATTCGCAGCGTCCCGCCCCCGTTAAGCGAATCGTTAGCAAAGGCGTATCCATCCACAGCCGCGTTGGCGCTCCGCGGTACGTCCCAGGACGCGCATACCGGTCCAGTTGGTATGCGCCCGACTGCCCGCGCAACTGGCACGCTCTCGCTCCCGGTAACCGGCCGCATCCGCTGGCGCAGAGTCGCCAGTGCCTCCACCACCGGAGTCCATCGCGTGCCCGGCGGCAGCGCGAAACAGTCCTCCGGCAATGGCCGCCGCTCAGCCATCGTCCCGCAGATTCAGGCCGCAGCGGTCCGCGATAAACGCAGCCACCGCAGGCACGTCGTCCAGCTCCAGCAGAGGCGCCTTCACTCCCTCCGGCGGGCCGTCGCAGGCCACCGCCAGTATCTGAGGATCCTCGCAGGCCAGCGGAGGCCGTCCCACCTCCCGTCGCCAGGCTTCAATACGCGGATGGCTTTCCCCCTTGAAACCCTCCACCAGCGCCAGATCCACCGGGTCAAGCTTCTCCAGCAGTCCGTCGAGACTGGGCTCGGGATCTCCCCTTAGCTCGGTCATCAGGGCCCAGCGCGCGGCCGAGGCTACAGCCACCTGCCGGGCGCCAGCCTGGCGGTGCCGCCACGAGTCGCGGCCGGGATGGTCAATGTCGAAGGCATGGTGGGCGTGCTTGACCGTCGATACCGACACGCCGCCGGCGGCAAACCGCTCCACCAGCCGCTCGACCAGCGTGGTCTTGCCGCCGTTCTTCCAGCCAACCACGCCAAACACTTTCACCGGTCTGCCTCCTCCAGCAGCGCACCGCAGGCTGCTACGTCCTCAGGGCTGTTGACGTTGACGAACGGGTCCACCTTCTCCTCACCATAGAGCGCATCGGCGCAGCCGATGCTGTCGGTGAACTCGACGATCTTGCGCGTCCCCTCCTCCACCAGCCGCCTCCGCAGTTCGTCGGCGCAGGATACCGGCCACAGCCCAAACACCGGATGCCGCCTTACCTGCCCGTCCGACTGCGAGGCGGCGACTGCCATGGCGGTATCTTCGTGTCGTACCGTCTCGGCAAGGCGGCCCACCAGGTCCCGCGGCAGAAACGGCGAATCGCCTGCCGCCGTCGCCGCCCAAGCCAGACCCTCCCGCTTGGCCCGCTCCAGCCCCGCCAGTACCCCCGCAAGCGGTCCGGGATTACCGTCCACCGAATCGGCTACCACATCCGCGCCGTACGCCGCGAAGCGCGCCGGGTCGCCATTGGCGTTGATTACCGTCATCGCACACTGCGGGCGCAGCCGTTCCAGCACCCGCTCAAGAATGGTGACGCCTCCCAGCTCGATCAGGCACTTGTCGCCGCCGCCCATTCTTCGAGCCAGCCCGCCAGCCAGCACCACGCCCAGCACGCCGCCTTCCACGCTCATGCCTCGACGGCCCGGCTGCCCTTGCGCGCGGCCTCCTCCGGTTCGCCAGCGACACCGGCCGGGTCGGCGTCCCACACCAGACGCTCCGCGCCCGCCAGACACACGAACCGCCGCCCGCGCAGCCGCCCGATCAGCGTTAGGCCAACCTGCTTCGCCAGAGCCACTCCCCAGGCGGTAAAGCCCGACCTCGATGCCAGCGCCGGAATGCCCATCATCGCGCACTTGAGGATCATCTCCGACGTCAGCCGGCCTGTGGTGTAGAAGATCTTGTCGCTGCCATCGATGCCCTCGCGCTCCATCAGGCCGGCGATCTTGTCGACTGCGTTGTGGCGGCCCACGTCCTCCATGTAGGCCAGCGGCCGGTCGCGCTCGCACAGCACGCAGCCGTGTATGGCGCCGGCTCCCAAATACAGCGACGGCCGGGTATTGATCTTGCGGGCCAAAGCGTAGAGCCAGCTGGTACGCAGCTCGGCCGGCGGCAGGGTGATGCCATCCACCAGCTCCATCATGTCGCCAAACACCGTCCCCACGGCGCAGCCCGACGTGCGGGTAGCCCGCTCAAGGCGTCGCTCATGGCGGGTTGCCCGCGCCGTGCGCACCACCACCACCTCGGCTTCCTCGTCGTAGTCGGCGCCCTCGATGCCGTCCTCGGCGCGCACCAGCCCCTGATTGAGCAGGTAGCCGATGCCCAGATACTCCGGGTAGTCGCCGATGGTCATGACCGTGACGATTTCGCGGTCGTTGAGATAGATGGCGAGACCGCGCTCCTCCACCACATTCAGCTCGACAGCACGGCCATCGTGGTCCACGCCCTCCAGCCGCCGCGACAGCCGCGGGTCCTCGGGGTCGGGCGCGATCGCAAACTCTTCCATAGGTTTGGGCCTTGCAGACATAGGTTGGCGGAGTTTCAAGAATTAGCCTTTCGTATTGGCCACGTCAATGGCATGTGGATATGGGCGTATCACCGCGTCCCCATGCGGTGCTGCTGGTTGCATCCTCGTGTGGAGGCGCGGCTCTGTTTATGCCGCCTTGCAGTATGTCCCGCTTCGCTGCGTCAAGAGACCCTCACAGCATGCCTGCCATGGAGGCCAGCGCTACAGAGCGTTTAATTCAGTCCTTCTTGCGTCTCGCCCTAACTCCACAGACTCGAGATTGGCAGGGCTATCAACTTGTCGCCAAATGACTTCGTGACGCTGCCGTTGGACAGTACAATTCCTTGTACGAATTTGTCCCCTGCAATCTCCTTAAGGTGGCGCAAACCTGAAAAATCGCTGAACGAGACATTGGCGCCAGCGTTGACTTCGATGCCCACAACCTTGCCGCCTGGGCCTTCCACGACCAAGTCGACTTTCTTGCCGTCGGTGCTCAGCATGTGCCTAAAGCGCCACCTGCCATCGTTCCAGGTTGTCTGCTTCAGCAATTCAGAAAATACAAATGTCTCGACGATAGAGCGGCTTGCGGTTAATGAGAATCGAGCTTAAAAATTCGAAAAAGAGCGCTGCCGCTGCGGCTGCGCTTCCGCCACCATTTCACACGGGCTTGCAATACAGGATGCTGCGTACTACATTCCCTCCAACCACTACCTGT
>CAZPIN010000237.1:0-2469 GCA_964586735.1 uncultured Rhodobacterales bacterium | reverse complement strand
GGGGGGGGGGGGGGGGGGGGCAGGCTTCACGGCAGCTGGCCGCGGCAGATGACTCTCCGCCCGCCCATGCTTGCAGGCTCGCGCTGCCGCGCAGCACGCGAATCGCTGTACTCATAATCGTGGTGTTCATGATGCTCTCCTTGCCTTGACACCTACACGCTCCGGCCCGCTCACCAGCGACCACTGCGACGGAAGGTTTCCCAAACACATCAGCGGCCGCTGACGCGACCGGACCTTGCGGGGCAAGCGTGGTGAATGCGCAGTGGCATGCAACCCCCAGCGCGCCACCAAACATCCGCTACGTTCCGTGCGGTGCGCCAGCTGCCAGAGGTCCACTCGCCTACCCGCCATCATGGTAGCCACGGCAGCCATCCAGTCAAGCAGGTTGGCGAAGCAAGCACGTGTTCGGCGACCGGGCCAGCGGCGCAGATGGAAACCGCGACCTCGATCAGTCCTGCGCCGTGCTCGGCATCGACCGCTGCCTGACTCGATCCCGCCACCGCAGACAAATGGCACAGTCAAGCATTTCCAGAGCCGTTTCGATGAGGCGTCGCGTAGCCGCCAACTCCGCTCAGGCGGGGGGCTTCGCCTCCACTCTTCATCACTATGCCTTGGCGTACAATCAGTGCTTGCTGTAGGTTGCTCACAAGGGAGAACGAACACCGATGCATGAATCGGTGGGGCGGCTGGAGAAGGCAGCGAAGCTGAAGGATGCGCCTCTAGGGCTGCGGCTACTGGAAGAGCTGTGAAGCGCCATGGGGAGCGCGCACATCTGCAGCTTAGACCACGCTGCTCCAACTGTGTTCCGTTCGGCGCGGCGCCACTTCGAGGAGGAGGCGAAGCAGGACAGGAAGGGCTGAGAAGAGAAGCAGTCCATCTGCCTTTCATCTTGTACTGGCGCGTGAGCCTAGAAATCTAGGTCACCTTCCAGCATCATCGCCCGTTCCGCCCTGTCGTCGCTGTCCCGGAGTTCCCCATAGAGGTCAAAGCGCAGGCTGCCAGCTCGCTGGCCAAACTCCCGCACTTTGCCGCCAAAGCGCATTCGATTCCCGTCTTCTTCGCTCTGCACCTCGCCGTACAGCGTTGCCTGCGCGAAGTTTCCTAGCGCACTCACGCCATAGCCGAGCCGAGACCGTACCGCTGCGCCAGCGCCTGGCGACGGGGCTGGCCCATAGAAGGAGTCGGAGTCCCACATCAAGTCGTCGACGTTCGAGCGTGGCGCGTTCCATGTCGGCTCCAGCGAAAACAGGAGGCCGCGGGCATCAGCCCCCGAGTCATAGGCCACGCTAAGGCCAATTCCGGTTTCGCTGAATCCCTCCTGGCCGTGGTAAAGCACCATGCTGCCTCTGCCCGCCATGCTAAGGTTGCTCTGCGAACTGCCGTAGTTGAAGCTGCCAGCGATATCCACTCCAACGCCGCTTTCCGCATCGCTGCTGTCATGCCGAGCACCCACCTCGATCGCGTAGGGCGTCGGCTTTCCAGCCAGGGCCGCCCGCTCAGAGGACAGTTCCGCTGCCAGGCGGATACGCCTTGAACCGGCGTCGGAGTCATCGACAACCGCGCTCGCTCCTTCGGAAGACACCGCAGCGGTGAACAGATCGGCCCTTGCAGCGATGCTGGCGCCATTGAAGGCCGTGATGTGGTTCCACATACCTGCGGCAATCGTCCGCATGCTGATGTCCATCTCCGCTGAACTGCCGTCAAGCCTGCCTTCGGCCGCCCCTGATCCGATTCCGACGGCGCCCCAAATCTCCATCCCTGACGGCGCCTTCCAGCGAAGCCATGGGCTTGCCGTGGTTATGGAAGACGACAGATTCCCGCTGCCATCACTCGAGTCGGCAAAACTGTATTCGGCCTCGCCCGAACTGCGGCTTACTGCAAGGCCCAGCAGAACGCTGTCGTTGAGCTTGTAGTCGAGACCAAGGCTGAAGTTGGTGATATCCTCTTCGGTTGACAGAGCAGAGAACTCGTCGTCCTCAAGGTCGCTGCCTGCACTGCTGAAGTTGACCTCGCCCCAATAGACGGTGGACCCTCGTCCCCCGTCTCCATGGGAGAGGGCGAAGCTTGTTCCGCCGGGAATGCCGCTGTCGCCCGGGAGTCCGGCCCAGCTTGCGAAGTCCTCAAGGCTGCCTTCGGCTGCTGGGGCGCTGCCCAAGCCATCGGTGGAAGCCAGTGCCGGATCGGCGACCTCGATTCCAAACAGTCTCGCGGTTTCTCCCGCTGCCTGACTGGCAGACGAGCTGGGAGCATAGGCGCTGGTGTCGATGGAGCGGCCTCCTAGGCTGGCGTGAGAGGGCGCAGTTCCAGTCCTGTGCGCCTCGGCGCGGGTCCAAACCATCTCGACAAGCCTGGTGGAGGCCATGCGTCCAAATGCTGTCAGCATGCTCGTTGCGGCAAAGTCGCTGGCTGTCCTGCTGGAAGGTATCTGCTGCTGGTCTGCTCTAACCCAGACTTGGGAAGAGACTTCAA
>CAZPIN010000236.1:0-10736 GCA_964586735.1 uncultured Rhodobacterales bacterium | reverse complement strand
GTTACCGGTGGCATGGCGCTGCTGGTGGTGCTGGGCATGCGCGCGGCGTTTGCCGCCGCCCTCGCCGGCCTGGTGGGGCTCGTCTGGATCTTCTGGGCGCGCAAGGGCTACGATACCGGCGAGCTGGGCTGGGCGTTCTCGGTGGCGGTGCGCACCGCCGGCCAGGTGCCCCACTCCAAGGTAACCAGCCAGGCCCTGAGCCTGATCCCCACCTTCATCCTCATCGGCTATCTGGCCTACTACGCGGGACTGACGCGGGCGCTGTTCGAGGCCGCCAAGCGCTGGATCGCCTGGGTGCCGGGCGGCCTTGCCGTCTCAACCGTCTTCGCCACGGCCGGATTCGCCGCCGTCTCCGGCGCCTCGGTGGCCACCGCCGCGGTGTTCGCCCGAATCGCCATCCCCGAAATGCTGCGCATCGGCTACGACAAGCGCTTCGCGGCGGGGGTGGTGGCGGCGGGCGGCACGCTTGCCTCGCTCATCCCTCCCTCCGCCATCCTCGTCATCTACGCCATCATCGTCGAGCAGGACGTAGGCCGGCTGCTGCTGGCGGGATTCCTTCCAGGCGTGTTCTCGGCGCTGGTCTACGGCATCCTGATCGTCGCGCTGGCCCTGACTCTCAAGACCTTCGGTCCGCCAGTGGGCGGTTTCACCTGGCGGGAGCGCCTGGTCTCCCTGCCGCCGGCCCTGCCCATAGCCTTCGTTGTCGTGGCCATCATCTTCTTCGTCTACAACCCCTTCGGCGGGGACGCATGGGGCACGCCAACCGAGGGCGGAGCCATTGGCGCGGCCGTCGTCTTCCTTGTCGCCGTGTACCGCGGCATGCGGTGGAAGGAGCTGCGCGGCGCGCTGCTGGAAACCGCCAAGCTCAGCGCGATGATCTTCGCCATCATCTGGGGCGTGCTGATCTACGTGCGCTTTCTGGGCTTCGCCGACCTGCCGGGGGCATTCGCCGACTGGATATCCTCCCTAAGCATGCCGCCTCTGCTGATCCTGATCTGCATCCTGCTGGCCTATGCCGTGCTGGGGATGTTCATGGACGCCATTGGCATGCTGCTTCTCACCCTGCCCGTCGTCTATCCCGCAGTCATGGCCCTCAACGGAGGCGAGTACGTCTCCGCCGCCGACAGCGCGTTTGGCATGAGCGGTCCGCTATGCGCCGTCTGGTTTGGAATTCTCGTCGTCAAGATGGCCGAGTTTTGCCTGATCACCCCGCCCATCGGCCTCAACTGCTTCGTCGTAGCCGGGGTGCGCGACGACCTCACGGTACAGGACGTCTTCAAGGGCGTAACCCCGTTCTTCATCGCCGACGCAATCACCATCGCGCTGCTGGTGGCGTTTCCGGCCATCGTGCTCTGGCTTCCAGGCCAGATCTGACGTTCAGCGGATGCGCGGGCAGCTGGTAGGTCCCGCTCAAGTTGGCCGAAGCGAGTCCAGTGGAGAGCCGCGCCAGCCTTCCCATGCTTCTGCATCCCGTCCAGCCAAGTTGCCGGGGGGTTGCGCATGGCAGACAAATTCTGTACCAATTCCCGCCGGTACAGCTTTAGGGAGGTAGTACCATGAACAGAATATTCCGCGGCTTGACTGCCGCTCTCCTCGCCGCCGTGTTCGCCGGCGAGACCCTTGCCGCCGAATGGAACGTCTCTTTGTGGGGCAAACGGCGCGCGTTCACCGAGCACGTCGAAAAACTCGCCGAGCTTGTCAGCGCCAAAACCAGCGGGGAGTTCACCCTTGCCCTCTCCTACGGCGGCCTGTCCAAGAACCGCGAAAATCTCGACGGCATCGCCATCGGCGCCTTCGAGATGGCCCAGTTTTGCGCCGGCTACCACCCCGACAAGAACCGCGCCATCACCGTGCTGGAGCTGCCCTTTCTCGGCGTATCCAGCCTGCCGCAGGAGCGCAGCATCTCGCAGGCCGTCTACCAGCATCCGGCGGTGGCCGGTGAAATGGCGCAGTGGAACGCCACACTGCTCATGCCCTCACCGCTGCCGCAGTACAACTTCGTCGGCGCCGGCAACCCGCCTGCCACCCTGGCCGACTTCCGCGGCCTGAGCGTGCGCGCCCTGGGCGGGGTCGGCAAGGCCATGGAGGCCATCGGCGCGGTTCCCGCATCCATGTCGGCAACCGAGGTACGCCAGGCCATGGACAGCGGCGTGGTGAAGGCCGCCAGTTTCGCGCCGCACGCCCACATGTCCTTCGGCACCATTGAAAACGCGACTTGGTGGACCACCAACCTCAATCCGGGGACCGTCAACTGTCCGGTCGTGGTCAACACCGACGCGCTCAACGCGCTGCCGGCCGCGCACCGCGACGCGCTGCTGTCATCAGTCGACGAGGCGCTGGACCACTACCTCGACTTCTACGAGAACAACACCATGCAGCGCTGGGGCCCCGAGCTTGACAAGCGCGGCATCCAGCGGGTGACGTTCTCCGAGTCCGAGATTGCCGCCTTTCGCGAGGCCGCGGCCGATCCCGCCGCACAGGAGTGGATACGCTCCAATACCGCTGCAGGACTGCCCGCGCAGGAGCTGTACGACATGGTCGTGAGGCTAATCGCCCAAGGCTCCTAACGCTTGCAATTCGTCCCGGGAGCGGCGCTGGTCCAACCAGAGCCGCTCCCGGGATTTGGCGGCCATAGCGGCGTACCGCCGCCTTCCATGTACCGGCGCAGCCGCGGCGGCAGTCGGGCGGCGCGGCAATCCCTCCATTCGTGTCCAGCGCCGCGGTGCATTCCCTTCGGACCGCTGCGGGTATTGACAGCTGCGAAAGCGCATGGCACCGTTGCGCCAGATGGTGCCGCCAGCGGGCGGCTAAGAGGGAATCCGGTGCGATGCCGGAGCTGTACCCGCAACTGTAAGCCGAAGTCGGCTGGCCAAAAGAGCCACTGGAGAGACCCCTTGACGGGGCTCCGGGAAGGCGGCCAGACGCGAAACCCGGCGAGCCAGGAAACCTGCCATCGCGTCGCTCGTCCGGGGACCGGGGAAAGTTCCAGCGGGCGGGAAGGCATGCGCCTCTCCCAAGAAGCGACAAGCGCCCCGGCTACGGTCCCCGCGTGGCCAGCCGCTTAGGGGCTGCGTTGCTGCACAAAGGCGTCCTTCCGCGCGGGAGGGCGGACGCCGGAGAGATGCCATGTACTACCGCTCCCTCCTTCTGGGCGTTCTTGCGCTCAGTCCCGCCGCTCCGGCCCTAGGACAAAGCGACGGCCCCATCGTCCTCGACCCGGTCGTCGTCACCAGCACGCGGCTTGACCAGACCGCCCGCGAAGCTGGCTCCAGCGTGACCGTCATCACCGCCGAAGACATCGAGGCGGCCGGATACGTTTTCGCGGTTGAAGCGCTGGCGGCGGCTCCCGGCGTAACCATTAACACCAACGGCGCCTTTGGCGGGACGGCAAAGGTGCGAATCCGCGGGGCCTCCACCGACCAGACGCTGGTGCTGGTCGACGGTATCCCGGTCAACGACCCTACTACGACGGGTGGCGGCTTCGACTTCTCGCGCGTCGACGCCCGCAGCATCGAGCGCATCGAGGTGCTGAAAGGGCCGCAGTCCACGATCTGGGGCAGCCACGCCATCGGCGGAGTCGTCTCCATCATCACCAAGCGGGCCTCAAGCGACGCCGGCGGAAGCGCCTTTGGCGAATACGGCTCGTTCCGCACCCTGCGGACCGGCGTGACGGCGGAACTCTCAAGCGACTCGGGCGACCTGCGGGTGCATGCGGTTCGGTCAAAATCGGACGGCATTTCCAAGGCCGACGAGGATGACGGCAACAGCGAAAACGACCCCTACGAATCGCTGACCCTGTCCCTGAAGGGCGGCGTCAAGACCAGCAACGGAGGGCGGGGGACAATCCAGGCGATACGGACGATCTCCGACTATGGGGTTGACGGTTTCGCCCCGCCAGCGTTCGCGCTCGGCGATACCGAGGATGAAAGCTCTGCCAAGGAGTTCTCGGGCTCGATCTCGCTTGCCCAGCCATCGCTCGACGGCCAGCTGGAGAATCTGTTCGTGGCGGGACACAGCGAAATCGCGAGAGACGACGTTGGCGGCTGGCGCAGCGAGGGCAAACGGCAGATCTACCGCTATCAGGGGACCTACGGTCCTGGCGACGGGGCCACGCTGGGCTTCGGCGGCGAGCGCGAGACTCAGTCCACCGAAAGTGACACTGGCTCCATCGAGGAGGACAGCGTCTACATTGAAAGCCTGTTCGCTCTGGGCGAGTTCAAGCCCATGGATGCGCTCACGCTGACGGGCGGCCTTCGCCGCAGCAAGCGGCAGCAGTCCGATGCTGAAACCACGGGACGGGCGGCGGCAGCCTGGGACGCGACCGACAGCCTGACCTTGCGGGCAAGCTGGGGACAAGGCTTCAAAGCGCCAACCATCTATCAGACCACGTATTTTGGCACCACCTCGTTTGTTGCAGGGGCAACATGCACGATGGCGCCGAACGCCGACCTCGAGGCCGAAACGTCCACGGGCGTCGACGTTGGAGCCGACTTCCGGTTTGCCAATGGCAGAGGAAACGGCGGCGTCACCTTCTTCCAGCAGGACACCGAGAACCAGATAGGCTGGGACTCCGCCAACTGCAATTTCCATAACATCGACAGGGTCGAGTCCAGCGGCATTGAGATTAATGGCTCCTATCGCCTTGCCCTCTGGCTGACGGCATCCGCGAACTTCGCCTTGATCAGCGCGGAGGATGAAACCGGAGAGCAGCTTGTGGAAGTGCCCGAACAGACGGGCCAGCTGACGCTGCGCGCGCATTCCCAAGGGCCATGGTCCGGCTCGGCGACGCTGCGCCACAATGGCGACGAAACCGCTTTCGGCGGAGTCGCCAACGACGCATGGACCCGGCTGGACGTAGCGGCGGCTTACCAATTAAGCGACTCCGCCGAGGTCTACCTGCGGGTGGAGAACCTGCTCGACGCCGACTACCAGCAGGTGCTCGACTACGGCACGCCGGGCCGTTCCGGCATGCTGGGGCTTCGGGTGCGGTTCTAGTCGGATGGCAAGGCTGGCGGCGCTGCTGGCGGGCCTGCTTCTTGCCGCCTGCGACCAAGTGGCCGCCGACGGCAATGCCGGCGGCAACGAGCGGCCATCGCGCATCGTTAGCCTCGACTACTGCGCGGACCAGTTCGTGCTGAAGCTGGCCGACAAGGAGCAGATTCTGGCGCTCTCCCCCGACGCCGAAATGGACTTCTCCTACATGCGCGAGGCCGCAGGCGGCCTGCCCAAAGTGCGCCCCGTCGCCGAAGACGTGCTGGTGCTTAAGCCTGATCTTGTGGTGCGCTCCTACGGCGGCGGTCCGCGCGCTGCTGCCCACTACGCCCGCGCTGGCGTGCCGGTGCTGCAGGTGGGATGGGCCACCACAGTCGACAGCGAGGAGCTGGACTCGATTCCCGGCCTCATTCAGCACATGGCAGACGGCTTGGGCCAGTCAGAGCGCGGGAGACAGCTGGTAGCGGAGCTACGCGCCCGGCTGGCGGCCATACAGCCCCGAGCCAACGGTGGCGAAGCGCTCTACATGACGCCCGCCGGGGTGACGTCAGGACCAGGGTCTCTGGTGCATGAGTTATTGCTGGCGGCGGGGCTGAAAAACTTCCAGCGCGAGCCCGGCTGGCGGTCGATACCGCTGGAGCGTCTGGCCTACCAGCAGCCGGACCTGGTGGCGGCGGCGTTTTTCGAGTCGCGGACCAACCATCCCAACGCCTGGAGCGCCATGAACCACCCCGTTGCCCGGGCCCAGCTCGCGGACCGCGAGGTGATATCCATCCACGGCGCCTGGACGTCCTGCGGCGGCTGGTTTCTGGTCGAAGCGGTCGAGGCGCTGGCGGCGGGAGCGGCGCGATGACGGAGCGCGGCTGGCTGACGCCGGCGCTCGCCGCCGCCTGTCTCGTCGCCATCTTCGCGGCCTGCCTGCTCGGCTCGACGCCCCTTGGCGCGGAGCGGGTGCTTGCCGCCCTGCTGGGCATGGCCGATGCCGGCGACCGCACCGTGGTGTGGGCGATTCGCCTGCCGCGGGCGCTGGCGGCATTTCTGGTGGGCGCTGCCCTCGGCGTCAGCGGCGCCGCGCTGCAGGGGCTGCTGCGCAACCCCCTTGCGGAGCCCGGCGTGCTTGGGGTATCGGCGTCGGCGGCGCTGGCGGCGACGTTTTCGATCTACTACGGGATTGCGGCAGCCGCCGCCTGGGCGCTTCCCGTCGCCGCCATCATCGGCGCCCTGGCCGCCACCGCCGTCATCGCGCTTGCCGCGCTGCGCACGCGGTCCGTGGTGACGCTGATACTGGTGGGCGTCGGGCTGTCGAGTTTCGCCGGCGCCGCCATGAGCCTGCTGGTCAATCTCGCACCCAATCCGTTTTCCCTGTCGGACATGATCAACTGGATGCTGGGATCGGTGGCCAACCGCAGCTTCCATGAGATTGGCCTTGCCCTTCCCTTCATGGCCGTCGGCGCCGCCCTGCTGCTTGCCACGCGGCGCGGCCTGTCCGCGCTGACTCTGGGAGAGGAGGCCGCCAGCGGTATCGGTCTGGACCTGGCGCGCCAGCGCATCATCACGGTACTGGGAGCCGGGCTGGCAACCGGCGCGTCGGTGGCGCTTGCGGGCGCCATCGGGTTTGTCGGCATCGTCGCGCCGCATCTTGTGCGTCCTCTCGTTGGGCACGACCCCGCCCGGTCGCTTGTGCCCTCGGCGCTGCTGGCCGGCCTGATCCTTGTACTGGCTGACATCGGCGTGCGGGTCGCGCCGGGCCAAGCCGAGCTGCGGTTGGGAGTGGTCGCCGCTCTGATCGGTGCACCCGCCTTCATCTGGATCGCCATGCGCCGGAGGCCCCTCCATGAGTAACCTGACGGCGCGGGAGATAGTCGTCGAGCAGGACGGCGCACGGCTGATCAACGGCGCCAGTCTGGATCTCGGACCTGGCGAGATCGTCGCACTGCTCGGCCCCAATGGCGCCGGAAAGACCAGCCTGCTGCGAGCGTGTCTCTGCCTGAGCCGCCGAGTCTCCGGCACCCTCAGCGTGGACGGCAGGAATTTCGATCGGTTTAGTCCAATGGAGCGAGCGCGCGCCGTCGCCTACCTGCCGCAGATTCGGCCGCTGGCATGGCCCAACCGGGTGCGCGATGTCGTGGCGCTGGGCCGCTTCAGCCACGGCGCGGCGATGGGGCGGCTGTCGCCCCGCGACGCCGAGGCGGTGGACCATGCTATCGAGGCTTGCGACCTGACGCATCTGGCCAGCCGCCAGATGGACCAGCTGTCAGGCGGCGAGATTGCCCGGGTGCACTGCGCGCGGGTGTTTGCGGCCAAGACGCCGCTGATGATTGCCGATGAGCCGACGGCGTCGCTGGACCCACGCCATCAGTTTCGGGTGCTGGACCTGGTGCGCGGCTACGCCCAGAACGGTGGCGGCGCCCTGGTGGTACTGCACGACGTCCGCATGGCCGCGGCTTACGCGACGCGGCTGCTATGGATGAAGGAAGGCAGAATTCTGGCTGATGGCCCGCCCGGCCAGTCGCTGACCAGCGAACGGCTGGAGGAGGTGTACGGCATCCGTGCTCAGGTCATAGAGGGTCGCGTGGAAATGAATGGCGCACTTTGAGCAAGGTCGAACTCCGGCCTCCCCTACTGCCGCCCCTTACGTACAGCGGTGAGGAGGGACAGTGCAAACGCCCAGCAACAGGTCAACGACAGGAATGCCGCATGCCTTGAAGGCAGCCAGTCAGTCCTCGCCAGAACCGTTGAAAATCTGGTCGAGCGAGTCAGCCTTGTAGAACCTGTCCATCCAGCGGTCAACATCCCGCTCATCGGCCTCGCTGATCCTCTGCCTGAACTCTTCCGGCACTGGGCCAAACCTGCGCTCCAGAGTACGGGTCAGCATCCTCGCCTCTATGCCGGGGGCGGCGGCAGCCACGATGCCAGGGGCAGCCTCTGCCACAATTTCCTGCGATGCTGTTGCCAATAGCTCTACTCCATCTACCGGTCGCGCCGCGAGGAACGCTTCCTCGATTACAGCCTTGGGGACGTCATCATAGGTATCCTGAATGTAGACTGCAAGGGGCACCAGAACACGGGACCCCGCCTTGGGCAGCCCGAAGATCTTCCTCAGCCATTGTGTGATGCCTGCTCCAGCGCGCCTTTTGGCGCTGGCGAAGTACGCTCCCAGCAGGCAGGCGGAAGCATCGGCGTTTCTTCCAATCAGCTGCTCCGGCTTGATCTTGGAGAAGTCCAGCACATAGACAAAGAAGCTCAGGACGTACTTCCCCAGGCTGCCCAAACCCGGAATCAGGCCGGCAAGCGAGTACGAGGCTGTCCGGTTTCCGTCTCCGGTATACAGAATCATCGGGACAATGGCAGGCGCCTCGTCTCCCTTGTCGCTTTCCACCCATTCGAAGAGCGCGCTGACCACGTAGCCCAGAATCCGCACAATCAGGAAGCGGTCCACCGCCGACTGGAACTCCACAATCCACTGTACCTTGCGCGGCCTGCCGTCCCTTGTCGCCATCTCGTAGCGGGCGTCACACTCGCTGCCGCGAAGAAACTTGCTGGTGAATGTGGTGCTCAGTACTTTGGCCGGACCGTCTGCAAGCCGCTTGGCAACCCTCTTCGGACCAAAGTCCTGCGAGATGTCGGCGCACCGCTGTTCGTCCTTGAACACGAAGCGCAAGAACTTGTCGTGACGCTGATGGATTTTCCGCCCGGACTGGCGGGCGCTGGCCGGAGGATACGGCTCGTCGATTCGCTGCTGCATGGTTCTCTCCCTGAGATGTTCCTGCCGGGCAGGCGGTTGGCTGTGGCTCGGCTGCCGACGCAGCACGAGCATGGCATGTACCTCCATACCCGCGTGTCAGACAATTGCAAACGGGTATTTTCTGGCCACCGACCATGACCATGAAATTGAATTAATCGGAACGCTTAGAAACAATTTGAAAAAAGTGAATTCGGCGCGAAACTGCGTCCGCCGCCGGGGCACTCTCTGCCGCTGCTCCTGCCACACCCCTTATTCCACAAGCATCTTTTCCACCATGAGCCAGCAGAGTCAGATAGCCATGGCCAGCAGCAGCCCCTCTACCGCCGCCCCTTGATCTCCAGCGGCAAGCCGGCTGCGACGAGCTCGACCGTGTCGCAGACCGCGGCCATCTTCTGGTTGAGCCTCCCCTGGGCATCGCGAAATTCCCTGCCCAAAGCCGATTCGGGCACCAGCCCCATGCCCACCTCGTTGGACACCAGCACGATAGTCCCGAGGTACTCCGCGACGGCAGCGTACAGACGGTCTCCCTCCCCCTCGGTGTCCCGGTCCTGGTGCATCAGGTTCGACAGCCAGACCGTCAGACAGTCCACAAGGCACACCGCGCCGCCGCCCGACTCGGCTTCGACCGCTTCCACGAGATCAAGCGGCACCTCCATCGTGCTCCATCCTTCGCCCCTGGCCAACCGATGGCGGGCGATGCGCTCGGCCATCTCCCCGTCCAGCGGTTCGGCGGTAGCGATATAGATTCGCCGCCCGCCCGCCGCCTCGGCGAGTTCCAGCGCCCTCCGGCTCTTCCCTGAGCGCGCTCCGCCCAGCACCAGCATTGCAGTCATAGCGGGCTACTAGCGCACAGATGCCGACAGGATTCAAGAGGACGCGCAGGCGCCGCCTGAGCGGCCATGCAATCCGCCACGGCGGAATCCCTCTTGACATCATCCGCGTCAACGGGCATGATTTCCGAACTATGCGAAAACATTCCAATTTTCGGAAATCCCATAATTCCTTCGCGGCGGCGGTTTCGCCGCCCGCCTCGTTGCGCCCCGCGTTTCTCATCTGGTGATTTCGATGGCCTCGACTTCCACAGGCTGGCGGGTTGGCGTCGATATCGGCGGCACGTTCATGGACGTGGTGGCCATCCGCGGCGAGGAGGCCCGGACCGCCAAACTGCCCTCCGGACAAAGCGCCGCTCCGCTAGGCGACGCTCTCGTCGCGGTAAGCCTGGACTGGCAGGAGGTCGGCGACCTCGTACACGGCACCACGGTGATCACCAACGCAATCGTCGAGGACCGGCTCGCCCCGGTGGCCCTGATCGCCACCAAGGGATTCGCCGACACGCTGGCCATCGGCCGCCAAAGCCGCAGCCACCTGTACCGCCTCGACTTGCCGCCAAAGCCCGCACCCCAGGCGCCGGACGGCTGCCGCTTCGAGGTCGACGAACGAATCGATTCCGAAGGACGCGTGCTGACTCCCCTTGATGCCGAATCGCTGGAGAACGCCGCCAGCCAGGCCGCCTCCTGCGGCGCCGAGGCGGTCGCCGTCGCGCTGCTTCACGCCTACGCCAGTCCCGACCACGAGGAGCAGGCTAGCGCGGCGCTGCAGAATCACTTTCAGTACGTAGCCCTATCCCACGACGTCAATCCCGAGGAGCGCGAGTACGAGCGCACGGCTGCCACCGTACTCTCCGCCAGCCTGATGCCTCTGGCCGACCGCCATATCGAGTCACTCGCCAGCGAGCTGTCCGGCGACGTCAAACTGCATCTGTTCCACTCCGCCGGCGGCATGGCGAGTCCCGCCGTTCTGCGCAGCCGTCCGCTTGGCCTTGCGCTGTCGGGACCGGCCGCGGGGGTAGCCGCCGCCTGCCGCGCGGCCCGCGACATTGGCCTCGCCGCCGCCGTCAGCCTGGACATGGGCGGCACTACTACCGACGTCTGCCTGATTCTGGACGGCGAGGCCGCCATCGACAGTGACCGCGTACTGGCGGGCCGCTCGCTGCGCCAGC
>CAZPIN010000235.1:0-10324 GCA_964586735.1 uncultured Rhodobacterales bacterium | reverse complement strand
GGCCTTGACGCACCCTGCGACCTGCAGGCCGCCGCGGGCGTTGGTGAGTCCGAAGCGCTCGCAGACGTCGCGTGCGAGGGCGTTTCGGCTTTCGGCCTGGCTCTGCGCCACGGCAAGCTCAAGCAGGGCCTGGCTTTCGGGTGCGCGGAGAGTCCGAAGGATCTGGTTTTGTGTAAACATGGCGCCGGGCATTGGACATGTCCCGGCGCTGGTTGTCAAGTTACCCGGTTATGGGTACTAGGCAGGCCTAGGATTCTGGGCCGGAATCGCCCAATCTGCCCGGGCTGAGCAGAATCAAGCAGGCTGGCGCCATCATGGGACCGCGAAGCCCATTCGCGTCGGATAGCCGCCAGTCAGCCACCGAAACCCCGACAGCGGCTGCGATCGCAGGGTTTTTCAGGGCGCAGGGCTGCTCGACAGCCTGGTTCTCTACCTGCCGCGGTACTTCAACGCCACCAAGCCGGACTACTACCGCCTGCTTCAGGCAGTGCGCCAGACAGGAGACTGGGAGTCTTGGGTCATATACACGCTCACCGGCATAGCGGAAACATCGAGCTGTCTGCCGTTAGCCGCCAGAAGCAGGATGACGCTCATGCCGCCTTGTCTGCGCCGCCATCTGCGCCCGCCCTTCCTGCCCGCCTTGTCCGCGCAGCCACCTCCCTGCGCCTGGCCGCCTTGCCCGAGCCAGCCCGTTCAGCCCTGTTGCCGGTTGGCAAGCGGGCGCTACAGTGCCTGCTCCCAGAGACCGCATCCCCTGTCCGTCAGACAGCGAGGCATGGTGGTAGCCACGCAGATAGGAGCACCGCCATGCCCGCGACCATTGACAAAGAAACCAGAGCTTGGGTGAAGGCGATACTGGGAGCCCGCGACCCCATACATGCTTTTCTCGAAAGACTCCTGTCGAACAACGAGAGGCTGCGGGCGTTCTCCGATGACTACCTGCCGGAGGAGTTCTCGGGGAAGTTTGACGATTCGCCCCCGGCAATACTGAGCAGAAGATTTCGCAGCGAGGTTCTGGGTACCCGCGAGTGCGACTTCCGATTCGAGAGAACGTGCAAGCCCGAGCCAGATGGCCCAGAGAAGATCACGTCCATCATCGAGTTCAAGTCAGAAAACGACCCGAACGCTCCCTTGCAGCTGATGCAGTACGCCTCCGCATCATGGGAAGAGCATGGTATCGGCAGCGTGGAGAGGAAGCGGGAGCTGAATCCCATCGCCTGCGTCATCCTGCACACGGGCCGCGAGTCGTGGAAGGAATCTGTCTCGATGAACGGCATCATCAAGGGGAACTGCACAATGGGAGCCTACGAGTGGCACATCCTGTACCACTTGATAGATATGGTAAGCATACCGCCCAACGAGCATATTCGCAGCAACCGCAACCTCTCAGCCGCCTTCTATGCCATCTCCTTCGCGCTTCGGCGCTCGGGCAGTTTCAGGGAATGCGTGAGGAAATCGTTCGCGTTGCTGGAGGAGGGATCAGACCTCGAGACTGGACTTGTGCTGGTCATCATTTTGCTGTATGGTGACGTAGACCCGAAGACAGCACTCGAGGTGCTGGAGCGGGTAAGGCCAGGCAGAGGATGGATCATCATGCGTCCCATAGATCAATACTACGCTGAGCAACTTCGCCCAAAATTCAAGGCCGAAGGCAAGATCGAAGGCACCGTCGACAATCTTCTGAGATTGGCGCAGCGCAAGTTTCAGAAGGTGCCAGAAGAGCGGGTGACACAGGTGCGCGCCGCCACGCTGGAGCAGCTCGAGATCTGGATGGACCGGATACTCGACGCGGAAAGCCTTGACGCGATGTTCGGGGGAGACGCCAACGGCGCTACCGTCGCCGAGCTCCCCACCGACCGTCGCCGCAGCAAGCGCAAGGAGACATAGCCTAGGAGCCTGTCCCGGTATTCCCCGGCAGCGGGTTGCCACCGGTCCGCAGCTGTGACCTGCTCGCCATCACGAGCATTGTAAGAAAGTTCCGCCCATGGAACCCCGAACAGGACTGGCTGGTGCCACCTTCTGTTTCCAATCTGGTGCCCGAAGCGCACCAGATGCACATCGTACTCTGCCTTGAGCAGGACTGCTTCGACCTGAAGCCGATCTTCCAGTCCGGCAGGGCGGGCGTCGGCCTGCTTGGTTCCGCGCAGCACGGGCGGATTGGGCGATACTGACCCAGGCTCCTAGTGTTTTCGCCGCCGCGCTCCATATACTGGGGGCGACGGGTGGCCGGATGGTCGCGCGCCCGTTTGGGCGTGAGGAAAGTCCGGGCTCCTCGAAGGCACGGCGCCGGGTAACGCCCGGCGGGGGACGGCGGCCGAAAGGAAGCCGGAACCCTAGGGAAAGCGCCACAGAGAACAGACCGCCCGCTTCTCGCGGGTAAGGGTGAAACGGTGGGGTAAGAGCCCACCGCGCGGCCGGAGACGGAAGCGGCACGGCAAGCCCCGCCGGGAGCAAGGTTGCATAGGGACGAGCCCTTCGGGGCAGGGCCGCCTTCGGCTCCGTCCGGGTTGACCGCACGAAGCGCCGGGCAACCGGCGTTCCAGATGAATGGCCATCGCCCGCTCCTCGGAGCGGCGCACAGAACCCGGCTTACAGGCCACCCGGCGCGCTGCCGATTCGCGCTGCGAATCACCCGCCCGCATGGGGCGAAATGGGACGCCGGACGCGCGGGAGGAGGCCCGGCGGCCGTCTTGGGGCGCAAATTGGCATGAAATTCGCATGTTGCACAAAGATTCGCTAACTTAGATACAAAAGGCAAACAAAAGGCGAACAATCGGCGAATCTCGCCAATTTGCCGATTCTGCCCGATTCTGCTCGATTCTGCGCAATCGCTTGTGCCGCTTCCCCGCGGCGCCCCAATATCTTTTGGTTTCTCGCCAAAGAGTCTTGCCTGCACGGGAGCGGGCGAACGTTCGCGTTTTGGCCATCCAGGGGCTTGACGGCTTGCATCGGTGGGACGGGATGGCATAAATTGGTGCGCAATGGCGTGCATGACCATGGCTTCGGTCGGGGAAGGCGCGCTTGGGTTCGGCGGGGTCGCTCCCGTCGCCCGTGAACCGAAACCGCGCAGAGGACTTGAGGAGAGCATCCCGGCGGGGCAGCGCCCCGTGAAATCCCAGGTCGGTTCACATGGCGGCAGGCGGGCGGCCCCCAGAACAGGGAGCAGGGGCCCATGCAGGAACTGTTTCTTTCAACCAGCGTTCATCGACTCGACGCCAAGGGCAGGGTGTCGGTGCCCGCCGGGTTTCGCTCTGCTGTCGCTGGCAGCAGCTTCCCCGGCGTCATCCTCTATCCCCATCACGAGGACGCTCCGTTCTTCAACGGGTGCAGCCACGAGCGGATGGAGCGCTACGCCCGCAGCTTCGACGCCGACGGTCCGTTCTCCGACCGCGCCCAGGAATTCGGCATCGCCTTCATGTCCGCCGCCAGCCTGCTGGCCTTCGACGCCGGCGGGAGGGTGGTGCTTCCCGACGAGGTCATCGAGCGCTGCGGCCTCAAGGGCGAGGTCTGCTTTGCCGGTCTTGGCGCGACGTTCCAGCTATGGGAGCCGGCGCGCTTCGAGGCTAAGCGCAGCGAGTCGCGCAAGGCCCTGCCCGAGCTGATCACCGCCGGCGGCCTGGCCTGGGCCGACCGCGCCAAGTCGGACTGACCGGCGATGCTCGCGGCGGAGGCATATGTGCCCGTGCACCAGCCAGTGATGCTGCGCGAGGTCGTCGACCTGATGGCGCCCGCCCGCGGCGGCGTGTTTGTGGACGGTACCTACGGTGCTGGCGGCCATGCCCGCGCGCTGATCGAGGGAGGCGCCCACCGGGTGCTGGCCATGGACCGCGACCCTCATGCCGCGGCCGCTGCGGCTCCTGCCGGCATCGACGTCCACTGCGGCGCCTTCTCCGGCCTTTGCGGCGTTCTGCGGGGCCAGGGCGTGGCCGCGGTTTCCGGCGTGCTGCTTGATCTGGGCGTCTCGTCGGACCAGCTCGACAATCCTGACCGCGGCTTTTCGTTCATGCGGCCGGGGCCGCTCGATATGCGTATGGACTGCTCCGGCGAGTCCGCCGCCGACCTGCTCGACCGCGTCGACGAGCACGAGCTGGCGGAAATTCTCAAATTCTATGGCGAGGAGCCGCATGCCTGCCGAATCGCCCGGGCCATTCTGGGGGAGCACCGCCGTGAGCCTCTGCGCACCACCGCCGACCTTGCGCGGGTTGTCGCCGAGGCAAGCCCGGCAGGTCGCCGCCGCGTGCATCCCGCCACCCGCTGCTTCCAGGCGCTGCGCATCGCCGTCAACGACGAGCTGAGCGAGCTCCGCCGCGGCCTCGCGGCCGCCGAGCGCGCGCTTTCCGCCGGCGGGGTGCTTTGCGTGATTAGTTTCCATTCGTTGGAAGACCGCATCGCCAAGCGCTTTCTGTCCGCCCGCGCCGGCGGAGGAGGGAGCTGGCGGCACATGCCCGAAGCGGTGCCTTCGCCGCCTCCTTCCTTTGAGATTCTTACCCGCCGTCCGCTGCGTCCGGGCCGCGAGGAGGTGGCCCGCAATCCGCGCGCCCGCTCCGCGCGCCTGCGCGCCGCCCGCCGCACCGCGGTTCCGGCCCATCAGGGAGACCCGTCATGAGAACCATATTGCTGCTCTCGCTGTCCGCGAGCCTGATCGCGCTGCCCACCGCCTATGGAATCTTCCACCGGGTGGAGAGCGCCAGCCAGCGGATTCAGGAGCTGAGCCTCAAAATTGACGCCGAGCGCGAATCGGTAACGGTACTGCGGGCCGAGTTTGCCTATCTCAGTCGCGGCGAACGCCTGGAGGAGCTGGCCGATCGGCATCACCAGTCGCTGCTTCTGGAGCCCGTATTGCCGCGGCAGCTGGCGCCGGGGCCGGTTCGGTCCAACGCGCCCGTGCCAAGCCCCCGTGCGGTGGAGTACCGGCAATGACGAGGAAGGCGGCCAGCGCACACGCGGCGACGCTGTCGGTTTCCGGGGCGTGGATGGTCGTTTCCGGATTCGTTCTCCTGTTTGCTGTCCTTTCGGCGCGGATCGGCCATTTGGCCATGGACAGCGTTGCGCCAGCGTCAGCGCCCGTTGAGGTGGCCGAAGCCCCCAGAACAGGGCGGGCCGACATCGTCGACCGCAACGGGCATCTGCTTGCCACCACGGTGCCAGTCTGGTCACTATATGCCCATCCGCGCGAAATTGGGGATGCGAACGGCGTCGTTTCGCGGCTGGCGGAGATCGTCGGCAACCTCGACTCCGAGAGCCTGGCGCAGCGTCTGGCTGGCGACAGACCGTTTGTTTGGGTCAGCCGACGGATCACGCCGGAACAGAAACGCCGGGTGCTGGCGCTCGGCGCACCGGGGCTGTACTTCGGCAGGCGCTCAAGCCGGGTCTATCCGACCGGCGGCGAGCTGGCGCATGTCCTTGGCGGCGTGCGCATGGACAAGGAAGGCGTGGACTACGCCGAGCTGGTTGGCGTCGGCGGCGTCGAGGGGCGGATGGATCAGAGGCTGCGCGGGGGAGGCGCTCCCCTGAAGCTGACCATCGACCTTCCGGCGCAGACCGCCCTGCGGCGGATTCTCGCCCGCCATATGGCAGAGCAGCGCGCCAAGGGCGCGGCGGCCGTGCTGATGGAAATCGGAACCGGCGCGGTGCGCGCCATGGTGTCGCTTCCCGACTACGACCCCAACCGTTCCGGCGCGGCGGCGGGCAGCGAGGCGCAGTTTAACCGCGCGGCGCAGGGCGTATACGAGCTGGGTTCGGTGCTCAAACCGCTGACGCTGGCTCTTGCCTTGGACCAGGGCGTTGCCAGCCTGGACACCGTCTACGACATTGATGAGTCGCTTAAGGTTGACGGCCACAGCATTGGCGACCCCTACATCGCCGAGCCGCAGGTGACGCTGCACGAGGCGGTGTACCGCTCGTCCAACATCGCCACGGCGAAGGCGGCGCTACAGGTTGGCGGTCCGACGCAGAAGGTGTTCATGGACGCTTTGGGCCTGCTAGATCCGCTGCCGCTGCAGATTTCCGAGGCTTCGGGCAGCCAGCCGCTGTACCCGCGCCGTTGGCGCCGATCCAGCACCGCCACCATCGCCTACGGACACGGAATCGCCATAACCCCCGTGCACCTTGCGGCCGCCTACGCGACGCTCGCCGGCGATGGCCGCCGGGTGTCGCCGACACTGCTCGAGGGAGAGGACGCGGCGCGGCCGCGCGTGGTGTCGGAGGCGACGGCAAAGCAGACGCGCCGGGCGCTGCGCTCGGTAGTCGAACGCGGCACGGGGCGCAGGGCGGAAGTGGCAGGCTATCAGGTGGGCGGCAAGACGGGCACGGCCGACAAGCATGCCGCCGGCGGCTACAGCAGCCGCCGCGTTGTGGCGACGTTCGCCGCGGTGTTTCCGGGCGACCAGCCCACGCATGTGCTTCTGGTGATGCTTGACGAGCCCGATGGAAGGCAGGACGTAAAGGACATGTACCGCCGCACCGCTGGCCACACGGCCGCGCCGGCCGCCGCCGAGGCCATTCGCCGCCTTGGGCCGCTGCTGGGCGTGCTGCCGCGGCCGGATCCGAATTCACGCGACCAGGCGCCGACGGTGCCCGAGCTGCGGGTGGCGCAGCGCTAGAGCCGGGGGCGGGCGATGGCTTCAGGCGGCACCGCTGGCGGCCTCGGGCTGAGCGGCGTGGCCATCGGGCCGCCATTGCCGCCCACCACCGGCATCGCCTCGATTACGGCAGACTCGCGGCTTGTCGAGAAGGGCGGGGTGTTCGCCGCGCTTGAGGGAAGCCAGGGCCATGGCATCGACCATCTTGACGAGGCCCTAAAGCGCGGCGCCGTCGCCGTGCTGTGCGGACGGGAGGGGCTGGCGGTGGCGGCGGCCCGTTTTGGCACCCTGCCGGTGCCGTTTGTGGTGGACGGCTGTCCCCGCCGCCGTCTGGCCGTAGTCGCCGCCGCGCTTTTGCCGGGACAGCCTGGTACGGTCGTCGCGGTTACCGGCACCAACGGCAAGACGTCCTGCGTCGAGTTTCTGCGCAAGATCTGGGAAGCCTGCGGTCTGCAGGCCGCCAGCGTCGGCACCCTTGGCGCCATCGCCCCCGACGGCACGGAGCCGCTTGACCACACCACGCCGGACCCCGTAAGGCTGCATGGGCTGCTTGCCTCGCTAGCTGGCCGCGGCATAAGCCACCTGGCCATGGAGGCGTCAAGCCACGCCTTGGAGCAGCATCGCGTTGATGCGGTTGCGCTGCGATGCGCCGTCGCCACCAACCTGTCGCGGGACCACCATGACTACCATGGCGACGTCCACAGCTATGCGGCTGCCAAGCTGCGGCTGTTTCTTGACCTGCTGCCGTCTGACGGCTGCGCCGCTGGCTGCGCTGACGATCCGTTTGCGGCGCTGGCCCTCGACTGCGCCCGCGCCCGCGGCTGCCAGGCGCTGCCGGTGGGATGGAAGGGTGAGGGCGGCGTGCGCTTTCTGGACTGGCGTCCGGTGGCCGCCGGCCAGGAGATGGAGGTTGATTTCTTCGGTCGCCGCTGCAGTTTCTCGCTGCCGTTTGCTGGCCAGTTTCAGGCGACCAACGCCATGCTGGCGGCGGCCGCCGCCGTGGTTGTGGGACTGTCCGTCGACGAGGTGGAGGCGGCGGTGCCAAAACTGACCGGCGTTCCGGGACGCATGGAGCTGGTGGCTCGCTGCGCCAACGGCGCGGCCGTGTATGTCGACTTTGCCCATACGCCCGATGCGCTGGAGGCGGCCCTGATGGCGGCCCGCAGCTGCGCCGGGGGCGACGGCCGGGTCCATGTCGTTGTTGGCGCGGGGGGCTGCCGCGACCTGGGCAAGCGTGTGGCCATGGGCGAAGTGACGAGCCGACTGGCGGACCGCGTGATCGTGACCGACGACAACCCCCGCGACGAGGATCCGGCCAGCATTCGCCGCGAGATCCGCCGCGGTGCGCCCGACGCCGTTGACATTGGCGACCGCCGTCAGGCCATCGAGGAGGGCGTCGCCCAGCTGGCGCCCAAGGACGTGCTGGTGGTGGCCGGCAAGGGACATGAGCGAGTGCAGATCGGCGCGGGCGGCGCCGCTCCGTTCGACGATTCACTGGTCGCCCGCGAAGCGGTGGCGGGACGATGAGCGGGCCGCTCTGGAGCGCGCGGGAGGTCATGGCCGCAACCGGTGGCCGCGGCGACAGCGGCTGGCAGGCCACGGGCATTTCCATTGACAGCCGCAGCACGGCGGCTGGCGATCTGTTTGTTGCCCTGCGCGGCCCCCATCACGACGGGCACGACCATGTGGCCGAGGCTTTCGCCAAGGGCGCCGTCGCCGCCATGGTGGAGCATCCCGTCGGGGCCGGTGCGGAACTCGCGGTTGCCGACTGCATGGAGGGCATTGCCGCTCTGGGCCGGGCGGCGCTGCGGAGGGCACCGGATCTCAAGCTTGCTGGAATCACCGGCTCGGTGGGCAAGACCGGCACCAAGGACATGCTGGCGGCGGCGCTGGCCCCGTCGGGCAAGGTGACCGCCTCGCAGCGCTCCCTCAACAACCACATCGGCGTGCCGCTGACGCTGGCCCGCATGCCGACGGACGCGCGATATGGCGTGCTGGAGATTGGCACCAACGCCCCCGGCGAGATCGCCGCCCTAGTCGCCGAGGTGCCGCTGCGGGTGGCGATGATCACGGCCATCGCTCCGGCGCATCTGGAGGGCTTCGGCTCCGTCGAGGGCGTCGCTCGCGCCAAGTCGGAAATTTTCGAGGGGGTCGTGGAGGGCGGCACGGCGGTGCTGCCTGCGGACAGCGAGCACTATGCCACCCTGCTGCGGCATGCCAGCCGCCACCGGGGAATCGCCATCCGTAGCTTCGGCCAGAGCGAAACCGCCGACGCGCGGCTTCTGCGGGTCGCCAGCGGCGGCGACGGCACGGCGGTACTGGCGCGGATAGACCAGCGCGAGATTGCCTTCCGCATCGGCGCGCCGGGCCTCCATCTGGCGGGCAACGCTCTGGCCGCCCTCGTGGCGGTGGACAGCCTGGGAGCGGACCTTGCCCGCGCCTGCTGCGCGCTGGCCAGCTGGAGCGTGCCGGCCGGGCGGGGCACGCGCGAGAGCGTGCCGGTGGTGGGCGGGAAATTCATGCTGGTCGACGACAGCTACAACGCCAACCCGGCCTCCATGCGCGCCGCTATCGAGGGGCTGGCGGCCATGGCGCCGGAAGAGGGGGAGACTGGCCGCCGCGGCCGACGGTTGGCGTTTCTGGGCGACATGCTGGAGCTGGGCGAGGAGGAGCGAGCCTACCACGCGGCTTTAGCAGACATCGAGGCGATGGAGGGCGTCGATCTCGTGTACGTCTGCGGACCGCGCATGCGGGCGCTGCATGAGGCGCTGCCGGCCCATCGCCGCGGTGGATGGTGGAGCAGCGCCAGCGATTTGGCCCGGCGCGCGCCGGAGGCGGTGCGGGCTGGCGACGTGGCGATGGTCAAGGGGTCCAACGGCGCCGGCGTCTGGGCGGTGGCCGAAGCTCTGCGCCGGCAGGGAGCCTGCTGAAGATGCTGCACTCTCTGCTGACGCCGCTGAGCGATGGCGGCGACGTCTACAACCTGTTTCGCTACATCACGTTTCGCTCGGGCGGCGCCCTGCTGACGGCGCTTGCCCTCAGCCTGCTGCTGGGGCGACGCTGCATCGACTGGCTGGCGAGCAGGCAGGGGGGCGGCCAGCCCATCCGCGAAGACGGACCCGCCGGCCACCACGACAAGGCCGGCACGCCCACCATGGGCGGCCTGCTGATTCTGGGCGCGCTGCTGGTTTCGGTGCTGCTTTGGGTGCGCTGGGACGTGCCGCAGGTATGGCTGGTGCTGCTGGCGGTTGCGGGTTTCGCCGCGATCGGCTTCGCCGACGACCTGCGCAAGCTGCGCGGCGGGAGTTCCCGCGGCCTTCCAGGCTGGCTGCGGCTGGCGGCCGGCGCGGCGCTGTCTCTGCTGGTGACGGTGATGCTGGTGCGGGTCGCGCCGGAGACGCTGGCGGGGAAGCTGGCGGTGCCGGTGTTCAAGGAGACGCTGCTTGACTGGGGGCCGCTCTACTTCCTGGTGGCGGTGCTGGTGATCACGGGCAGCGCCAACTCCGTCAACCTCACCGACGGCCTCGACGGCCTCGCCATCGTGCCGGTGATGATCGCCGCCGCCACCTTCGGCTTCATCTCCTATCTGGTGGGCAACGCGCTGTTCGCCGACTACCTGCAGCTGCACTTCGTCCCGGGCACCGGCGAGCTGGCGGTGTTCGCCGGGGCGCTGGTGGGCGCCGGACTCGGATTCCTCTGGTTCAACGCGCCTCCCGCGCAGGTGTTCATGGGCGACACGGGCT
>CAZPIN010000234.1:0-45147 GCA_964586735.1 uncultured Rhodobacterales bacterium | reverse complement strand
GCCCATGCCGTAGAGCTGGCCGGCCTTCTCCTCGAACCTGCGAATCAGCAGCATTTGCCGGTAGGCGGCAAGGAGGTCTAGCCCGGCGCGGGAAGCTGCCGGGGTACGGGGACGTCGGGGCTTGCGGGCAGGCTGTGCCATGCTGACCGAAGGTGGGCTCGTTTCTGGTGCGCGGATGCTAGCACAGGCTGCAAGGCGATGCGACTCGCAGCTGAGCGGCTGATGTGGTGTTGGTATCAACGGAACTGTGGACCTGGCCCGGCGTTGCGGCTGGTAGAGACAGCAAGGATGCGTCTTCATTGCGCAGGACAGGTAGCGTGAAGGGGAGGGGAACGACAGGGGCTTTGTTTGGATGGCGCAGGTCGCCACTGTGGTCAAGATCGCCCGCAGAGAGCGGCTTGGCGACTGCACTCTTGCGATATGGAAGTTGGTACGCCGGAGTCCGGAGTGGGATGCAACCGCAAGAGGCAAACTGCAATCAAAGTGTCACCATGCGGAGCAAATGGGCATATCTGGGAGAGGGCAAGATGCCGGTAGTGAGATTGAACAGGCATGGGAGTCGCAGAGCATGGCAATCCTCCCAAAGCGAGTGTCATTGTCGACCGGTTCATCTGTTACCAGAACGGCTGTCGATTAACCGGCGTACCTCGGTGATGCGCCTTACGGTGGGATAGAGGGTGCCATTCAAGTCAACTTGCTGCTTGTCACATTTCCCGAATCAGGCGGGAAACCCCTCAAGGGCGGCACATCTCTTCTGCACTTCCCCTAGATAAGTGTGGCGCACAGAATAGTCGTGCCCAGGAACGTACAATACTGTCATGGTACCAATAGGTGCTGCAGCCGATGTGCTTCGACATGCTGCATCATGTTTCGAAGTTTGTCAGTAGCTACAATGCTTGATTTTTGTTCATCGCCCCAATATCGAATAATTGCGAAACTCCCAAGCTCGTACCCCAAGAATACAATCGAAACCCGTCCGCTTGCTCCGTGATCAGTCCAAACAAGATTCACCTGCCCATCATCCAGCAAGAAGAGTGCTCCGGGCTTGATGAAGTGAAAGGAATCTATGAACTTGCGAAAATCATTCAATGATTGAAAATCGATAGAAATGCCTTCGTCTTCCGCAATATCAAATAGCTCAATGACGCGGTCATCGAATGCATTGTGTGCTTCGATTGTTGTGCTGACTCGATCCGCGAGGTGCGGTGGGTTTCGTACCGAACCGCGCAGGGCTTCTGTATTGAGAAAGTCAGTCATAGTCTTCTTCCAATCCAATTGTGATGTGGCACTCTAGGGTTAGGCGCCCCAGTTTGATTACAATTTTGCTGGATGTAGTTGCTTTACACACTTGCTAAGTAATCTGCTGACACTCAACGTATCACCCATACTTGCGGAAGAGGGATGCCTTATTTCAGAATGTGAGGGATCAACGGTGTTGCCTGCTTCGTCGCGGATTGGAAAATGCTGAAACGAGACTTCAATTCCTTGCGTAATCATGAATGCAATTGCTTCGCCAACGCCTAGCTCACCAAATCGCGCGGACGCCCTCGCCTCCAGTTGAAGCGTTTTCCGAACTTCTGCTAATTGGGCGTCCTTATCCTGGCCCTTGTAGTAGTCAAGCCAGTTGACCGATATCCCAGTTTCCCCGGGCCTTAGCAAAAATGCCGTCTCGGTGGCTGCCATTCCGTCAGCGGTCAGGTTCGTTTTATTGATGTACCGCACCACACTGTCGCTATGCGGTAAATGTTTGCCGGTCATTGTCGTAACAGGTATGCAAGGCCAAATATCTCAATTTGACCCATGACTTCACTGCATCGCGCTGACCCAGACGTACGGTCCAGCCTTACTTGCCCAGTATCCTTGAAAAATGCATACGAAACAAGTTGGTTGCCGTGAAAATCAAGTCCAACATAGTCGTTGTTCTCGTTGTCCCAGATAGCGCGAAGAATTCCATCAACACTAGTCGCCAGTCCTCCCCGTCGGAGGTTGGTGACCGACCTGGCAAACGACCAAAAGTCCCGCTGCGAATGAAGGCAAAGAGCTGTTCCATCTTCCCTCAAATCTTCATTGATTTCGAGAATGCGATTCAAGTAGCTTTGCCTGACAACTCTATCCGCCTGTTGTGCTTTGGGCTGCGCGGCATCGCCCACGCAAGCGGAAGGGCCACTAGCGACAGCCGAATCTGGAGAGAACGGAACTTGTTTGTCGCCGCAAGAACCGGCGTACCCAAAGAAGGGGCTGATACCATCCGGTACAAGCAACTCGCCAGAGATCGACATTGCTAATTATTCTCCAATGCCCAGCGTTTGCCGGATTTCGGGGTTGGTCATTGAGAGAAAATGGTTTGCGGCCGCGTAATGGGCACGACTAAACCAGGAGTCCACCTCTTCCAAAGCGTGGTTGTTTGGCGGGCCTTCAACCGTGACATCAATAGAAAGTATGGGGTCCTCGGGGTTCTCGATGAGACTAGCCTCCTTTATTGCGACTTGAAGCATCTTCTCGTTGTCTAGTCTAGCAGCAAACTTACATTCAGAAGAGGACTGCATGTTCCTTCTGTCACTTAATCCGGGAAAGCAAAAAGAAGGAATAATTGAGGAGGTGTCTGCAGGGCCAGACCAATATTCGCATTTTTTTATTTGATAGGAGCGAGAGAGCTCGCAGAGATAAACCATCGGCGCAGCTGCTTTGATCTCCTCGGCGACAAAATTCATAAGCACAGCAAGGTACTTGTCGAACATGGGCTTGACATGGTCTTCAAAGCGAAGATGGTTCGAATCGTGACTCCGAGAGTTTAAGGTAAAGACGTTCTTTTGCAATTGAAGCACCTCGTTGCCGTCCTTGGAGATAAACCAATAGCGCGGCATGGGGAAATTGTACGCTTCGCCAGGGCCATAAATTGGAGTATCGTTAATTGTCGATCTGTGTTCTACCTTGGGGAAGTCTTCCCGGATCCTTTGCCAGAAAAGACCAATATGCTCGCTTCTCAAAGAAAACAGGGGAGGTGAAAAGGTGACGGCAAGCATCAACTCATTGGCCGGAGGATTCTTGAAACGAACCTTACCCGCTGAAGTGTTCTCTGAGTCCTTCTGCCGAGTTTGATCGGGTACGGCTCTATGCATTACCTCGGTCATTTCCCCAGCCCCTAGTTTGGCGGATCCTGCACGATTAGGATCTGCTCGTCGGGACGGGCGTAGCCCAACACCGCCCGTACCCGTTCATCCAGCAGGTCCAGGTCCAGTGTCTCCTCGTGCAGGCGCCGTACCCGGTCTTGGAGACGGTCACGCTGGGCCTGTACCGACGCCAGCTCCTCTTCCAGCCGCTGTATCTCCTGCTGCCGCTCCAGAAGCTTCAGGTACCCCTTGCCGCCCCACACGGCCTCGTGCAGGTACGCCGCCGAAATCACGGCTAGCACCAGCACCACTCCGGCGGGCACCAGCCAGCTGTAGGGGCTTCGCTTCTTGCTCATGGCTCTTATCGCGAGATGGGGTGAAGCAATATTGCGCTGGTCAATATAGCCATTCCATCGTCCCCGCGCAACCCACTCGCCACAGTCTCGTCCCCAACGCTCAGACAGGTGGCCAGTTGGGCACAAATGCCCTCTCGCCAAGCTCCTCCTCGATGCGTAGAAGCCGGTTGTACTTGGCCAGGCGCTCGGAGCGGGCGATAGATCCCGTCTTGATCTGCCCGACGCCCGTCGCCACCACGAGGTCCGCGATGGTGTCGTCCTCGGTTTCGCCGGAGCGGTGCGAGATCACGCACGAGTAGCTGCCCTCGCCGGCGGTGTCTATCGCTTCCAGCGTTTCGGTCAGGGTGCCGATCTGGTTCAGCTTCACCAGCACGCAGTTGGCGCAGCCCTCGTCGATGCCCTTCTGGATCCGCTTGGGATTGGTGACAAACAGGTCGTCCCCCACCAGCTGCTGGTCGTCCCCAAGGCGTTCCGTAAGCATCTTCCATCCCTTCCAGTCCTCCTCGGCCATGCCGTCCTCGATCGACATGATCGGGTACTCCTCGCACAGCGTCTCGAGGTATTTGACCATGCCCTTGGAGGTGTAGTTCGCCTTCTCGCCTGCGAGCCTGTACTTGCCGTCGACATAGAGCTCCGTGGCCGCCACGTCGAGCGCCAGGCAAATCTGGGTTCCGAGCTCGTAGCCGGCGTCTTCGGTTGCCTGGCACACGAAGTCCAGCGCCTCCCGAGATCCGCTCAGATTGGGCGCAAAGCCTCCCTCGTCGCCCAGGCCAGTGGCATGGCCCGCCTTCGCCAGCGACTGCTTGAGGGTGTGCATGATCTCCGTGCACCACTGCAGTGCCTCCGAAAACCGCGTAGCCCCCAAAGGCAGCAGCATGAATTCCTGCACGTCCACTGGGTTGTCGGCGTGGGCACCGCCGTTGAGCACATTCACCATCGGCACCGGCATCGCCCGTCTGAGGTCGTCGCCGATATGACGGTAGAGGGGGATGCCCTTCTCCGCCGCGGCGGCCTTGGCGTTTGCCAGCGACACGCCGAGGATGGCATTGGCGCCAAGCCGGGACTTGTTCTCGGTGCCGTCCAGCTCCACCATCGCGGCGTCGACCTTCCCCTGCTGTTCGGCCTTCATGCCGGTGACGCGCTTGGCGATCTCGCCGCGCACGTTCTCCACGGCCTTCAGCACGCCCTTGCCGAGATAGCGCTTGCCGCCGTCGCGCAGCTCCACGGCCTCGAACGCGCCGGTCGACGCGCCGGAGGGGACCGCCGCGCGGCCGAAAGCCCCCGACTTGAGCGTGACCTCAGCCTCTAGGGTGGGGTTGCCGCGGCTGTCCAGGATTTCCCTGGCATGGACATGCTTGATTGCGCTCATGACGATTCTCCTTCGCTGCGCTCGTCTTTTCCTAGAGGCACTCCGTACAGCTCCAGCCGGTGATCCACCAGCTTGTAGCCCAGCTCGCGGGCCACGCTGCGCTGAAGCCGCTCAATCTCTTCGCTGACGAATTCCACCACCTCGCCTGTTTTCATGTCGATCAGATGGTCGTGGTGGTCTCGGTCGGTGGTTTCGTAGCGCGTCTTGCCCATGCCGAATTCCAGGCGCTCGAGAATGCCCACCTCCTCGAACAGCTTCAGCGTCCGGTAGACCGTGGCGATGGAAATCCCGGGGTCGTCGCGCAGCGCCCGGCGGTGAATCGCGTCCACGTCCGGGTGGTCTTCGGAGTCGTCCAGCACCTTGGCGATTGCGCGGCGCTGGTCGGTCATGCGCAGGCCCCGGCGCCTGCATCGTTCGAGGATGTTGCGCATGGCGGCTCTCTCCGTTGCGGCTGCGGCCATAGCATAGGCAGCCGGCGGCGCGGCGCAGGCGAAAACGGCTTCGCCCTGCTCAGGCGGCGAGACGCTCGAGCGCGGCCCCGTAGTCCACCGACACCAGCTGGCTGACGCCCTGCTCCGCCATGGTAACGCCGTACAGCCGGTCCATGCGCGAGATGGTGATGGCGTGGTGGGTGATGACAAGGAAGCGGGCCTCGGTGCGCCGGGCCATCTCGTCGAGCAGGTTGCAGAAGCGCTGGACGTTGGCGTCGTCGAGCGGAGCGTCCACCTCGTCAAGCACGCACAGCGGGGAGGGGCTCGACAGAAACAGCGCGAAGATCAGCGCCACCGCCGTGAGGGCCTTTTCGCCTCCCGACATCTGGTCGAGCGACACCAGCTTCTTGCCCGGCGGCTGGGCCATGATCTCGAGGCCGGCCTCGAAGGGGTCCTCGGCGTCGATCAGCTGCAGCGACGCCTGCGCCTCCTTGCCGAACAGCGTCGCGAATACCTCCTTGAAGTTCCGGTTGACCCGCTCGTAGGCTTCCAGCAGGCGGCTGCGGCCCTCGGCGTTGAGGGACTCGATCGCCTCCTGAAACTTCACCAGTCCGCCGTCGAGATCCGCCTTGTCCTTCAGCAGCGCCTCGCGGGCCTCGTCCACTTCGCGGGTTTCGGCCTCGGCGCGCAGGTTGACCGGGCCAAGCCGCTCCTGCTCCGCCCGCAGGGCCTCCAGCTCGCGTTCGTACTGCTCGGCCGGCTGCACCGCGTCGGCCTCGATGTCCAGCTCGCCGGGCACCGCTTCGGGGGCCACGCCGGCCACGTCGCGCAGCTTCTGCTCGGCCTCGCCGACGCGCACCCGGGCGCCCTCGGCCCTGGCCTCCAGTCCGGCCATCGTCTCGCGCACCGCCGCCATCTCGGCCTCGGCCTTTCGCTCCTTTTCCGTCGCGTCGCGCAGCGCGCTCTCGGCGGCCGCCAGGGACTCGTCGGCCTCCTCGCGGGCGCGCCGGGCGGTCTCGATGGTCTCGGCCATGCTCTGCTTGCTCTTCGCCAGCTCGTCGGGGCGCAGCCGCTCGGCCTCCAGCTGCTCCTTCAGCTCGGCGACCCGTTCCGCCAGCTGGGCTTCGCGGCGGTGCGCCGCCTCCAGCCGGGTGCTCCAGGCGGACCGCGCGGCGGCGCATTCGCGGCGCGTCTGCTGCAGCGACTCCAGCGACTGGCGTACCCTGCCCGACGCGCCCTGTGCCTCGAGGTGGGCTTCGCGCAGGCTCCCCAGCCGCTCGTTTCCCTCGGCTGCTTTTTGGCGCGCGTCCTCCATCTGGGCTTCGCTGGGCATCTCCTGTCCGGCACCGCCGGCCTCGGCCTCCTTGCGGGCGCGGTAATTGCGGTCGCGCTCGGCGGTCAGGGTGGCCATCCTCTCCTCGGCCAGCTGCAGGGCGCCGGCGGCGCGCGCTTCCTCGGCCTGCGCCTTCGCGTGCTCCTCGGCGCGCGCCCTCTGCCCGCGGCGGGCCTCCTCCAGCGTCTCGGCGGTCTCCTGGCGCGCCGCCGCGGCCTGTCCGTGATTGCGCTCCGCGTCGGCGAGGCGGGCGTTGGCGGCGGCGATGGCCTCGGGCAGCTCCTGCAGGCGGTTGTGCGCCGCCAGCAGCTTCTCGGCGCGGGTGCCGCCGTCGCTGGCGGCGATGCGCAGGCCGTCCCAGCGCCACAGGTCGCCCTCGCGGCTGACCAGCCGCTGGCCCGGCTGCAGCTGGCTCTGCACCCGTCCGCCCAGGGCGGCGTCGACGATGCCGATGCGCTCGATGCGGGCCGCCAGCGCCGGCGGCGCCTGGACATGGTCCTTGAGCGGCTGGACTCCGTCGGGCAGGGGAGGCGCGGGCGGCGCGCCGCTTACCGGCAGCCATCCGCTGGCGCCCTCCTCGTCGGACACCGGCAGCAGCAGCTCGTCGCCGAGAGCCGCCGCCAGGGCAGCCTCGTAGCCCTCGTCGGCCCGCGCCACCAGAGACGCCGGGCGGTCGTTGCCGTTTCCGGCGCGCAGCTCGGCCAGGGCCTCCTGCTCGGCGGCCAGCCTTGCCACCGCCCGCTCCGCCTCCTCGCGCAGTTCCCGCAGCCGGGCCTCTTCGGTTTCCGCCTCGCCGTGGCGGGAGACGGCGGCGACAAGAGTCTGCTCCGATGCCTCGAGCGCGTCGCTGGCGTGGACAAGATGGTCCGCCAGACGGTCCACCTGTATCTGCGCCTGGCCGCGCTCCTCTTCCGCCTGTTCGCTGCGCGTCGCCAGGGCCAGGTCCTCCTCCTTGAGGCGGGCGATGTCCGCCTGCAGCCGTTCGCTGCTGCGTTCGCTTTCCTGGCGCAGCGTCTCCAGCCGGGCGAGGTCGCGGGTCGCCAGGTCGCGCTCCGTCTGGGACTCGTCCACCCGTCCGGCAAGCTCCTTCTCTTCCGCCTCCGCCTCTTCCAGGGACTTGCGCAGCTCGACTTCGCGGTCCTCGCCGACTTCCTTCTCCTGCTCGACGACGCGGGCGAGACTGGCTTCGGCGTCGCTGGCAAGCTCGCGCTCGCGCTCCAGGTCGGCGTCGATCTGCTGGATGCGGGCTTCGGTCGCAGCGATCTGCGCGACAGCCTCCTCGATTCGGCGGTCCAGGTCGTCGGCCTCGCCGGTAATGCGCGCGGCGGCGGCGGCGGCCTCCACCTGGCGGGCGCGCAGCGGCAGTACCGCCTCGGCGGCGTCGGCGCGGGTCTGGCCAGTGCGGGCCACCTCGGAGGCGGCGCGGGCGGAGGCCGTCGCCTGCTCGGTGATCGATTCGTCGATGCGCCGCGACTCGGCGGTCTCCAGCTGCCAGCGGGCGTAGGCGTGCAGGATCTCGGTGCGGCGAAGGCGGGCGGCGAGGCCGCGGTAGCGGCCGGCCCGCGCCGATTCGCGGCGCAGGGAGGCGAGCTGGCGGTCGAGCTGGCTGATGTTCTGCTGGACGGTGGCGAGATTGCGCTCGGTGGCGGCGATCCGCAGCTCGATCTCGTGCCGCCGCTGGTGCAGGCCCGCCACGCCGGCCGCGTCCTCGAGGATGCGGCGGCGGTCCGCCGGCTTGGCGTTGACCAGCTCGCCGATGCGGTTCTGGCGGACGATGGAAAACGAGCGGTTGCCGGTGCCGGCGTCGCCGAACAGGGTGCGGATGTCCCGCGCCCGGGCGTCGCGGCCGTTGATCCGGTAGGTCGATCCCGCTCCCCGCGCCACCCGCCGCGCCACCGTCGCCTCCTTCAGGCCTTCGGGCTCTCCGGGGACGGGCGTGCCCTGCGGGTCGATGTCGATGGTGACTTCCGCGCTGGCGCGCGCCGCCCGCCGCCCGCTGCCGGCGAAGATCACGTCCTCCATGCCGTCGCTGCGCAGGACCGAGGGCGCGGACTCGCCCATCGCCCACAGCATCGCCTCGACGATGTTGGACTTGCCGCAGCCGTTGGGACCGACAACGCCAGTGAGGCCCGACCGCAGCTGGAGCTCGGTTGGGTCGGCGAAGGACTTGAATCCCGTAATGCGTACCTGTTTGACGCGCACGTTGGTGTCTGTTTGATGCTCGGTTTTACGTTAGTCTAGGAGTCTAGGCAGATTGCGGCAGAGGTCAACGGACTTCTCCGGCGGGAAGGCGAAGCGAACCGCAGACCAGAGGCCGCCCGAAGCAAAGGAAGCCGAGGCAGCGATGGCAGACCGCCCCAACATCCTGCTGGTCATGGCCGACCAGCTCGCCCCCCAGACCCTGCCCGCCTACGGGCATCCCGTGGTGCGGACGCCCCACCTTGACCGTCTCGCCGGCGAGGGGGTGGTGTTTGAGAACGCCTACTGCAACTTCCCGCTGTGCAGCCCTTCGCGGGCGTCGATGCTGGCCGGACGCCTGCCCTCCCGCATCGGCATCTACGACAACGCGGTGGAGTTTCCCGCCTCGGTGCCGACGTTCAACCACCACCTGCGGCTGGCGGGCTACCGCACCTGCCTCGCCGGCAAGGGGCATTTCGTGGGACCCGACCAGCTGCACGGCTACGAGGACCGGGTCACCACCGACGTCTACCCCGCTGATTTTCTGTGGTCGCCCGACTGGAATCTCGACGGCGATACCTGGCTGGAGTGGTACCACAGCATGCGGGCCGCGCTGGACGCCGGCGAGTCGCCCCGCGGAGTCAACATCGCCTACGACGACGAGGTGGAATTCGAGGCGCTGCGCTGGCTGCAGGAGCACGCCGCCGGCGACGACGGACGGCCGTTCGCCCTGACGGTGTCCTTCAGCTCTCCCCACGACCCCTATCAGGCGCCCCCGCGATGGTGGAACCTCTACCGCGACGAGGACATCGACCTGCCGGCGGTACCCGACATGCCCCTCGACGACCGCGACCCGCACAGCCGCCGCCACTGGTACCTGACCGGCCGCCACAGGGAAGAAGTGGCTGAGGCCGACCTGGTGCGCATGCGCCGCGCCTACTACGCCCTGGTCAGCTACGTCGACGCCAAGGTGGGACGCCTGATGGAGTCGCTGGAGGAGATGGGCGTCGCCGAAAATACGATGGTGGTGTTTACGGCGGACCACGGCGACATGCTGGGCGAGCGGGGGATGTACTTCAAGATGTCGTTTTACGAGTGGTCGGCGCGGGTGCCGCTGATCGTGCGGGCGCCGGGCGCCAGGCGGGGCGCGCGGGTGGCGGACTGCGCCTCGCTGCTCGACTTGATGCCGACGCTGCTGGAGACGGCCGGAGCCGACGTGCCGGGCGAGGCGGAGGGGCGGTCGCTGGTACCCCTGATGGCGGGCGGGGAAGACGGCGAAGCGGAGCGGGCGGTGTATGCCGAGTACTGCGCAGAAGGGTCGCTGGCGCCGATGATGATGGTGCGCCGGGGAGCGTGGAAACTGATGGCTAGCCCGTGCGACCCGACCCTGCTGTACAACCTAGATGCGGATCCTCAGGAACTGGTGAACCGGGCGGACGACCTGGCCTGCGCCGAGGTGCGGGCAGAGCTGGAGAAACTGCTGGCAGGATGCTGGGACGTGGAGGAGCTCGACCGGCGGGTGCGGAAAAGCCAGGCGTCGCGGCATGTGCTGCGGGAGGCGCTGGCGACCGGACGCCGGACGCCATGGGACTACCAGCCGATGCGCGACGCATCCAAACTGTACGTGCGCGAGCTGGGCGACATACAGGACGTCTACAAATCGAAGTAGGCTTGAGGGGGAAGCAAGCGGCGGAAGGGTCAGAAATTCAGGTGCTTGCCGCAATGGCCGATGACGATCTTCTTTTCTCCCTCGTCCCAGAAAAAGTGCACGCGAAGCGTTTCCGCCAGGCTGTCCTTGTTGCCGTACCTCAGGTGCCTTTCCATGAACACCATTTTGCCCTTGTAGTCAAAGGTGCGCAGCTTACGGCCCGCGCTGCTTAGCACGCGCTTGTCCTTTGAGGCAAACTCTGTTTTTCCAAAAACTGCCTTTGCCTGCTGGTCTCCTCTGCCGCTCTTGAGTACTTCCCAATACCCTCCGCCCAGTTTAATGAGCAATTCCAGCGCCTTTGCGCCATGTTTGAATCCTCCCCGATCCGATTCCCCGGCAGACTCGACAGCAGAATTCAACACGGTGAATCTCGCCGGATGAAGAAATGATGTTGCAAGCATAAGCGCTTGCTCAAGTTTGATTTTCCCCATTCCAAGAGCGTGTATCGCGTCCGCCAGGTCCGTTGACGATGAGCCGGGCGCCAACAGGCGGTTTGCCTGAAGCGCCGATTCAGCCTTGCCAAGGCTGGCGTAAGCCGCCTGCACTTCCAATTTCAGCGCCTCATTTTCCTCGCTCATGTTCTGCGTTTCTTTTGCCGCCTCTTCAAGAAGTTCCTCGTAGACCGGAATTTCCTGCGTTTTCTTCATCGTTTTCTTCAGCGTTCTGGATATCTTCCGGAATCTGACATTCAGTTTTTCCGTTTTCACCCTTTCAGCGGTGATGTGCTCTCGATATTTGCGCTCATTCGTATAGCTTGTAATTTCAGAAAGTATATCAGAAAGAATGTATGTCTTTGCCTTCCTTGTGCCATCTTCCCGGAAGCCGCCAACAGCGCTTGTGCGGGGGATTTCTTCGAATGAACTGCTTTCTACGGGGGGGATTACCCTAATGCTATCCGCAGAAACAGAGTGGCCAGGTCCGATGTGGTCGGCAAATACTTGCGCCGCCCGCTCCGTCTTGAAGGTAACCACCTGGGCCAAGCCAATGACCACACTCGCAACATCGCTGGAGGACAGCCCGAAATTCTCGGACGCGCTAGGCCCAAGCAGCACGAGCGGGTAGTCTCTTTCACCCCCAAAAACCTTGTCCGCCATAAAGGCGGAGACGCGATTTTCACCTAGCGCAAATCTCTTCAAGCCCAGAGTGCTGTCCGCCGGCCGGCAAGTTTCAGCAATACTGCGAAAAATGCGAGGGTATGTCGGGCGGACGCTTTGGCTTACCTTTGCGCTGGATTCGCTTGTTGAAAGGGCAAAAGAGCAATTAATTCTGTCGTTCTTGGAAAACTGCCGAAGGCCAATTTCAGTAATCCAGCTCCGTCCTTCCACTTTATAGTCCGGATGCAAATAACTTGAGTGATAGAAGTAGGGATACACAGGCGATCCGTCCCCGTCGACTGTCGCAAAGGACGACAGGATAGCGTCCTTGCTGAGTCTAAAGTTAAGAATACCGCTTGCCAGCAAGCCTGGATCAACGAGGGAATTATTCTTCAATCTCAGCCATTCCGAGTAGAGCGTGATGATTGAATTCACGCCATCTGGCGGATCGAGGGAGAGAAAATTCGCGTAAACAAGCATGGCGGTGCCTCATTGCAGTGCAACGCGCAGATGGATGCCTGTACCAGAATCCAGAGGGCGGGAAAGCGACGCGGTGCGGATCTAGTTGCCCAGCTCCGCTTCCAGAGTTTCGGCAAATTCCTCGAATGGCTTGTTGCCGACTACCCTCTGATCGCCGATGAGGAACGTGGGCGTCGATTCAACTTCGTCGCGCTCGACGTTGCCCTTGAACGTCTCGACAAGCTGCTCGGCGAATTCGCGGTCCTCCAGGCAGCTGCGGAGGCGCGTGGCGGGCAAGCCCTCCTTAAGCGCCACTTCGGACAGCGCGACGCCCGGGTCCTCCGCCCGGGTCCATTCACCATGCCTTTTGAGGATGGCGTCGGCCAGCACGTAGTATCCGGAGTCGCCCCCGCAGCGGGCAATGCGGCCCGCCAGAAGGCTGTACTGGTCGAAATACACGTCGCGGATGACGTAGTTGACCCGGCCGGTGTCGATGTACTGCTCCTTGAAGGAGGGATAGGAGTTCGCGTGGAACGCCGCGCAGTGGTTGCAGGTAAACGATACGTACTCGTACACGGTCAGCGGAGCGCTGGCGTCGCCAAGCATCACGTCGCCCAGCGCATAGCCCCGCTCCTCCAAGGGCGTTTCCGTCTGGGCTGTATCCGTCTCAGACGTCTCGTCGCTGGCCTGTGCGGTCAGCGTGGTCAGATAGAGGCCGCAGAGCGCGGCAAGCGACAGCAGGCCGATTCGGCAGGTCAAGGTGTTCATAAGGGGGGCTCCTGTACTGATGGAGAGTTGCGGTCCGCGCTGGCGGCCTTTGACTGTATGGACGATGCCAGGCGAGTCAAAGCCTCGCGCATTTCGGGATTCTGGACGTTGGCAACCGTCTCCAGCGCCGAGGCCGAGGGGCTGTCCGGTTTCCGCTGGCTAACCCTGCGGGGTTCGGATGGCGAGTCCAGCATCGCGTCGCCCAGCTGCGTCACGCGAATCAGGTCGACAGCCCGATAGCCGCAGGCGGTAGCGATGCGGTCGAGCAGGGTATGGGTTTGGTGGGCGACCTCGGTGGCGTAGACGCTGTGTGCGCAGACTACCAGCACCCGGACGTCCCGGCGCTTCTGGATACGCACGGGATAGCAGCGGTCGGCAAGGTCAGCGCCCGCAATCCATCGCCAGTCCTGCACGATGCGGATTTCGGGAAAGCCGAAGTTCTCGCAGATCTTCTTTACGGAAGGCTCGACGAACTCGCTGATGCGCCTGAACTGCGGCGCTACCCGTGCCTGCTCGTACTCGCGCTGGTGCCGCGATTGCTGTCTGGAACGCCTCATGGCGGTACGCTTCTGCTGGCGCGGCCCCATTTGGCCGCTGGACGCACTCCATAATACCGCTGTTTGTGGCAGAATCAGGGCATGCTGTCAAAGTCTCTGCTTGCATGGTATGACCGCTGCCGGCGCGACCTGCCATGGAGAGCGGCGCCGGGCCAGCGCCAGAATCCCTATCGCGTGTGGCTGTCGGAGATCATGCTCCAGCAGACCAGAGTCGAGGCGGTCATACCCTATTACCGGCGCTTCGTGGAGCGCTGGCCCAGCGTTGAATCGCTGGCGGCGGCCCGGCTGGAGGAGGTGCTGGATGCCTGGGCGGGGCTTGGCTACTACGCCCGTGCCCGCCGCCTGCATGCCTGCGCGCGCATGGTGGCGGAGCGGCATGGCGGAAGGTTTCCCGACGAGACCGAAGAGCTGCGGCGTCTGCCCGGAGTAGGGGAGTATACGGCCGCCGCCATTGCCGCCATCGCATTTGACCGGCCGGCCGCGGCCGTTGACGGAAACGTCGAGCGGGTGATGGCGCGGATGTACGCGGTCGAGAAACCGCTGCCATCGGCAAAGCCCGAGCTTCGCAGGCACGCTCAGGCTCTGGTGCCCCGGATACGGGCGGGAGACTTTGCCCAGGCGCTGATGGAGTTGGGGGCCACGGTCTGCCTGCCGCGCAGCCCGCGCTGCGGCCTGTGCCCATGGACGAAATCGTGCCTGGGACGCCAAAAGGGTATAGCGGAGCAGCTGCCGAGGAAGCTATCGTGCGCGCCGCGGCCAGTACGGTACGGAGTCGCGTTTTGCCTGCGGCGGAAGGACGGAGCTATGCTGATGGCGCGGCGCCCCCCGGAGGGCCTGCTTGGCGGGATGCTGGGACTGCCTGGAACCGACTGGTTCGAAAGACGGCCCAGAAGGAAGGCCATAGAGGCGGCAAGGCCGGCAGAGGGGAAATGGCGAAAGGCCGGGGTGGTGCAGCATGTGTTCACCCACTTCACGCTGGAACTGGAGGTGAGGGTGGCGGAGTGCGGAGAAGGAGGCGAAACGCTGGAAGGTACATGGGTGCGCAGCGATACATGGAGGGAGGTGCCTACGGCAATGCGAAAGGCGCTGCGATTGGCGGTGGACGGCGACAGCGGCAGGAAGCGAAGAGGAAAACGCGATACCTGACCGCGCCCAGAGTCGAGCCCGGTCAGGAGCCGCTCCAGGTACCGCATTCCTGCCAGTGTCCAGCAAGCGCATCGACTAGATGGTCAACCATGTCTTCGGTATGCAGGGGAGAGGGGGTGATTCGCATGCGCTCGGTGCCCCGCGGCACCGTGGGATAGTTGATGGGCTGCAGGTAGACGCCGCTGTCGGCCAGCAGCCGCTCGCAAAGCAGTCTGCACAGTCGCGGGTCGCCTACGCGCACCGGTAGTATGTGGGAATCGCTGTCCATCAGCGGAATTTCCTTCTCCCGCAGCCGCCTTGCGACATCCCGCACCTTCTGCTGGTGGCGCGTCCGCAGGTCGGGAGTAGCCCGCAGCAGGCGAATGCTTTCCAGCGCCCCGGCGGCGATGGCGGGCGGCAGCGACGTGGTGAAAATAAAGCCCGGAGCGTAGCCGCGTACGGTGTCGACCAGCGTCCTGCTGCCGACAATGAAGCCGCCCACCAATCCGATGGCCTTGCCAAGCGTGCCCTCGATGACGTCCACCTTCACGCCGTCGCGTTCGGCGATGCCGCTGCCGGTTTCACCGTACAGTCCCACCGCATGCACTTCATCGAGATACGTCATGGCGTTGTAGCGGCGGGCGAGCTCCTGCACCTCCCGTACCGGCCCGATGTCGCCATCCATCGAGTACACAGATTCAAAGGCGATCAGTTTCGGGCGTCCGGGGTCTTCGCGCTTCAGCAGCTCCTCGAGGTGGTCCAGGTCGTTGTGCCGCCACAGTACCTTGTCCCGGCGGCTGCCACGTATTCCAGCGATCATCGAGGCATGGTTGTCTGCATCCGAAAGCACAACGCAGTCTGGGAGCAGGCGCGCAAGCGTCGAAAGGGTCGTCTCGTTGGCGACGTAGCCCGAGGTAAACACAAGCGCGGCCTCGGCGCCGTACCAGTCGGCGAGTTCGGCTTCCAGCTCGACGATGGCATGGGTGGTGCCGGAGATGTTGCGGGTTCCGCCGGACCCCGCGCCGCAGTCGCGGACGGCCCTGCACATGGCCTCGATGACCTGGGGGTGCTGGCCCATGCCCAGATAGTCGTTGCTGCACCACACCACGACTTCCCGGCTTTCGCCGTCCGGCGCCCGGTAGGTGGCGTGGGGAAACCTGCCGCAGTGGCGCTCGAGATCGGCAAATACCCGGTAGCGCTGCTCCGAATGCAGCCTGGTCACCGCCTCCCGCAGGAGTTCATCGTACTCGATCATGGCAGGCTGGCGGTGGAGCAACTCTGGGCCAGAACTTCGCGAACGGGCGCAAACGAGCGGCGGTGGTGCCGGGTGGCGCCCAGACTTAGCAGCGCCTGGCGGTGCTCGGCTGTCGGGTAGCCAGCGTTGCGCTCCCAGCCGTAGCCCGGATGGTCCAGGGCAAGGGCGTGCAGCAGGCTGTCGCGATGTACTTTGGCCACCACGGATGCGGCGGCGATGGAGAGCGACTTGCGGTCGCCGCCCACCACCGTCCTAGCCTCGCAGCGGAGATCGGAAGGCAGGCGATTGCCGTCGATGAGGGCCAGCGCGGGCCTGCGCGCCAGCCCATGGACCGCGCGGCGCATGGCGAGCATGGTGGCGCCAAGTATGTTGAGGCGGTCGATCTCTTCCACGCTGGCGATTCCCAGGCTGACATCGGCGCATTCTCGCAGCTGGCCAGCGAGAGAGGTACGTCGGCTGGCAGCAAGACGCTTGGAATCGTCGATGCCTTCCGGCACGCGATTGGGGTCCAGCACCACAGCGGCCGCTACGACGGGACCTGCGATGGGGCCTCGTCCCGCCTCGTCCACCCCGCACACTGGCGATATGCCAGAGGAAGACTCAAGGGAGAAGTCGGGGCTGGTCTTCACAGCGGCTTCGTCCCTGAGGAAACACAGGATAAGGGCATTGGTGGCGACCCCGGGAGGATTCGAACCTCCGACCTACCGCTTAGGAGGCGGTCGCTCTGTCCAGCTGAGCTACGGGGCCGTGCTGGGCGCAGTATAGCGAAGACAGCCGCTAGGGGAAGCGGGTTTCGTCAAGTGCGAACAGGAGCGTAGTCATGGAAGTCGGGAGGAGCGGATGGGATAGACTTCAGGCTGCCTGCGCAAGAAGCATAGGCCGGGCAGGGGCAGACAACCTGTTTCTCTCCGCTGGTTGCAACGCCAGCGGGAGCTGCTATAGTCTCCCGGAACCGCTCTTGAAACTGGCATCCGCTTTGAAGGCAAGGCAATTTGCAGATCGGAAGCTGGTTCCTACGTCAATACTGCATATGCCAACCGTGCGGATGGCGGTTTCTCGCGGAGCATGTGCAAGGAGAGGTACTGCAATGAGCGTTGAGCCAAAACTGAACCATGGCGGAAACGGGCCGAGGTGCGAGCTGCGCGTGGCGCAGGGCGACTGTCTGGAAGTTCTGAAAAATTTCGACGACGAGGCATTCCACCTGATCTATATTGACCCTCCGTTCAACACGGGACGCGCCCAAGTTCGGACCAGCATCAAAACAATGAAGGACAAATGCGGAGACCGAACTGGTTACAATGGCGAAAGATACAGGACAGTACGCCTTGGGCAGACTTCATACGACGACTGCTTTGACGATTATTTGGGTTTCCTTGAACCGCGGCTGCGAGAGGCATACAGAGTTCTAGCGCGCGACGGATCGCTGTTTTTTCACATTGACTATCGAGAATCGCACTACTGCAAAGTGCTTTTGGACAAGATATTTGGCAGGGAGTGTTTCAAGAACGAAATTGTATGGGCGTACGACTACGGAGCCCGCGCGAAACGCAGGTGGCCAGCCAAGCACGACAATATATTCTGGTACGCAAAGGATCCCGAACGCTACACATATCGATATGAAGACATTGACCGGATTCCCTACATGGCGCCCGGACTGGTAGGGCCGGAGAAGGCGGCCAAAGGAAAAACGCCTACAGACGTTTGGTGGCAGACAATTGTAAGCCCAAATGGAAAAGAGAAAACAGGATACGCCACGCAAAAGCCGCTCGCTATCTTGAATCGTATTGTCAGGGTCCACTCCAACCCGGGGGACAATGTGCTCGATTTCTTTGCCGGTAGCGGCACCACTGGGGAGGCGGCAATGTCAAATGGCCGAAACGCGGTGCTGGTGGACAGCAGCTCGGTGGCGGTAGAGGTCATGCAAAGGCGTCTGCGCGCCTATCATCCGGTTCTCTTTCATTGTAATGCAGAGGGAACAATGGAAGACAGACGCGTGTCAAGCGCGCAACAGGAATCTTTGGCTTGACATTGCTGGTTAGTGAGATGCCGAACGATTTTCGGGCGCGCGCGATGTTTGCTGGTATCTGCAGCATGGAATTACGTGCCAATACGCCGGAGATTCCAAGAAGCATCCTCCATATCCAGGCAAGGCAACATAAGCGGGTAGCGGCTATATAAGCAGGGCCTCAAGCGGTCTTGTTGCGTACCATGAGCGGCCCACTGGCATTTGGGAAATAGAACATGTTCGACGGCAGCAGCATCGAAGTCGCGATGGTCGCCACCGCCATGGCTCTGGCCCTGGCGCTGGTGGCGGCGCTGTTCGCCAGCGTGGGCGCGGTGCAGTACCGTCCCGCCTATCAGGCGGTGGCGCGACGCGCCCTCTATCTCAACCTCCCGCTGGTCGCCTTCGCCTTCGCCCTGCTGGTTGCGGCTTTCGTGGCAAGCGACTTCTCGGTCCTCTACGTCGCCCACAACTCCAACATCCGCCTTCCGCTCGTCTACCGGGCGACAGCTGCGTGGGGGGCGCATGAGGGGTCGCTCATGCTGTGGCTGCTCTTTCTGACGGCGGTGTCGGCGGCCGCGGCGCGTCTGCATCGCGTCAGCCACGTCTCCGACATGCCATGGGTGATGGCGACGCTGGCGGTGCTGCAGGCTGCCCTGATCGCCTTCATCCTGCTGCTCTCCAACCCCTTCACGGAGGTTCACCCGCCCCTTCCCGAGGGCAGGGATCTCAATCCGCTGCTTCAGGATCCCGGGCTGATCTTCCATCCGCCGCTGCTGTATCTGGGCTACGTGGGGTTCTCGGTTCCGTTTGCCTTCGCCATCGCCGCCCTGATTCGCGGGGAGGCCGGAAGCGACTGGATTCGGTCCACGCGGCGGTGGACGCTGTTTTCCTGGGCGGCCCTCACAAGCGGCATTCTTCTGGGCGGCTACTGGTCCTACTACGAGCTTGGCTGGGGCGGCTACTGGGCCTGGGATCCGGTGGAAAACGCGTCGCTGATGCCCTGGCTGGCGGCCACCGCATTCCTCCACTCGTCGATGGCCCAGGAGCGGCGGGACCTGTACCGGGTGTGGAACCTCTTCCTCATCCTCGCCACCTTCTGCCTGTCGCTCATGGGCACGTTTCTGGTGCGCTCGGGCATTCTCACCTCGGTGCACGCCTTCGCCGTCGACCCGCACCGCGGCGCCTGGATTCTCGCCTATCTGGCGGCGGTCATGGTGGTCAGCTTCGGCCTGCTGGCCTGGCGTGCGCCGCGGCTGCATGGCAGTCCGGGCGGCATCTGGTGGGCTTCGCGCGAATCGGCTCTGCTCTACAACAACCTCCTCTTTCTGGTCGCCCTGGCGACGGTGTTCGCCGGCACGCTTCTGCCTCTGCTGCTCGAGGCGCTCGACGGCTCCCGCATCTCGGTGGCGGCTCCGTACTTCAACCGCGTCATGGCGCCGGTGATGCTGTGCGTGCTGCTGCTGATGGGAGTGGGCCCGGTCATACCCTGGCGGCGCGCCGGCTCCGCTCTAGCCCGCGGCCGGCTGCTGCCGTCTTTAGCTCTGGCGCTTGCCGCCGCCGCGCTTGCGGGAGCGCTGGGCATGCGTTTCTGGCTGGCTCTCGCCAGCGTTGCAGTGCTGGTGTTCGCCGTTTCTGCCTCCGGGCTGGACGTGATTCGCGAAGCGCAGGCCCATGCCGGTGACCGCGGTTTCTGGCGGGCGTTTCTCGGCCGGGCGCGTGGCAACCGCCGCCGCTATGGCGGCCTTTTGGTGCACCTTGGAGTGCTGGTGATCGCTCTGGGCCTGGTCGGGTCGGGCCTGTTTCGGGAAGAGAAAACCCTTTGGCTGGCGCCAGGCGACAGTTTTGCCATCGGCGGCTACCAGATTGATTTCGAGGGCATCGCCCCTCATGAAGGCCCCAACTACACTGCCATGCGCGCCGAGTTTTCGGTGCGTCGCGACGGTGCGCCGTGGCGTACTCTTGCCACCGAGCGCCGCGCCTATCCTCACGGCGACATGACCACCACCGAGGCCGGCATCGCCTCCGGGCTGGACGAGGACCTGTACCTTTCCTACGAGGGCGATCTGGGAGACGGGCGCATTTCGCTACGCGCCTACCGCAATCCTCTGGTTAACTGGATATGGATTGGCTGGCTGGTGGTGCTGGCGGGGGCCGGGCTGGCGATGACGGCGAGGCGGCCAGCATGAGTACCCTGCGACGAGCGCTGTGGATTGCCGTGGCGGTGGCGCTGCCCGTGGCCCTGGCCGTCATGCTGGGCTACGGCCTCACCCGCGACCCCTCCCGCATCCCTTCGGCCACGGTTGACGCGCCCGCTCCGCCGTTTGACCTTGAGACGCTGAAGGGTGGGGGACGTCTGCGCCTCGCGGACCTTCAGGGCAAGGTGGCGGTGGTCAATTTCTGGGCATCCTGGTGCGTCACCTGCCGCGTCGAGCACGAGGACCTGGTGGCATTGGGACTTCGGGCGGCGGACCGCAACGACATGGTGGTGGCAGGAGTCAACTACCGCGACCAGCGCGGGGCGGCCGCCGAGTTTCTGGACCGCTACGGCGCCTACCCCTATCCGAGCGGTTTCGACCCCCAGGGGCGCGTGGGCATCGATTTCGGAGTGTACGGACTTCCGGAGACGTATTTTATCGACCGCGAGGGGATTATCCGGCATCGGCACATCGGCGCGCTGGACTACGGCGAGGCGGCGCGGATTCTGGCACGGCTGGGAGTCGAGGGCCTGGGGGAAGGACCATGACGCGCCGGTTTTTGCGGGCGTTCTGGGTCCCGGCGCTGTCGCTGTCGCTGCTAGCGGCGTCTCCGTCGCAGGCTTCGGATCTGGTCGACGAGCAGCCGCAGGAGGCGACGCTGCGGGCCATCGCCGAGAAGCTGCGCTGCCCAGTATGCCAGGGCGAGAACCTTTACGACTCGCAGTCGGAGCTGGCGGTGGAGATGCGTGCCATCATCCGCGAGCAGCTTGCGGAGGGCCGCGGGGAGGACGAGGTGGTGGCGTTTTTTGTGGACCGCTACGGCGACTATGTGCGTCTGGAGCCGCCGCCCTCGCTGGCGGCGCTGTGGTGGCTGCCGCTGGTACTGGGTCTGCCGGCTGCGCTGCTGGTCACTTGGATTCTGCTGCGGCGCAGGCCGCGGGCGGCGGGCGGGGAGTACGGCCGCCGGATGGATCCATGACGACGGCGGTTGCTTTGGCGGCGATGCTGGCCGCGGCCGCGGCGGTTGTGTTTGCGCCGCTGCTGTCGCGGCGCCACGACCGGCATGTGGATGGGGGCGCGGCGTCCGATGGCGACGCCCGCCTGCGGCTGGAGATTGAGGGTCTGGAGGAGGCGCGGGCGGAAGGCAAGCTTGGCGCGGAGGCGATGGTCGAGGAACGCGACCGGGTGATGCGGGAGGCGGGGGAGGCACGGTCCTCCGAATCCAGTCCAACCGAACGACAGGCGCGGCGGTATCCCCGGGCGGCGGTGGCGGGATTCGCCATGCTGATGGTGGCGGGAGTGACCGTGGCGATGATGGTGGAGCGGCAGGACCTGACGCTGGATATCGGGCAGATGGTGGCGGGACTGGAGAGCCGGGTGGCGGAGGGCGACTACACCCGCGAGGACCTGCGGATGCTGGCGCGCAGCTACAATGTGACCGGGCGCGGCGAGGAGGTGGCGGCGCTGCTGCGCAGTCTGCACGAGGCCAATCCGGACGAGGCGGAGGCGGCGCTGGCGCTGGCCGAGGCGGTGCGGGCAGTCCCGGGCGGCCAGCAGGAGGCGGCGGCGCTGTACGAGGGCGTGCTGCGGCGCGACCCGCAGCGCTTGGAAGCGCTGCAGTGGCTGGCGGTGATACGGGTGGTCGAGGGACGCGGCGAGGAGGCGGTGGCGCTGCTGAATCGATTGGAGCCGCTGACGGCGGGCGACGAGGAGGCCATGGAGGCCATGAACGTGCTGCGGCGAATGCTTGAGGAGCGTATGGGCGATGGCGGCTAAACCTGCGAGAAGGCCCATGTCCGGCCCGCGCCGCCGGATGCTGCTGCTGCTGGCGTCCGGGGTGGTGCTGGCGGTTGCGGTGGCGCTGGCCGCCGTCGCCCTGCGCGACTCCATCGTGTTTTTTGTGGCGCCGACCGAGCTGCTGGCGGAGCCGCCGTCTCCTCAGGAGAAGCTGCGTCTGGGCGGCATGGTCGAGGAAGGGTCGCTGGAGACGTCGGGCGACGGGCAGGTGAACTTCAGGGTGACGGACTACGGGGAAACGGTGGCGGTGCGGTACATGGGCGTGGTGCCGGACCTGTTTCGCGAGGGGCAGGGGGTGGTGGCCGAGGGATGGTACCGGGAGGGAGTGTTCGAGGCGGAGCGAATCCTGGCCAAGCACGACGAGAACTACATGCCGCGGGAGGTGGCGGAATCCCTCAAGGAGACGGGCAACTGGCGCGGCGAAGGGGAAAGTGCGGAAGAGGGAGAGCAGGGAGGCTACTGACAGAGCTGGCAGATGCCCGCGCTGGCGAGACTGGGCGAGTCTTTGCAAATTCAGAGCGTTCGTGTAACATACTGCTGAAATCTAGACGCAGAAGCCGACGGTTTGTTACATGCCTGCATCCTCCGTACGGGGCCAGAAGGAGCTTGCCGTTGCCCTCTTGGAGAAGCGCGGCACCCTGCGAAGCAGCGAGTTTCGCAGCCGGGGAATCAACCCCGCGACGCTCGCCCGCCTCGTCGAGCGGGACGTACTCCGCCGGCCATGCCGCGGTCTGTACGAGCTCGTCGACGCGGAGATAGAGGCTGCCCACTCGCTGGTCGAGGTGACCAAGCGCGTGCCGCGGGGCGTGATCTGCCTGCTCTCCGCGCTGGAGTACCACGAAATCACGCTTCAGGCTCCCCATCAAGTCTGGATCGCGCTGGATACGCGCAGCCGGGCGCCATCGTTTCGCTATCCGCCCGTCCGCGCCGTACGGTTCGGAGAGCGGTCTCTTGCCGCGGGAGTCGAGACGCATATAATTGACTCGGTACCCGTGCGGATATTCAATCCGGCCAAGTCCATTGTTGACTGCTACCGGCATCGTTCTGTAGTGGGTATCGACGTAGCCATGGAGGCGCTTCGTATGGGGTGGCGGTCAGGCAAGGTAAGGCCCGACGATATTGTCGGCTATGCGAGAGCCTTGCGCATCTGGAGCGTAATCGAACCCTATCTGGAATGCGTAATCGCCGATGAAGGCTGAGGACACCAGACAGGCGCTGTCTTTGCGGAAACGGCTGGGCAATCTTGCCCAAGAATGGGAAACCAGCCATCATCTAATTTTTCGCCGCTACGCGATCGAGGGGCTGCTGCGCCGGCTTAGCGCTTCCCCGTACGGCGACATGTATGTCCTAAAGGGCGCAATGCTGTTTGCTGCATGGTCCTCCCGGCCGCTGCGAGCAAGCCAGGATGTTGATTTTCTAAATCTCAACGCGCTTGATTTTGACCGGGATGCGAAGTCATTTGAGGATATCTGCAAAATCGATATTGAAGAAGACAGCCTGCTGTTTGACTCGAATTCCATCAAGGTGACGCCAATTGGTGGACACCAGAGGGAGGGGGGAATGCGCATCAAAACGCTGGCACGGCTTGGAAAGACCAGAATTCCGCTGCAGATGGACGTTGGCTACGGCGACATTGTTTCCCCTGCCGTTCAGCTTCTGGAGTTTCCCTCGCTGCTCTTTGCGAGTGGCCCAGTCATCAAGGCATACTCGAAGGAATCAGTTGTGGCCGAGAAGCTGGAGGCGATCATCGCGCTGGGCTGGAAGAATACCCGCATGAAAGACTTCTACGACCTGTTTGCGCTGTCGCAGTTGTTTGAGTTTGACGGCGAAACGCTTGCGACAGCGATTCGTGCGACTCTGCACAGCCGAGAGACCAAGGTTTTGGAATGGCCCCCCAACGGATTGAGCGAAGCGTTCGCTCAGGATGCGGAGAGGCTGGCGCGGTGGGAGGCGTTTCTTCAGCAAGCGTCGCTGATGGCGGTATCGCCCAGTCTTGCACAGGTGGTGGAGAGGATAGTTCAGTTTGCAGGTCCTCCATTGTACGCGGACATGTGTGAACAGCGGTTTCAAGGCAAGTGGAATTCAGGGGGGCCGTGGACGGATTGAGTCGCAGCTGCGCCAGCGCGACGCCTCGATTTTGCGGCATCCACCTCATAGCTTCGCGCATTGACTGGACAAAATTCTTTCTTCGCTGCCCTCCAACGGCGCTTCTTCGCAATATCCACGTGTTTCAGCACCGCGCAGCGCATGTGGCGATTGCTGTTAAGGCCGTGCGCAAACTCTCCTGCATTCCTGCAATGGCTGCGGGCCCATGGCCGTCGTCTTCGCAGCGCTGCTGCTGCCGAAGATGGGCGCAAGCACGACGAGAACTACATGCCGCGGGAGGTGGCGGAGTCCCTCAAGGAGACGGGCAATTGGCGCGGCGATGACGGCGGCGATGCGGCCGATACGGGAGGGTACTGAAGGCGCGCCGTCTGGCGGCGGCCATCACTCCTGCGGGTAGCGCACGGACTCCAGATACAGGCCCTCCGGCGGCGCCACCGGGCCGCAGGCCGCGCGGTCGCAGGCTTGCAGTGCCGCGGCTACGTCCGCTGGACTCCATGCGCCGGCCCCAACCCGCTCCAGCGTCCCCACCATGCTGCGCACCTGCCGGTGCAGAAAGCTCCGCGCCTTGGCCACCACATCGATGCGGTCGCCGTTTGCCTCAACCTCAAGGGCGTCCAGGGTCTTCAGGGGACTCTTGGCTTGGCACTGCGCCGACCGAAACGTCGTGAAGTCGTGGCGCCCCACCAGACCCTCCGCCGCCTCGGCCATCGCACCAGCGTCAAGCGGCTGCGGCAGATGCCAGACCAGTCCCTGCTCCACGGCGGGCGGGGCGGGGCGGTTGAGAATTTGGTAGCGGTACTGCCGCTCGATGGCGTCGAAGCGGGCGTGAAACTCCCTGTCGACTTCGCGCGCCTCGATTACGGCGACGGGGTGCGGGCGCAGGTGTGCGTTGACGGCCTCGCGCAGCCGCCGCGGCTCGCTCCAGGGGCGTTCGAGGTCGACATGGGCCATCTGCCCCAGGGCATGCACGCCGGTGTCGGTGCGGCCGGCGCCCACCACCTTTGGCATGGCGGGCTCCAGCTGGGCCAGCGCCTCCTCGACAGCCTGCTGGACGGTAAAGGCGCTGTCCTGGCGCTGCCAGCCGGCAAACCCGCCGCCGCGGTATTCGATACGCAGCAGATAGCGCGCCACGGGGTCAGGGGGCCTCGTTGAGGCTCCAGTCGTAGTCGTGGCCGTCGACGCGGTCGATGCCCGCCAGGGCGGACGCGAGGTCCGATTCCGCGTAGGCGCCGAGATGGGCGATGACGCCCGCGTCGCTGTCGCCAAAGTCCACCTTGTACCAGTGGTAGATGGAGGACACCTTCAGCTTGTCGCCGCTGACCGTCGCGCCGCGGGGATGGTTGACGTAGTCCCGGGCCGCTGCGTCCAGGTCCCGCTCCAGCGTCGCTCCCTGATAGGCCCGCAGGGCGAGGTTGGGGCAGCCAATCGAAGCGCAGTTGACGGCGTAGTGAATGCGGGCATCCTGCCAGATGGGCCGCAGGATGCCGTGCTCGATGTCGTTGAGCGAGAGGTCCCGTCCAGCCACCCGCACCGCGTCGCGGTCCCAGGGGCCGCCCGACAGAAACCCGCCGATGCGGCGGATGCTCTTCACCGGCCAGGCGTCCAGCACCACCGCGACGGTGGCGGCGTTGTAGAGGTTGACCCAGTAGGCGTACTGGTCGTCCCGTCCCAGCGCGGTGGGGTCAAGGGCCTGCATCTCGGCCAGATAGCCATCCAGCAGGGCGCGGCCCTCTCCGTCCACCCGCCCGTAGGCGAGGAGGTTGATGCCGTCGTCGCCCGCAACGAGAAATCGGTCGAGAAACGCGTCCCAGTCGGCATGGCCGGGCGGCGCGGCGTCGCCATGTCCCTGCCAGTATGTATCGACCAGCTTGGACGCGGGGGCGGCGGCGGCCTGGACGGCCAGCGCCAAGGCCATCGCGGCCGCAATGGCGGCGGGTCGCACAAAGCGCGGCATGGATCGTCTCCCGGCAGGCGCGGCGGCCTGCCTCCGCGCGGGATGACGATAGCACGGTTGCCGCCCGGCGGTGGACGGATGGCGTGCAGGCTGGTAATTGGTGGGGTTCGCACCCCGAAAACCACAGCTGCACGGGCGCGCGCCCGTATCCCGTCCGCGCATGACGTCTGACACCGCACCCTCTTACCGCGACACCCTGTATCTGCCGCGCACGGAGTTTCCGATGCGCGCCGGCCTGCCCAAGCGCGAACCCGCCCTGCTGGAGCGGTGGCGCCGCATCGGCCTGCATGGCCGCCAGCGCGAAGTCGCCAAGGGACGGCCGCTGCATGTGCTGCATGACGGTCCGCCCTACGCCAACGGCCATCTCCATATCGGCCATGCCGTCAACAAGATCCTCAAGGACATGGTGGTGCGCTCGCAGCAGATGATGGGACGGGACTCCCGCTACATCCCGGGCTGGGACTGCCACGGGCTGCCGATCGAATGGAAGGTGGAGGAAGCCTACGTCAAGGAGGGCCGCAGCAAGGACGAGGTGCCGGTGCTCGAGCTGCGCGCCGCATGCCGCGAGTTTGCCGAGGGGTGGATCGGGGTGCAGAGCGACGAGTTTCAGCGGCTGGGCGTCGGCGGCGACTGGGAGCAGCCCTACACCACCATGGCCTACGGGGCCGAGGCGGCCATCGTCGCCGAGTTTCACCGATTCGTCATGAACGGCTCCCTCTACCGCGGCTCCAAGCCGGTGATGTGGTCAAGCGTCGAGCGCACCGCCCTGGCCGAGGCCGAGATCGAGTACCACGACCGGGTCTCGCCGGCTCTTACGGTGCGCTTTCCCATCGTCGAGGGACCGCTGGCGGGCGCCGCCGCGGCGATTTGGACCACCACGCCCTGGACCATTCCCGCCAACCGCGCCATCGCCTATTCGCCCTCGGTGTCCTACGGCGTCTGGCGGGTGGAGGCGGCGGGCGAGGGATGCCGCCTTGCCGCGGGCGACCGGCTGGTGCTGGCCGACGAGCGCGCCGAGGGGACGCTGGGGCATGCCGGGGTCGCAAGCCATGTACGCGAAGGGGAGGCGGCCGGACTGGAGCAGTCTGTGTGCGCCCATCCTCTGCGCGGCATCGCCGGCGGCTGCTGGGAGAATCCGGTGCCGGTGCTGGCGGGGGATTTCGTCTCGGCCGAAACCGGCACCGGTCTGGTGCACATGGCGCCTTCGCACGGCGAGGAGGACTACGAGCTTGCCCTCTCGCATGGCCTTGAGCTTACGCATTACATCGATGGCGACGGCCGGTATGTCGAAGACCTGCCGCTGTTTGGCGGCGAGCGCATCTACCGCGAGGACGGCAAGGAGGACGGCGCCAACAGGGCGGTGATCGCCCGCCTCGAGGAGGCCGGCGCGGTGGTGGCCCTGGGCAAGCAGCGCCATTCGTATCCGCACAGCTGGCGGTCCAAGGCGCCGCTGATCTACCGCAACACGCCGCAGTGGTTTATCGCCGTCGACCGCCCGCTGGGCGACGGCCAGGACGAGGACGGCGCCACCATCCGCGAGCGGGCGCTCGCCTCCATCGACCGCCGCGTGCGGTGGTATCCCGAAAGCGGACGCAACCGGCTGCGGGCCATGGTGGCCGACCGTCCCGACTGGGTGGTGTCGCGCCAGCGCGCATGGGGCGTGCCTCTGGCATGTTTTGTCGAGCGCGCCACCGGCGAGCCGCTGCGCGACGAGAAGGTCAACGCCGCCATTGTCGAGGCGTTCCGCGCCGAGGGGGCGGACGCGTGGTTTGCTGAAGATGCCGCGGGGCGGTTTCTGGGAGAGGGCCGCGATCCGGAGGAATTCGAGAAGATCGACGACATCCTCGACGTGTGGTTTGAATCGGGCAGTACCCATGCCTTCGTGCTGGAGGGCAGCGGCGAGGAGACCTGGCCCGCCGACCTCTACCTCGAGGGCACCGACCAGCATCGCGGGTGGTTTCACTCCTCCCTTCTGGAGAGCTGCGGCAGCCGCGGGCGGGCGCCCTACCGGGCGGTGCTCACGCACGGTTTCGCCCTCGACGAGGCGGGCGAGAAGATGTCCAAGTCGCGCGGCAACGTGGTCGCTCCGCAGGACGTCATCGACCGCCACGGCGCCGACATCCTGCGGCTGTGGACCGCCAGCGCCGACACCTCGCAGGACATGCGAATCGGACCGGGAATTCTGCAGTCGGCCTCGGAGTCCTACCGGCGTTTCCGCAACGGCCTGCGGTTTCTGCTGGGCAACCTCAACGGCTGGGACGAGACCGAGCGGGTCGAGCCGAAGGACATGCCCATGCTGGAGCGGTGGGCGCTGCACCGCCTCGCCCAGATCGACCCGCTGCAGCGCGAGAGCTACGGGGGATTCGCGTTTCAGAAGGCGTTTTCGGCGCTGTTCAACTTCTGCACCAACGACCTCTCCTCGTTCTACTTCGACATCCGCAAGGACTCGCTGTACTGCGACCGGGCGGACTCCATGCGGCGGCGTGCCTGCCGCACGGTGCTAGACGAGCTGTTTCGGAGAGTGGCCTGCTGGGCGTCGCCGGTGCTGTGCTTCACCGCCGAGGAGGCATGGCTGGAGCGGTACGGCGACGGCGACTCGGTGTCGGTGCATCTGGAGACGTTTCCCTACACGCCCGAGTCCTGGCTTGACCCGGAGCTTGACGCCGAGATGGCGCGCTGGCGCGCCCTGCGCCGCGTGGTCACCGGCGCCCTGGAGATTGCCCGCCGCGAATCGGGCCTGGGGTCCTCGCTGGAGGCGGCTCCCGTGCTGTATCTCGGCGCGGAGCACGAGGCGCCGGAGGCGGAGATGTTTGCCGAGATGTGCATCGTGTCGGCGCTGCGCGTCGAGCGCGCGGAGGGACCGGAGGACGCGTTCCGCCTGGAGGACGTACCGGGCGCGGCGGTTGTGGTGGAGCGCGCCGGTGGCCACCGCTGCGCCCGCTGCTGGCGCGTGCTGGAAGAGGTAGCAGAGGCGGATGGCCTGTGCCGTCGATGCGAAGACGCGGTGAAATCCTAGACCCGAAAGTCGGGTAACATCCGTACTGGGCCGGGCAATGGCAGCCTTTGGCCGAGACGGTGCTTGGTCCGACCGCAACCACTCCGCTTGGCGGCCGTGCCGCCCTGCCTACCGCTGCGCGTCGCGGTGGCCCCGGGAGAAGCAAGTTATGGATGGTTCAGCAAAATTATGGACTGCTGGCCGCACAGTCAGGCGGTTTAGGCTGCTTGCGGCAAACGCCTGCGTGGCGCTGGCGCTGTTATTGGCGGCTGCTGGCGAGTCCGCCGCAGCGGACCGGCTGCGCATCCTTCACTTCAATGACATCGACCATGCAGCCGCGGTGCCTGCAATGGTAACCGCCGTACGGCAGACTCGGGAGGAGGCGGACGGCATGACTCTGGTGACCCATGGCGGAGGGATGCTTTCGCCCTCGCTGCTGACCAGCCTCGATCAGGGCCGCCATATGGTGGAGCTGATGAACGCCGTCGGTCTGGACTACGCAGCGCCAGGCAGCCATGAGGTTGGCGTCGGTCAATTGGCGCTGGAGGAGCGGATTGGCGAGTCTGAGTTCCTGTGGCTGTCCTCCAACCTGTCACCGTCGCTGCAGGGAGCGGCGGATTACTCTCTGATGAGGGTCGGCACCCATCTCGTGGGAATGATCGGTTTGAGCCCGATGCTTGACACGGCAGCTATCTTTGACGGCAACGACATCGTGGTCCGCGATCCGGTGAAGGCGGCGGAGGCGATGGCCAGGCATCTTCGCCGAAACCATGCGGATCTGGTGATCGCCATCGCGCATGTAGACCGGGATGTCGACCTCGCCATGCTGGAGCATGTAGACGTGGTGCTGAGCGGCAGGGACGACTGGATGGAATCGCACTACGACGAGCGGGGGCTGATCGTGCAGACGGAGCCGCTGGGCCTGCAGCTGGCCGTGATCGACCTGGAACTCGACACCATCGACAAGGATGGCGAGAGGCAGTTCGTCTGGACTCCGTACGTCGAGTTCAAGAGCACCAGCGGTCTTCCGCCGGATCCCGCTTCACTGGATATCCTGAAAGCGGTAGAGGCGGAGGTGCCGTCAGAGTTCGGGAGAATTGTTGGAGTCGCGCGGACGGCATTCGATACGCGGCAGCCAGACATTGTTCAGGGGGAGAACGCCTTCGGCAACCTTGTGGCCGATGCCATCCGAGAGCAGGCGAATGCCGATGTGGCGATCATCAACGCGGGCAGCATCCGCGGCGACCGCGTCTACGAGGCCGGCACGGAAATAACTCTGCGCGACCTTGTAGAAGAGCTTCCCTACGCGAACATGGTCTCGGTACTCACAATATCCGGCGCCAGGCTGCTATTGGCACTTGAGAACGGCGTGTCCCTGGTCGAGGACAGCAGAGGCCGCTTCCCTCAGGTGTCGGGGATTCGGTTTGACTTCTCCCGATCGGCGCCATCCGGCAGCAGGGTGCGCAGCGTGACGGTGGGGGGAGAGCCGCTGGACCTGGCGCGGACATACAGGCTGGCTACCAACGAGTATCTCGCCCAGGGCGGAGACGGCTACGAGGTACTGAGCGACGCCAGCGAATCGCGCACACTTCCCGTTTCCGTGGCAGAAGCCGTCGTTGCGTGGGCAGAGGCGCGGGGCGGTTTCGAGATCGGCTTGGACGGACGAATCGACATACTGCCATAGTTGCTGCTACGATTGCCGCCATCGGGGGATACCAACATGACCACACTCAATAAACAAGGCTTCTCGGAGCGTCTGCCTAACAAGGTGGAGGCTAAGACTGCCCAGCAATTTGAAGCGCTTATTGCGTCTAAGATGCGGAAGGACAAGTCTGTCAGTTTCGAGCTCGCCTTGAACGGGGGGCAAACCAAGGACGTGGTACTGTCGCCAGCGCTGGCAGCCGCTGTCATGGAGATGCTGCGGCTAGTCTCCAGTGGGCGGGGGTTGAGATGACCCCGATAGATACCCTTGTGACTGAGTATCGGGCGGCGGACATCCTCAATGTTTCCTACCCCTATCTGAACAAGCTGCTTGATGATGGAGAGCTGCCGTACAGCTGGAAGTGGTGGTATCGCCAAATTCCAGCAGAGGCGCTTTTCGCCTACAGGGACAGGCGGAAGGCTGAGCGGAGACGACTTTTAAAGGAGATGATGCAGATTGACCAAAAGCACGGCCTGCTATGAGTATGTCCGATGGCAGGTCCGCTGCTGCGCTGGATTTGCTAGTTCTCGCTTCGGGTTGCCGCCACCGCTACTATACAAACCTTATGGCTGTGAAACCGCATTGGGTCAACGTCGCGCCATGTCGGCAGCCTGACCGCCTTACACTGGCGATGCGCTTCTTGGTGGCGCAGGGGCGCGCTATCTGACTCAATTTCTATAAATTGACGAGGCTAGGCGCACCGAAGGCATTGCCTGGAGACTCATGCCGAGTCAGTTTCCTTCACGAAGTTATCATTGTGAATGGCATACTCCATCGGCGCTTTCCCGTTTTTCGACTTTGCACTTGTATCCGCTCCAGCTGCGATAAGCACCATTGCTGTCTTTGCGTCTCCATATCGGAACGCTACGTGCAGTGGCGTATAGTTAAGATCTTTTTCTCTTGCTTCCAGGTTTGAACCCGCTTCAATGAGCATTTGAACATGATCTGCCTGCTTGTACATCGCCGCTACGTGCAGAGGGGTCAAGCCGTAGGCATCCCGTGACTCCCTACAAGCACCTGCCTTCAACAGGATCGCGGTTGTTTTCGGTTCGTCGGCGCATACCGCATAGTGTAGTGGCGCTGCTGATTTGTTGGTAGTCTTTGCTTCCAGATTGGCACCAGCTGCGATAAGCATACGGACCGTTTCCTCTGATCCTGCGGTGGCCGCCAAGTGGAGTGGCGTCGTTCCATGTGGCTCATCTTTGGCATCCAGACTCGCGCCGTTCTTTACAAGGGTCTCCGCAACTTCCGCTTGATCGAATATGGCCGCAACGTGAAGAGGCGTACGGCCTGTGCTGGTCTCCCTCTCGTCGACACTCGCGCCAGCCTTGATAAGAGCATGAATCGCTGCCAAATGGCCCTTCTCCGCCAATTTGTGGAGAATTGTTAATCCTTTGTTCGAATCCCTTGCCCCGATTTCCGCCCCCGCGTTCAGCAGCACGCGAATAATTTCCACGTTCCCGTCAACCCCGGCGCAGAGCAACGGCGTCGTACCATACATTTTGCTTTTGGAATTTACGTCAGCGCCCGCGTCAATGAGGAGACGTACGACCTCCAGATGACCTGCATCCACGGCATAACTGAGCACAGCACCCCCAGTTTCCAAGTGCTTCTCCCGCGCATCCGCTCCAGCCTGCAGCAGCAGGCGCACGCAGTCAGTGTAGCCCAGCCTCGACGCAAAGAAAAGGGGCGAGTCGCCGTCATGCATCCGAACGTTGACCTTTGCGCCATGCTTCAGAAGCACTCGAAGCGCGTCCGTTGCACCGTATCGCGCTGCCATGTGCAATGGCGTCGCACCTGTATTGGTCACTGAATTTACATTCGCGCCAGCGAGTACAAGCATCTGCACACAGTCTGCCGCATTTTCCGGCGTCGCCTCATATGCGGGGCCAAGATAGCGACCAGCAATTTGCGCGCCAGTGCCATCCGGGCGTTCATATTGAGCAGGGGTCGTGTCGGTATCGCCCGACAATGCCGCTACATGCAGTGGAGCAAGTCCCTGTTCATCCGCGAAATTTGGATCTGCGCCAGCATCCAGCAAAACCTGAACAAATTTAGCCTGCCGATGATGGGCTGCTGGGAACAAGACAGAATGCCCAAACAGCAGTGTTTCATTGTCAACTCTGGCGCCATGCTTGAGCAGCTCCTTGAGGGTATCAATAGTACCACGATCAATTGTCTCGAATATGGGCGCAACGCCCGTTATGCTCTTGACGTTGGGGTCCGCGCCTGCCTTCAGCAGCAGCCGTGCTACCTGATGCGCGCTGGCGTGAATTGCCGCTGCTGCGCGGTACAGTGGCGTTCGCCCGAGATTGCATTTCGCGTCAACCTGCGCATTGGACTTGATCAACTCTTGAACAATGCTGGTCTTGCAGGATGCCGCGGCCCAATGAAGCGGCGTTTCTCCATTGCTGTCCTGATGGTCGATAAAGGCGCCGTCCTGCAGCAGCTTGCGGATGCCCTTCAAGGTACCCAGTATCGCCTCCCGATGAAGCGGCGACTCATCCAGGGTTTTTTGCCCTGTATACTCCGATTCCGTCATGGAAGGGCTGGATTGGGCGTCAGACTTGCTCATGTTCCGTTCTCCGTTGGCTCGTTGCTGCGCTCCAGCGCTCCCTTCGCCTGAAGATAAGCGGTAACCGGCCCCGCGTCAATGGGGTCGGGGTATCGTTTGCCTACGGTCCAGTCCAGCAGACATGAGGCGCGTCATGTCCTCTGTGGCACAGCCTTTCACTGCCTGCATGTACTGCGAACTGCCTGCTGGCAGCCGCAAGGATGCCTGGCCATCAAGGCTGTACAATGGAAAACGGTCATTGGCGCCATTGGGCGAGATGAGAGGCCGGAAGACGAAACAGTTGAAGAATGCGGTATCTGAATGCGGCAGCCCGCATCAGTGAATATCCGAGCTGACCACAGCACTCAAATTTAACCAAATCTGGTGGATACCCAGACCCATATTCGGTGGGGTAAGCAGGTGCCCGCAGCACATATTGCGCTTGAACTGGGCGATTGCGACAAGGCGGGCATGGCGGTAGAGTGCTCAGCCTTGAGGCGGCGTCAGGCAGAATGAGCACAAATCGAAAACTGGCCGGAGCGCGGGCCTTGGGCTGGGCGCTGGCGGCGTTTCTGGTGGACCGCGCGGCCAAGTGGCTGGCGCTGGGACTCGAGCCGGAGCGGATACCGCTTCAGCTGGGGCCATTCGTGCGGATTGTCGAGGTATGGAACACCGGCATCAACTTCGGCCTGCTCGGCGGCGGTCCGGGGTACACGGCTCTGCTCCTGGCGGGGCTGGCGGTGGCCATCAGCGCGGGACTGCTTTGGTGGACTCTGTCCTCGCCCTCGGCCTGGCATAACCTTGGCTGCGGCATCGCCATCGGCGGCGCGTGCAGCAACGCCCTTGACAGACTGGCATTTGGCGCGGTACATGACTATCTCAACGTGACCTGCTGCGGCATCGTCAATCCCTACGCGTGGAACCTGGCTGACGGGGCCATCGTGGTGGGCGTGGCGATCGCGGTACTGCGCCGGTAACCGGCGAGAAGAGACGGCATGAAACCTGAAAACCTTGCCGCTGTCAGACCCCGCGGGGCGGTTCTTGCCGCGGTCCTGGCGTCCGTGCTGCTTGCGGGCTGCGGCGACAACTCCATCCAGCGTACGCTGGGCATTCTCCGCCAGGGACCTGACGAGTTCAAAGTGCTGCCGACGCGGCCGCTGGAAATACCCGACAGCGACGTCCTGCCGGTGCCCGACCCCAACGCTCCTGCACGCGTTGTCAGCGACCCGCTGGCCATCGCGCGGAAGGCGCTTGGCGCGCCAAAGGCGGGGAACGTGGCTCCAAGCTCGGCCGAAGTGTCTCTCCTCAATCGTCTGGGAGCCGCCAATCCTCCCGTCGGAATTCGCGAAGCGGTGGAGCAGGACCTGAAGGCGCAGGCGGAAGAGGAGACTCTGCTGGTGCATGACATTCTCGGCGTGACAGAGGCCCGCGCTCGTGCTGCCAGCATTCTGGTGACGTCCGAGGAGGTGGAGCGCCTTCGCGGCCTTGGCGTGCTGGCCAGCCCGCCTGCCAGGGAGAGCATCCGCTGATTCTGCAGGCGGCAGCGCCAGCGCCGCCGGACACGGGCGGCATACGGCGCCTATCGACCGAGGTTATCAACCGCATCGCCGCCGGCGAGGTCGTCGAGCGGCCGGCCTCGGCGGTGCGCGAACTGGTGGAGAACGCCCTCGATGCCGGGGCGCGGCGCATCGACGTACACTGCGAGGAGGGCGGGCGGAGACTGATTTCCGTTGCCGACGACGGCTGCGGCATTCCCCGTGACCAGATGCCTCTGGCGGTGGAGCGCCACGCTACTTCCAAGCTGCATGGCGACGACCTGCAGGACATACGCACGCTGGGGTTTCGCGGCGAGGCGCTTGCGGCCATTGCCGGCGTCAGCCGCCTTTCCATCATCTCCCGGGCGCAGGGGGCCGACCGCGCCTGGAGGCTGGAGGTTGACGCGGGGGCTGCCAGCGACCTGCAGCCAGCGGCGCGACAGCAGGGGACGCTGATACAGGTGCGGGACCTGTTCTACGCCACGCCAGCGCGGCTTGCCTTCCTGCGCTCTGCAACCAGCGAAAGCACGGCTGTCGCCGACGCGGTGCGGGCGCTGGCGCTGGCTCATCCCGACGTGGGGTTTGTCCTGCGCGAGGGAGACCGCGAGCGCCTTTCAACTCCCGCCGAGTCTGGCGACGACGCCCGCGCCGACCGGCTTGGCGCCGTGCTTGGCCAGGCGTTTCTGGACAGCGCCGTACCGGTGCAGGGAAGCGCAGAGGGGGCGTTCATCGAGGGCTTCGCCGCGGTTGCCACCCATAACCGCGGCCACCGCCGCGATCAGTATGTGTTCGTCAACGGCCGGCCGGTGCGCGACCCGCTGGTGCTGGGGGCGGCGGCGGGAGCCTACCGCGATCTCCTGCCGCGCGGCCGCTATGCAGTGATGGCGCTTTGGATCGAGGTGGATCCGGCCCGCCTCGACGTCAACGTCCACCCTGCCAAGGCCGAGGTGCGGTTTCGCGACGCGGCCAACATACGCCGCCTGGTGGCGGGCAGCCTGGGGCGGGCTCTCTACGGCTCGGGGCATCATGCGGATGCCGGGCGGGCGGAGGCGTTTCGGGCGGCGGCGCGGCCTTCCCATCCATATGCCGTGTCGGCCCGCAGGGACATACCGCCGCCGCAGGAGGCGGGCCTGATCGACGCCCCGCCGCAGGCCGCGTCGGCCGCCCCCGAAACGGCGCCAGCTCCCCAGCCCGAACCGGGCGACTATCCGCTGGGGGCGGCCCGCGCACAGCTGCACCGAATGTTCATCGTCGCCCAGACGGCCGACGGCATGATTCTGGTCGACCAGCACGCCGCCCATGAGCGTCTGGTGTACGAACGCATCAAGGCCCAGCTGGAGGCCAATGGCGTCGAGCGTACGCCGCTTCTGATTCCCGATATTGTCCGTCTCGATTCCGCTGACCGCCAGCGGCTGCTGGAGCGCGTGGAGGAGCTGCGCGAGCTGGGCCTGTCAATCGAACCGTTTGGCGAGGACGCGGTGTGCGTGCGCGAGATGCCGACGATACTGGGCGAGATCGACAGCGATACACTCCTGCGCGACCTTGCGGGCGATATTGCCGAGGGTGGCGGCGCGACGGCTTTGCGCGAGCGGCTGGAGGCGGTGTGCTCGAAGATGGCATGTCACGGGTCGATTCGCGCCGGGCGCGAGCTGACGCTGGAGCAGATGAACCGCCTGCTGCGCGACATGGAGCGCACGCCCTACAGCGGCCAGTGCAACCACGGCCGTCCCACCCACGTGGCCCTCTCGCTGGAGGACATGAAGAAACTGTTTGAGCGGCACTGAGACGATGGCGGCAAACGAATCTTCAACGGCGCCCATGCGCGGCGCCCGCGCCCGTCCCAAAGGGCGCCCCCTTGACCCGGCCGCGCTGGCCGAGGTGCGACGGCTGTTGGGCGACGCGCCGCGACGGCGGGACCTGCTGGTGGAGTATCTGCATCGCATTCAGGACGCCCATGGTCATCTGTCGGCGGCGCATTTGCGGGCATTGGCCGAGGAGATGGGGATGGCCCAGGCCGAAGTGTGGGAGGTAGCCACCTTCTACGCCCATTTTGACCCGCTGCGCGACGACGAGGAACCGCCGCCTCCAGTGACCGTGCGGGTATGCGATTCGCTGCCCTGCGCCTTGGCGGGCGCGGAGGCCCTGATCAAACACCTTGAATGCGCATGGCCCGAGGGCGGGGTGCGGGTGCTGCGGGCACCGTGCATGGGACGCTGCGACTTGGCGCCGACGGTGGAGGTGGGGCATCGGCACGTGGACCATGCCAGTGCCGAGGCGGTGGTGGGGACGGTGGAGTCGGAGGACTTTGGCCCGCGGATACCCGACTACGAGGATCTCGCCGCCTACCGCGACGGCGGCGGCTACCAGCGGCTCGAGGAGCTGCGGACGGACCCCGGAAGCGCCGACGCGGTGCAGGAGGCACTGCTGGAGTCCGGGCTGCGCGGCCTGGGCGGAGCGGGGTTTCCCGCCGGGCGCAAGTGGGCCTTCGTGCGGGCCGAGCCGGCCCCGCGCTATCTGGCTGTCAACGCCGACGAGGGTGAGCCGGGCACCTTCAAGGACCGACTGTGCCTAGAGACCCGCCCGCACCTGTTTATCGAGGGAGCCCTGATTGCCGCGATGGCGGTGGAGGCGGAGCGAATCTTCATCTACCTGCGCGACGAGTACCCGGCGGCGCGGGAGATACTTCTGCGCGAAATTGCCGCGCTGGAGGAAGCTGGGATAGCTGCACCGGGGCTGTTTGACCTGCGTCGCGGCGCCGGGGCTTACATCTGCGGCGAAGAGTCGGCGATGATCGAGTCCATCGAGGGCAAGCGGGGCCTGCCGCGCCACCGTCCTCCATTTGTTGCCCAGGACGGCATCTTCGGCCGGCCTACGCTGGTGCACAACGTCGAGACTCTGTGGTGGGTGGCGCGGGTAGCACGCGAGGGGCCGGAGACGCTGAACGCCCTCGGCGCCAACGGCCGTACCGGCCTGCGGGCATATTCGGTGTCGGGGCGGGTGCGGGAGCCGGGGGTCAAGCTGGCGCCTGCGGGCACGACCGTGCGCGAACTGATCGACGGGCACTGCGGCGGCATGCAGGAAGGGCACGAATTCAAGGCGTATCTGCCCGGCGGCGCGTCGGGCGGCATCCTGCCGGCGTCGATGGGGGACATCCCGCTGGACTTCGACACTCTGCAGCCGCACGGCTGTTTCATCGGCTCGGCCGCGGTGGTGGTGCTGTCCGACCAGGACGATATGGCCGAGGCAGCGCGGAACCTGATGCGGTTTTTCGAGGACGAGTCCTGCGGCCAGTGCACGCCCTGCCGGGTCGGCTGCGAGAAGGCGGCGAAGCTGATGGAGACGCCAGTGTGGGACCGCGGGCTTTTAGAGGAGCTGGGAAGCGCCATGGAGGACGCTTCCATCTGCGGTCTGGGCCAGGCTGCCCCCAATGTATTCCGCTCGGTGCTGCGCCATTTTGAGGAGGAAGCGGGGCAGGGCAGAAAGGGCTGAGAGGAGAAACGGTATAGCAGCCGTTTCATCTTGTGCTGACGCGGGCGGGCAGCGGGATGGTTTCAGCTGAAGTTGAACGCTCCAGTCGCCGAGCCGTTGAATGGTTACGCATCCTCCAGGCAGAAGCTGACGATATTGCGCTTTTCGCTGCTGTACTCCACACTCACGAGATGGATGGGAAGTCCCTTGCCGCGGTACTTGTCCGCATAACCTCTGCTGCGTATCTGCTCCATGCCTTCTCCCGACTCTGATCTTTCCGCGATCTTGAATTCGAATATATACACCCTGTTATCCAGAACGGCGGCAAGGTCAATTCTGCCATGGCTGGTTGGCACTTCGGCGTGAACATCCAGATTTGCTCCCTCAAAGTGAGAAAGGAACACGCTGGCGCAGTGCGCTTCGTAATTTTCAATTGGACTGGTGTCATACCACTGGTGCGGAATGCTTGAAAACAGGGACTTCAGGTGCTCTTCCAGTTTGTTGGCGTCGCAGGCTTCCAGGTGGTCTACGAGCCGCTGCTTCTGCCGATTCCGTTTCTTTGGATCCCAATCACGCAAATATGTGGATTCCAGTAGGCCGTTGAGGCTTCTTCGAACGCTAAGGTTGGGATAGTCAAGCCTATAGAGCGTTTCGCCGCCTCGCTGCTTGGTTTCGGCTATAGTAAGGTAGCCGGTCTGAAACAGTAGTGCCTCTGGAACCTGCTCGTCAAAGTCAAACTTCGAAAGCATGCTTTCGTCACAGAATTCCGTTCCGATCTCTGCGGAATACAGCTGCTTGCTTCGCAGCAGATCTGCCAGAAACGCCGGCGATCCTGTTTCGTACCACCATGACGTGAACCTTCGTGCGACGAATAGCGACAGCAGCTCTTGGGGGCAATACACCCGTTCATCGCCGAGCCAGCTGTAGCCATTGTACCATTCCCTTATTTTTTCGCGATCCAAGCCATCCAGTTCCGGTCCAAACACGGTATCAATATCTGAATCGGTATATCCGCATATGGCAGAGTACTGGGGCAGTAAAGTCAAGTCCAACAGCTGGTTTAGGCCGGAGAAAAGGCTGACCTTGGAGAATTTGCTCACGCCGGTAAAGAAGCCAAACCGCACCATCTCGTCCCTAGTCTTTAATGTACTAAAGATTGAACGCAGCACATTGCGATTGGAAAGCGCCACATCAGTGTGCTCAAGCGTGTCGAGAATTGGTTTGTCGTATTCGTCCACAAGTACAACAACCCTCAAGCCGGTCGAATGGTATATTTCGTGGATAAGATCAAAGAACCGAACGGAAAGGCTGCTTTCGCTGGTATTCACATTGAATTTTTTCTCCGCTTCGCGCAAGTGCGCAATTGTAACCTTGGTAATTTCATCTGGATCTGTGAAGTTTCCCGTACCATAGTCGAATCGGACAACGGGATACTGGACTGACCAGTCCCACTTGTCGTGTATCGCGAGGCCCTCAAAGAGCTCCTTGTTCCCCTCAAACGTCTGCTTGAAGGTGTCAACAAGAAGACTCTTGCCAAACCGCCGGGGTCGCGAAAGAAAGCAATACTTGTGATGGCGGGCAAGCTGATAGACGTAGTCGGTCTTGTCCACGTAGTAGTGCCCGTCCCTGCGAATCTCGCTGAGATTCTGGACCCCAAATGGCAACTCCAATTTCTCCATGCCTGCTACTCCGTGCCTGGCTTCTAGCGCCAGACTTCCCTGCGCAGCTGGCGACACTACAGTCTCCTGCCATCATGTCAAGCTGCACTTCAGGAAAAACTGGGGACGCTGCGGAGTACCGATTTGCACCTAGAAGTCCAGCCCACCTTCCAGCATCACCGCCTGCGCCGCTCCGTCGTGGCTGTTGCGGAGTTCGCCGTACAGGTCAAAGCGCAGGCTGCCAGCTCGTTGGCTGGTTTCCCCAATTTCGTAGCCAAGGCGCATCCGATTCCCGTCTTCCTCGCTTTGCGCTTCGCCATACAGTGTTGCCAGCGCGAAGTTTCCAAGCGCGCTTACGCCATAGCCCAGCCGAGTCCGCACCGCTGCGCCCGCGCTTGGCGACGGGTCTGGGCGGTGGAGGGAATCGATGTCCCACATCAAGTTGTCGACGTTCGAGCGCGGCGCATTCCACGTTGGTTCCAGCGAAAACAGGAAACCGCGGGCGTTAGCTCCCGAATCATAGTCCACGCTCAGGCCAAGTCCGATCTCGCTGAATCCCCTCTGGCCGTGGTACAACGTCATGCCGCCTCTGCCCGACATGCTGATGCTACTTTGCGAGCTACCATGGATAAATCTGCCGGCGACATCCACGCCGAATCCGTTTTCCGCGTCGCCGCCATCATGCCGCGCTCCAATCTCAATCGCGAAGGGCAACGGTTCTCCAGCGAGGGTCGCCCGTTCCGAGGACACTTCCGCTGCCAACCGGAAGCGCCTGGAATGAGGGTCAGAGTCGTCGACGACCACACTCACCCCTTCGGAATACACCGATGCGATGAACACGTCGGCCTTTGCCGCGTAGCTGATGCCTTCGATGGTCGTGATGGGGTTCCACGCACCAATCGCAGCCGTCCACATGCGAGTGTCCGTCTCCAACTGACTGCCATTGAGCGAACCGTCGGCCGTTCCGAAGCCAGCTCCGACGGCGCTCCATACCTCCACCCCGGATGGCGATTTCCAGTGAAGCCATGGGGTTACCATGGTCAGGCTGGACGAGATGTCCCCGCTGCCGTCACTTGAATCGGCAAAACTGTATTCGGCTTTGCCCGAGCTGCGGCTCACCGCAAGGCCCAGCAGTTTGCTCTTGTTGAACCTGTAGTCGATGCCAAGGTTGTACGTGGAAATTGCCCCGTCGGATGCCAGAATAGAAAACTCGCGGTCACTCAGCTCGCTCTTGTAATCGCTGAGGTTGGTTTCGCCCCAATAGACGATGGATCCGAGTTTTCCATCTCCTTGGGGCAGCGCGAAGCTTGTTCCGCCGGGAATACCGCTACCGCCCGGGAGGCCGGCCCAGCTTGCGAAGTCCTCGAATTTGCCTTTGGCAACTGAACCGCCATCGGAGTCGCTGGTGGAAGCCAGCGCCGGGCCAGTGACCTCTATTCCAAACAGCTTCGCGGTTTCTCCCGCGGCCTGACGGGCAGACGCGCCAGAAGCGTAAGCGGTGGTGTCGATGGGGCGGCCATCAAGGCTGGCGTGAGAAGCCGCGACTCCATGCCTGTGCGCTTCGACGCGGCTCCAAATTGTCTCGACGAGTCTGGTGGAGGCAATGCGTCCGAACGTGGACAGCATGCTGGTGGCTGCAAAGTCCGTGGCAGTCCTGCTGGAAGGTATCTGCTGCAGACCCGCCCTAACCCAGGCTTGGGAAGAGACATCGGAAACAGTTTCAGCGCCCGCCTCCACAGCGGTGTCCGCCACGACCGACGAGGCTACGCTCCGTCCCGACGCGGCGAACGACGGTCTTGGCTGAATCTCAATCATGCTGTCTGGCCGCAGCTGATCCTGGAAATTGGCCGTCGCGGACCGCTCTGTATCTCTGGCTGCAAAATTGACAGTGCCCGTAGCCTCCCGAGTCCCATTGCCAACCACCGTCTGCCAATTGACGGTGCGATTGACATTGGAAGGCGCTGCCTGATTATGCGGTATCGTGAAACTAATCCTTGTCATGTCGCTGTCAGCGTTGTCGGCTGTACCTTCAACGTCGACGTTGAGGGCGCGTATGATCGAAGTTGGGGGGCCGCAAACGTGGTTGAAATTGTTTTCGCCATCGGTCCATCTAGAGCATGGAACTATCCTGCGCCCTATTTCTAGGTTCGTAATGACATGTTCTCCGTTTCTCAAGTCCAACAGCATGCCAGAAGAAATCACTTCTGCAATCGAGTTAAAGTTTTCCATCGATCCAGGAACACTGTAAAAGTCACTACTTGGCAAACCAGTAATTCCATCTGAATCCAGGTTTGTAACGTCAGCATTGTATATCCACAATTGATAACCGGGTCTGAGAACTTCATTGGCTCCATAATATGAAGGGTCCGTGCCAGGCGTCTTGTTAAGCCTCATTCGCAGGTTTGTAATGGGCGCACTGCTGGTGTCCTCGGGTGGGTTATTGACCGATCCGGAAATGTTTACCAAGAGCAAGTGGTTGCCACCTCCGTTCCCCCAAGTAGTTCCCGAAGTGTTGCGGACAAGGAAGCGGGACATCGACCAGCCGCTCTGCCCAAGCATACGGTTTGTTTCCGTTCCTGTCCAGGGGATCATGGCGCCAGAAATGTCATGCGATACTTCGATATAGTAAGTCGTTTGCTTCGTAAGGGTTGTGCCGGGTGGCGCGGCAAACAAGTTCCAGCCGTCAAATTCATGCGACGAGCGCAGCGTAGGCGGATTTATCAGCGTAATTGCGCCCGTCTCTGTTGGACCGGTTCCGGCCGCGTTTTGCGTAAGCAGCCGCACCACCACGTGCGATGGGTCGGCTGTGCTGGGAACCAAAGCTGCACTCCCACCTGATACCGCGCTTACTCTTTGATCGCCAGGAATTTCATCTCCCACTTGTGCCGACACCCCAGTTTGCAAGCTAAACTTCAGACGGACAGCGGACAGGGTGTAGCCGTCTCCGACGTTGCCTGTGCGAAAAGGCTGTGCCAAAGCTTGGCTGTCTGTAACGCGCACTCGACCGCTGGCCGAATAGTTTGATACCAGAATTGTAGAGTAGGTGGTTGACGACTGTGCGATTGTTGGCATAGGTGCTGCTGCCGTCAGAAGGCCGACTGCACCGCAGAGCGCTCCAGCTATCCAACCCAGCCCGCTGCCATGTCTTACCCGGCTCATGGTATCTGCCATATCACGAGCGCACTTCGGCAGGCGTCCTCGAAAGTGGGGGGCGATCTGATGGTGACTGGCCGCAGCAGATGGACCTCTGCCTGCCCATGCCAGCAGACTGTCGCTGCCGCGCAGTACGTGCATCGCTGCGCTTATGGCTGATGCGTTCATGATGTTCTCCTTGCTTTGGTACCTACGCGCTCCAATCCGCCCACCCATGGCCGCTGCGACGGGCGGTCTCCCTATCCCAGTCGCGGCCTCTGATGTGACCGGGCAGTGCGGTGCAAGCATAGCGAATGCGCAGTAGCATGCAACACCCGGCTTGCCGCGAATCGCCAATCCCCAAGGCCCCATGCTGTATGCCAGCTGTCGGAGCATAGGCTGCCTGCACGCCGACACGGTTGCCACCGTAGCCTGCGAGTCAAGCGGGTCGAAGCAACGACCGCCTGCCCTTCAAACATGTCTGCGGCGCAGCCGGTTACCGCGACTGCGACCTGTCGCGATGCTGCTGCCGTCGATGGCCGCCCTCTGACCGAGCCCGGTTCACCGTCGGTACTCGTTACGCTCAAACGTTTCAAGGGCCGCCTCGACGAGGCACTGTATGCTGCTGCCGCTGTTATCCGCTCTGTGCCACGCCATATTCAGGAGGAGGCGAGGTATGGCGGGACGGGTTGAGAAGTGAAACAGCCCAGCTGCCGTTTCTACCTGTACTGGCGCAGGTTTCTAGAATTCCAAGCCGCCTTCCAGCATCACCGCCTGCTCTGCCCCAGAGTCGCCGTCTAGCAGTTCCCCGTAGAAGTCAAAGCGCAGGCTGCCAACTCGCTGGCCGATCTCCCCAAATTCGCTTCCAAGACGCATCCGGTTCCCGTCTTCTTCGTTCTGCATCTCGCCGTACAGCTTTGCCAGCGCGAAGTTTTCAAGTGCGCTCATGCCATAGCCCAGCCGAGTCCGCACCGCGGCGCCAGCGCCTGATGATGGATCTGGGCCGTTGATGGAGTCGGTGTCCCACATCAAGTCGTCGACGTTCGAGCGCGGCGCGTTCCATGTCGGCTCCAGCGAAAACAGGAGGCCATGGGCATCTGCCCCCGAGTCATAGTCCACGCTCAGGCCAAGTCCGGTTTCGCTGAATCCCTCCTGGCCGTGGTAAAGCACTATGCTGCCTCTGCCTGAGATGCTGAAACTGCTACTCGGATTGCCATAGCTGAAGCTGCCAGCGACATCAATCCCGACGCCGCTTTCCGCATCGCCGCTGTCATGCCGCGCTCCAACCTCGATCGCGTAGGGCGCCGGCATTCCTGCCAGGGCCGCCCGCTCAGAGGACAATTCCGCTGCCAGACGGATGCGTCTGGAGCCGGCGTCGGAGTCATCGACAACCGCGCTCGCTCCTTCGGAAGACACCGCAGCGGTGAACAGGTCAGCCCTTGCGGCGACGTTGGTGCCATTGATGGCCGTGATGTGGTTCCACGTGCCTGCGGCAATCGTCCGCATGCTGATGTCCATCTCCGCGGAACTGCCGTCAAGCACGCCATCGGCTGTACCGGATCCAATGCCGACGGTGCCCCAAATCTCCATCCCGGACGGCGCCTTCCAGCGAAGCCATGGGCTTGCTGTGGTTATGGAAGCCGACAGGTTCCCGCTGCCGTCATTCGAGTCGGCAAAACTGTATTCGGCTTCGCCCGAACTGCGGCTTACTGCAAGGCCCAGCAGAACGCTTTCGTTGAGCCTGTAGTCGAGGCCAAGGCTGTAGTTGGTGATATCCCCTTCGGTTGACAGAGCGGAAAACTCGTCGTCCTCTAGGTCGCTGCCAGCACTGCTGAAGTTGACCTCGCCCCAATAGACGGTGGACCCTCGTTCCCCGTCTCCATGGGAGAGGGCGAAGCTAGTTCCGCCGGGAATGCCGTCGCCGCCCGGGAGGCCGGTCCAGTTTGCGAAGTCCTCAAGGCTGCCTTCGGCCACTGGAGCGCGGTCAGGGCCATCGATGGAAGCCAGCGCCGGGTCGGCGAGCTCGATTCCAAACAGTCTCGCGGTTTCTCCCGCTGCCTGACTGGCAGACGAGCTGGGAGCATAGGCGCTGGTGTCGATGGAGCGGCCTCCTAGGCTGGCGTGAGAGGACGCAGTTCCAGTCCTGTGCGCCTCGGCGCGGATCCAAACCATCTCGACAAGCCTGGTGGAGGCCATGCGTCCAAATGCTGTCAGCATGCTCGTTGCGGCAAAGTCGCTGGCTGTCCTGCTGGAAGGTATCTGCTGCTGGTCTGCTCTAACCCAGACTTGGGAAGAGACTTCAA
>CAZPIN010000233.1:0-15690 GCA_964586735.1 uncultured Rhodobacterales bacterium | reverse complement strand
CCGTTGGCCTCCAGCCTGGCGAAGAAACCGGCAATCGCCAGTTCGTCGCCGCTGGCCAGCGCCACAATGAGATCGTCGCCCTCGCGATAGGTGCGGACCACCATCTCCAGCGCCACGGGCAGCAGGACGCCGCTGGCGTCTTCCGCGACGCGCACGGTTTCTCTTGCCGTGGACAGAGGCGGCGTCGAGTCGATGGACAGGATGCTCATGGAGTGGTCCTAGCGTCTGGGGGCGACGGCGGTCGCCCAGATTGATGAAGAGGCGCGGCGGCAGCGGTATCGAATTGCCGCCAGCATGCGGACAGATTGCCGATTCGCTGGCAAGAGTCAACCCGATTCGCCGAAAACCTCTGTAATTTCAAGGATATTCGCTAGGCGTCGCCTGCCTGCCAGTTCGCGCAAGTTCGCCACTGGAGGCTGCCGCGCCTCAAGGATGGCAGGATCAGGCGCAGCGCTAATCAGCCTGTCTTTCAAGGCCACACCCCGCGCCGCGCCCCTCAATGCCACCGCCGCCATCGGCTGCTCGCCAATGCCGCGGGCACTGCCCGGCACGCTCGGTCATGGCGCCTGAAACCGCGAGACAAACCTCTCCCGGGCGGCGGGCAGGGAGCGGCCGGTGGTGCTGACGATTCCCGATTCGAAGCATTCCCGCGTCTCCTTCAGCGCCTTGGCAAGCTCCTGGGCGGTGGCGTCCGCGCTGGACGGTACGCCGCGGGAGGGGTTCATGGCGCGGGGCGCTCCGTAGCCCAGTTCGCGCAGCAGCAGAGTCTCCCAGTGCACGTAGTCCTGCCGCCAGCCGCTTGATTCGGCCATTCTGCGCAGCAGCATCGCCGTCCCCTGATAGAGTTTGGGATGGGGCTCGCGGTCGGGCAGATAGACGCTCAGCAGGGCGACGGCGCTGGCCAGCGCCGCCAGGGCGTCTCCATCGCCGCGCAGCTTTGCCCAGACCGACTGCCGGGGCTCGACGCGGTAGTGGCCAAGGTGCTCCCTGAGCCGGGCGTTCCAGGACAGGCTTGCCATGTTTCCCGGCTGCAGAAAGCTTGCCATGCGACGGCCTTGGCCTCCCCGTACGTAGCCTGCATGCCGCCCCCGGCTCTGCGTAAGCGCGTCCACTACAACCGACGTCTCGCCGTGAGGCCGCACGGACAGCAGGATTCCCTCGTCCTGCCAGTTCATCGCGTTCGCTCCCGTCTGGTGCCTCCACGCGTGACCGCATTGGCCGCGCCGGCGCCCACCTTTACCTTCAGGGTCAGGCTTGCCTTCCTGCCAAGGGCCTTCTCGATATCTCTGGCGGCCGCCTGCTGGATGGCGGCCAGCGTACGTCCCTCCCGTCCCATCGCGATTCGCCTTTGCGATTCTCGCTCGACCAGAAGCGTCTGCTCGATATCAACCGCGCCGCCTTCCCCTTCGTTCCACCACTCCGTAGCGACAGTGAGGCGGTAGGGGATTTCTCCGTGCAGCTTCATCAGCGCCTGGCGGCGCGTCGCCTCCTCGGCGCGCCATGTCTCGGACTGGTTGCCAAAGCAGTCCTCTGGATATCGCCAATCGCCCTCGGGCACCGTCGCCGCCATCCACTGCGCGAGATCCTGCACCCCGTTGCCGGTCCTGGCCGATACCATGAATGTGGCGTCAAACGGCGCCGCTTCATTGAGGCTGGCGGCCAGCGGCAGCAGCGCATCGCGCTTTGTCCGGTCGACCTTGTTGAGCACGAGGGCTGCCGGGGCTTCCTTGCCAAGGCGTTCGGCCATCGCTTCGAGAGCCGCCTCTACCGGCTTGCTGCGGGCCGCCGCGTCCACCACGACCGCCACCGCGTCGACCCCGTCGAGGCCGTGCCACGCTTCCCGCAGCAGCCGCTGCTCGCGCTGGCCCCGCGGCGCCACCAGTCCTGGCGTGTCCACCAGCGCCACCTGCGAGAGTCCGATGCTGGCGATGCCGCGCGTCTGGCGGCGGGTGGTCTGGGCCTTGTGCGTAACGATGGAAATCGGCGCTCCGGCGATACGGTTGACCAGAGTCGACTTGCCGGCGTTGGCCAGTCCCGCCACCGCCACCGTGCCGCAGCGGGGGGCGCCGTCGCTATCCGCCATCCTTGACGCTTCCCTCGCTGAGCAGGATGTCGAGCAGATCCTGCGCGGCGGCCTGCTGCGCGCTGCGCAGCGTCTGGCCCGTTCCCTTCCCCTCGCGCCCGGGGAGGCTTTCAAGCCGGGCGATGACGAGGAATTCGCTCTCCTCGCATGGGGCGGTTTCGTAGCTTGGCAGTCCGAGGCTGCGCTTCTGGGACCACTCCTGCAGCCTCGACTTGGCGCTGGCCTGCGGCGCGGCGTCGGTGGCGATCGCCCAAATGCGCTCGGCCAGGCCCGCCGTCGCCTCCATCCCGCCGTCGAGGTAGACGGCCGCGATGACCGCCTCCAGGGCGTCGGCGAGGATGGATGGCTTGTCGCCTCCTCCGCCGCTTCGCTCCCCTTTCGACAGGCGCAGGTAGTCGCCCAGATGGATCGAGCGGGCAACGGCGGCGCAGGCGCCGCGGTGTACGAGAGCTTCTTGGCGGCGGTGGAGAACTCCTACGTCGGCGTCCGGGTGCTCCCGGTAGAGGCGCTCCGCCACCAGCATGCCCAGCACCCGGTCGCCGAGAAATTCCAGCCGCTGGTAATCCGCTCCAGCGCCATCGGTGTGGGAGGCGTGGGTCAGCGCCTCCTCCAGCAGCGACCGGTCGGCGAAACGGTGACCGATCCGCTCTTCCAGCGTCTCTAGGGGCGGCGGCAGGCCAGCCTTGGGCATCGCGGATGGATCTCCTCAGGTCAGGCGGTCGAAGAAACGGTCAAGACGCCAGTTCCACGGGGCGAAGGCGCTGCCGCTTGACGAGAGAAAGATGATCTCGGCGCGCCCCACCAGATTCTCGAAGGGCACGAAGCCGACGCCGCTGGCGAAGCGGCTGTCAACCGAGTTGTCTCGGTTGTCGCCGAGAAAGAAGTAATGCCCCTCCGGCACCACGAACTCCCGCGTGTTGTCGCCTGGCGAGCGGTTGCTGTCGGCGTTGAGGATCAAGTGCTCCACTCCCTCCGGTAGCGTTTCGACCAGAAGCTGCTTGACGCAGACCCGGCCCTCTCTGTCGCGTCTGGTGCTCAGGCAGCGCGTCGCCCCCCGCTGCCCAGGCCGCTCCTCGAACTCGCCCGCGTCCTCGATCTGCACCGGTTCGCCGTTGACGTGCAGCACGCCCTCCGCCATGCGTATGCGGTCTCCCGGCAGGCCCACCAGCCGCTTGATGTAGTCGGTGCGCCCGTCGCGGGGCAGCTTGAACACCGCGATGTCGCCGCGCTCTGGGCTGCGCCCGAACAGCCGGCCTTCGAACAGCGGCGGCGAGAACGGAATCGAGTGGCGCGAGTAGCCGTAGGCGTATTTCGACACGAACAGGAAGTCGCCCTCCAGCAGCGTGGGCTTCATGGAGCCCGACGGAATGGAGAAGGGCTGGAAGGCCATCGTCCGAAACACCAGCGCGATCAGCAGGGCGTAGACGATGGTGCGCACCGTCTCGCCGATTCCCGAGGCGCGCTTGCCGCCGCCGTCCTTTGGCTGGCCGCTCATGTCCCGCCGTCCCCCGGCAGCGCTTCAATGAGCACGGTGGCCATGGCGTAGTCGCGCTCGTCGGTGAGCGACACGTGGATGCGGGGCACGTAGCCGTCGGGGACGAGGCTGGCCAGGCGGCTGGCAGCGGCGCCGCTGAGGGACATCTGGGGCTGGCCGGTGGGGAGGTTGGAGACGGCCAGCTCGCGCCAGGCGACTCCCATCCGCACGCCGCTGCCCAGCGCCTTGCTGCATGCCTCCTTGGCCGCCCAGCGTCGCGCCAGAGCCGCCGCCCGGTCGCCGCGGTCCGCCCGCCGACGCTCGGTCTCGGTGAACACCCGCCGCTCGAACCGCTCGCCGAAGCGCTCCAGGGTGCGGGCGATGCGGCGGCGGTCGCACATGTCGGTGCCGATGCCGAGGATCACGGCGCGCCCTCCCGGGCGGCGTCCATCGCCTTGCGCATGCTGTGGATGGCCTCGGCCAGGCCCGTGAAGATCGCCTCTCCCACGAGGAAGTGGCCGATGTTGAGCTCGGCGATCTGCGGTATGGCCGCCACCGCTCCGACCGTCTCGTAGTTCAGTCCGTGCCCCGCGTGTACCTCGAGTCCGAGGCTGGCGGCGTGGGCGGCGCAGTCGCTGAAGGCGTCGAGATGGCGCTGGCAGGCGGCCGAATCGCCCGCCTCGGCGGCATGGCAGTAGGCGCCGGTGTGCAGCTCGACGACCTGGGCGCCGCAGCGCTTCGACGCCTCCACCTGCTCGCGCGTCGCCTCGACGAAAAACGAGACCCTCGACCCCGCCTCGGCCAGCGGTCCGGTGAATTCCCGCAGCGACTCCTCGGCGCCGGCCGCGTCGAGTCCGCCCTCGGTGGTGCGCTCCTCGCGGCGCTCGGGGACGATGCACACCGCATGCGGCTTCCACTTGAGGGCGATGCCCTGCATCTCTCCGGTCATCGCCATTTCGAGGTTGAGGGGCAGGTCGATCTCGCGCACCAGCCTGGCGATATCCGCGTCGCCGATGTGCCGGCGGTCCTCCCGCAGATGGGCGGTGATGCCGTCGGCCCCCGCCTCGGCGGCCAGCTTTGCGGCCCGCACGGGGTCGGGCGCGGCGCCGCCGCGGGCGTTTCGGATGGTGGCCACGTGGTCGATGTTGACGCCGAGGCGGAGCCGGGAAGGGGAATTCATGAGCCTGCTGCCTCGCTCGGCTGTGCGGCGGCGCGCCGCATGCGTCTTTTGCGCCGCGCCATCTGATAGGCGGCGATGATGGGCCTCGCCGCAAGATAGCAGCCTGCCGCGGCGATGATTCCCAGCGGCACGCCGCCCGCCAGATAGGGCAGCAGGACGTCCTCGAACAGCTGCGGAAACCGCCGCACCAGCTCCTCGCTGGTGATGTCGTCGCCGGCCGTCTCGCTGACCCTCGTGCCAAGCAGCAGATTGCCCAGGCGAATGCACAGCGGCGCGATCAGCGGAAAGGTCAGGGGATTGCCGCTCAGCGTGCCCAGCATCGCCGCCACGAGATTGCCGCTGAGCAGCCAGGCAAGCAGCGCGGCCAGCACCATGTGAAGCCCGAACAGCGGGGTGAACGACACGAACACGCCCAGCGCGACTCCAAGGGCGATCCTGTGCGGCGAGCCCGGCAGGCGGCGGATGCGGGCGTAGACGTAGCGCAGGCCGCGGTCCCAGCCTTTGCGCGGCGCCACCATCTCGCGCAGATGGTCGGGGTGCATGGCGCCGCGCCTGCGCTTGAACAGAGTGACCACGGCGGACTCCGCGAATTCAGGCAGGCAGATGCCGGCTGCCGGGCGACTCGAGGGGAAGCGCCGCCAGCGAGGGCGGCAGGGCCTCGGCGGGATAGGCGGGGATGTCGAGCTCCAGCAGGGCGACGAGGGGGAGGCCGGGATCGGCGCGTCCGCCGCTGCGGTCCACCAGAGCCGCCGCCACGATAGCCTCTCCGCCCGCCGCCCGCGCAGCCTCGGCGCATTCGGCCACGGCGCCGCCGGTGGTCACCACGTCCTCGATGACGGCGCAGCGGGCGCCGGCGGGGATGGCGAAGCCACGGCGGAAAGCGAATCTGCCGGCGACGCGTTCGGCGAACACCGACGCCACCCCCAGATGCCGGGCGGTCTCGTAGCCCGCCACCACGCCGCCCATGGCGGGGGACACGCACAGGTCCGCCTCGAGGCCACGCTCGTCCAGCCACTCCCGCAGCTTGTGGGCCAGGGCGCCGCACAGCCGCTCGGCGCGTTTGGGATCCATCAGCGCCAGGGCGCACTGCAGATAGGTTGGCGAGTGCAGGCCGGAGGAGAGGCGGAAATGCCCGTCGAGCAGCGCGCCGGCCGCCCGGAACTCGGCGAGTACGTCGTCGCGGGTCACGGTGCGGCCTTGGGCGCGGGCGCCGCTGCTGGCGGCAGGTCGGTCCCGCGGAGCCGGCGGACATCGGCAACCACCGAGGCGACGGCCAGCGAGGCGAGGATGCGGGCCAGGTGGCGGGTGCTGCTTACCGAGATCACCATCTGCACCCGCCCGAAGTCGGGCCGCTTCTCGACGATGGCCAGGTCTTCGATGTTGGAGTCGTGGCGGCCGACAAGCTCGCACAGTTTCGCCATGGCCAGCTTGCTGTTTGCGAGCGACACTTCCAGCCGGGCGCTGAAGCTGCGGGCGCGCCCGGCGTCCTCGTTCCACTTGAGGTCGAGCCAGCGCGGGCTTCCCTCGTGGCCCGCCAGCACGTCGCAGTCGATGTTGTGCACGGCGATGCCGCCGGCGGCGTGGCCGATGCCAACGATACGCTCGCCGGGCAGGGGCGAGCAGCAGGTGGCGAATTCCACCGGCTCGTCGCCGGAGAGGCCGACGAGAATTTCATGCGGCGAGGTTGCGGCACCGGCCTTCGAGCCGCCAGCGCTGCCTGGGGGGTGCACCGCCTCGACCACTTCCCGGCCGGTGATTCGCGAATCGCCGAGGGCGGAGAACAGGTCCTTGGCGCCGCCGAGCTTGAGCCGTTTCGCCGCCAGCGTGAAGCCGCGCGCAGTGGGCTCGAATCCGGCGTTGCGGAAGGCGGCCTTGGCCAGGCTCTCGCCAAACTGCACCAGGCGGCGGGTCTCGTAGTCGCGCACCGAGCGGCGGATGGCGTTGCGGGCCCGCCCGGTGACCGCGGCCTCGGTGTCGTCCATTTTGGGCTGGGCGTTGCTGGAGCGCAGGATCTCCACCTGCTGGCCGATCTTCAGCGGCTGGCTGAGAGGGGCCCGCCTGCCGTCGACCTTGGCCCCGACGCAGGACCGGCCAACCTCGGTGTGCACCGCGTAGGCGAAATCGAGCGGGGTAGCCCCTTCGGGCAGATGGATGATGCGTCCCTTGGGGGTGAAGCAGTAGACCGTGTTGCGCAGTGCCTCGGAGGCGACGAAGGCCAGGGAGTCTTCCGGGGTGTCGCTTTCGCGCACGCTTTCAAACCATTCGCGCAGCGGCTGGAACAGCGGCTCGCCGCGCGGCCCGTCGACCGCCCCGGACTTGTAGCGCCAGTGCGCGGCGACTCCCGACTCGGCCCGTCCATGCATCTCGCGGGTGCGAATCTGCACCTCGATGCGACCCACCGCCGGCATGACCACGGTGGTGTGCAGCGACTGGTAGCCGTTGTGCTTGGGCACCGAGATGTGGTCCTTGAGGCGCTCCGGCACCAGCGGCCAGTTGGTGTGCAGCACGCCCATGGCGCGGTAACAGTCGAGGGGCTCGCCGACCAGGACGCGGAAGGCGGAAATGTCGGAAAGGTGCTCGAATTCGATGTCCTTGCGCTGCATCTTGCACCAGATCGAATAGGGCATCTTGTCGCGTCCGATCACCTCGGCCTCGATGCCGTGCTTGGCCAGAAGGCGGCGCAGGTCGGCGGCGATCTGCTCGGTCTGGCGGCGGTTTTTGCGGCGCAGCTGGACGAAGCGGCGCATGATGGCCATGCGGGCGGGGGCGTTGATCACCTGAAAGGCCCGGTCCTCGAGCTCCTCGCGCAGCTCCTGCAGGCCCACCCGGTCGGCCAGCGGGGCGTAGTATTCGAGGGTCTCCTGGGCGATTCGCCGCCGCTTGGCGTCGGGCAGCGACTTGATGGTGCGCATGTTGTGCAGGCGGTCCGCCAGCTTGATCAGCAGCACGCGGTAGTCCTCGGCAAGGGCCAGCATCAGCTTGTGGAGGTTTTCGGGGTTGGCGTCGCCGTCGGGCCGGAGGCGGAGATTGGACACCTTGGTGACGCCGTCGACCATGCGCGCCACCTGCGCGCCGAAGCCTTCGCGCAGCTGGTCGAGGGTTACCCCGCTGTCCTCGACGGTGTCGTGCAGCAGGGCGGCGGCAAGGGTGTTGGCGTCGACGCGGTAGACGGCGAGGATGCGGGCAACCTCCAGCGGATGCTCGATGTAAGGCTCGCCGCTGGCCCGCCGCTGGGTCTGGTGCGAGTCGCTGGCGAGGCGGAAGGCCCGGCGGAGCAGGCGCATGCCCGTCTGCGGCAGGTAGGGCTGGGTCTCCTCCACCAGCGCGTCGAGCGCGGCCGGCGGGGCCGCCCGGGCGGCCTGTTTCCCGGCGCTTCGACGCGCCGTCCGCGCCGTCCGCCTGGCCGCCGCCGCTGTCACTCGGCGACGCCCTCGACTACCATCATGTCGGCGTCCGCCACCTCCTGGCGGATGGCTTTGGCCGCCTGGTATTCGGGCGAGTTGTAGCAGGCGACGGCCTCCTCCACCGAGGGGAACTCGATGACCACGTTGCGGGCGCGGGGCTCCCCCTCGAGCGCGGTGACCGCGCCGCCGCGGGCAAGAAACCGCGCCCCATGGCGCTCGAAGGCCGGGCGGGCGGTGGCAACGTAGTCCTGATAGCGCTCGGCGTCGCGCACGGTGACATGCGCGATCCAGTATCCTTTGGCCATGGCCTGTACTCCTGCTGCTGGCGTGGCAATGGTCCCACTGCGGCCCGGCGCGCAGCGCGGGCATCTTGACGGTCGCATTGCAGTTTACTAAGTAGTACGGTCCGAGGCGCGGCGCAAAGCAGGAGGGACATCATGGCTCGTGTAACCACAGAGGACTGCACCGAAGTCATTCCCAATCGGTTCGACCTTGTCATTCTGGCGTCGCAGCGCGCCCGCAGCCTCGCCAACGGCGCGCAGCTGCTGACCGAGCGCAGCTCCAACAAGGAGCCGGTGCTGGCCCTGCGCGAAATCGCCGAGCGGGCGGTGGAGGGCGAAAGCCTGTACGAGGAAGCGGTGGTGTCCAACCAGCGCCTTGTCCAGCGCAGCGAGCCGGAGTTCGACGACGCCTACAGCCTGCCGGACCGCCACATCAAGGCCTGGAACGCCGACGAAGCGTAATCGTACAGGCGGCGCAGGGGAGGCGGCCGCTCGTGGCGATTCCCAAGAGCTTTCTTGAAGAGCTTCGCGCCCGCGCCTCGCTGGCCCGCTACGCCCAGCGCCATCTGACCTGGGACCGCAAGAAGACGCGGGCGGACCGGGGCGAGTACTGGGCCTGCTGCCCGTTCCACGACGAGAAGACCCCCAGCTTCAAGATCAGCGAGGAGCGCAACAGCTACTACTGCTTCGGCTGCGGGGAGAAGGGCGGGCTGTTCGACTTCGTCGAGCGGATGGAGCAGGTCGCCTTCCCCGAGGCGGTGCGCATCCTCGCCGACGACAACGGCATGACGGTGCCCGCCATGACCGAGCGGGAGCAGAAGCGCGAGGAGGAGGGGACTCGCCTCGCCGAGGCCAACCGGGTCGCCGCGGCCTACTACCGGGAGAAGATGGAGGAGACCAGCGGGCGGGAGGCGCTGGACTATCTGCGCGTCGAGCGGGGACTGTCGGCGGCGGTCATCGAGCGGTTTGGCCTGGGATACGCCCCGCCCCGCTCCGGCGGCCTGATCAAGCGCCTCAAGGTGCATGGTGTCAGCGAGGAGGACGCCGTAGCGGCCGGGCTGCTGCGGCGAGGGGAGCGGGGCGACCTCTACGAGTTTTTCCGCAACCGGGTGATGTTTCCCGTCGAGGCTCCGGGCCGCGGCGTGGTCGCCTTCGGCGGTCGCGCGCTGGACGACGGCCCCAAATACATCAACTCCCCTGAGTCGCCGATATTCCAGAAGGGCAGGGTGCTCTACCACATGGGCCCCGCCCGCGAGGCGGCGCGCAAGGCGCAGAGGCTGGTGGTGGCCGAGGGCTACATGGACGTCATCGCCATGGCCGCCGCCGGTTTCGACCATGTCGTCGCGCCCATGGGCACCGCCCTGACGGAAGCCCAGCTGCAGATTCTGTGGCTGGCGACCTCGGAGGTGGTCGTCGCGCTGGACGGCGACGAGGCCGGGGTGCGGGCGGCTGACCGCGCCATGGACCTGGCCCTGCCGACGCTGCGGCCGGGGCGGGAGATGCGTTTCGCCCTGTTTCCGCAGGGCATGGATCCCGACGACCTGCTGCGCGAGCGCGGGGCGGGCGGACTGCGGGCGGTGCTGGAGGACGCGCTGTCCACGGTCGACATGGTCTGGAGGCGGCTGCTGCGGGATGGAGCGCCGGACACGCCCGAGCGGGCGGCGGGAATTGAGCGTCGCGTAGACGAGATTCTCGGTATGCTGCCGGACGACAAGCTGCGCCGCCACTACCGCCAAAACCTCAAGGACCGGCTGTGGCATCTCTGTAGGAGGACGCGCAGCCCTCGGCGCGGCGCCCGCGGCGGCGCGCAGCCCCTGACGATGGAGGCCCGCAGCTCGCCCCTGCACGGCGCCGGCGACGCCGAGGAAATCGCCATGCGCAACCGGGAGTTTGCCATGCTGCAGGGACTGCACAGCCACCCCGAACTGGTGCAGGAGTTCGCCGACGAGATCGGGCACCTGAAATTTTCGGCCGAGGACCTTGAATCTCTGCGCGAAGACATCATATCGGCAGCGGTGAGCGGCGAGACCGGATCTGATATGTGGCAGGAAACCGGACGGCGGCTTGATCGTATCGGCCGCAGCCTTCCGTATGTCCACCAGGTGGTGCCCTTTCTGCAGGGCGCCTCCGATATCGACAGTGCGCGGCACGGGCTGCGCGAGATCATCCGGGAATACCAGGCGAACGCGAACCGTCTGCGCGAAGTGCGGTATGTCTGCAGCAAGATGAAGTCCGGCAGCGCCAGACCGGTGCTGGACGACAGCCTGCGCGAGGCAACGGGAGCACTGTACGCGCTGCACCGCAAGCCGCGTACGGAAGGCATCGACGACCAGTACATAGACGCCGTCACCAAGCTGAGCGAAATGGCCAGATCGAGCCACGCGAAGCCCGTAGTCCACAACGAGGCGGGAGGCGAAGATGCCTGAACAAACCCTCAATCTGGAAACCCCGGCGCCGCCAGACATCCCCCCCGACGATGCCGTGCGGGGACTGGTGGAGCGGGCCGAAGCGCAGGCCAAGGCCCAGGGCGCGCTCAGCATGGAGGAGCTGGAGCGGATGCGGCCCGAGAGCCTTCCCAGCGAACGCTTTGACGAGGCCGTGGCCGCTCTCCGCGAGCGCGGTGTCGAGGTGGTCGGCGAGCGCAGTCCGGCGGCCGCGGAACGAACCGCGCCAGCGGTGGCAGAGCGGCGCGACGACACGCTGCGGATGTACATGCGGGAAATGGGGTCCGTGGAGCTGCTTTCGCGCGAAGGAGAGACCGCTATTGCTAAGAGAATCGAAGCGGGGCGGCTGGAGATGAGCCGCGGGCTGCAGGCCAATCCGCTGACATTCCAGGAGATGGCGAAGTGGGCCGTAATGGTGAACGGCGTGGAGACGGAGGGCAAGGACGGTACCGTCAAGAAGGTCAGCAAACTGCAGGTGCGCGACATTATCGAGATTACGAGCAGCACCGCGGCTTCGCCGCTTGCCGGCGACTCGGAAGATGCCGACGGCGCAATCAAGATGCCCAGGTCGCGAGACGCCGCCGAGATGGTGCTGTCGCAAATCGAGCAGAAGTGCACGAACTACATGGACTGCTGCCGCGAGAAGGTCGGCTATCTGTGCGGCGACATTGGCGAGCCTCCCGCACAGGGGAGAGCGAGGAGCATGCGACGCGCCGAGCGGGAACTCGGCCAGCTGGTCGGCAAGCTCAACCTCAACCGCCGGTATACGGAAGAGCTGGTGAAGCGAACCCGCGAGGGCCAGTCCTATCTGACGCGGCAGGAGAGCGAGCTGCTGCGCATGGCCAAGGCATACGAAGTGGAGCCGAAGGAATTTTGGGAGCACTGGAGCGGTCACGAAATCGAGCCTGGCCTGCTGGACAGCATGAAAAAAAACGGGTCGCCGGCCCTGCGGAAATGGGTGGTGCGCGACCGCCGGAAAATCGAAAACATCCGCAAGGGCCTCAAGGAATTCTGCATGGAGGTCGGGATGGCGCCCGCGCCGTTTCGCGAGATCGCCCGCTCAGTCATTGTCGGCGAGCGGGAGGCCCAGGCAGCCCAGACCGAGATGGTGCAGGCCAACCTGCGCCTGGTGATCTCCATCGCCAAGAAGTACACCAACCGCGGCCTGCCGCTGGAGGACCTGATACAGGAGGGCAACATCGGCCTGATGAAGGCGGTGGACAAGTTCGAGTGGAGGCGGGGCAACAAGTTCTCGACCTACGCCACCTGGTGGATTCGCCAGTCGATCACCCGCGCCATCGCCGACCAGGCCCGCACCATCCGCATACCCGTGCACCTCATCGAGACCATCAACAAGATCAAGCGCACGGAGCGGCAGTTTCTGCATGAGCATGGCCGCGAGCCAACCCCGGAGGAGACCGCCGAGAAACTGCGTATACCGCTTGCGAAGATCCAGAAGGTCATGAAGATTGCCAGCGAGCCGCGCTCGATGGAGGCACCTGTAGGGGACGACGACGACGGGGGGGCGTTCGGCGATTTCATCGAGGACGATTCGGCCGTCCAGCCCGCAGACTTGGCCATCGAGCAGAACCTCAGTGCCATCATCACCAATATGCTGTCGGTGCTTACGCCGCGGGAAGAGCGGGTGCTGCGGATGCGCTTTGGCATCGGCGTCAAGCAGGAGCACACTCTCGAGGAAGTGGGCAGGCAGTTCAACGTAACCCGCGAACGCATTCGCCAGATCGAGGCCAAGGCTCTGCGTCGGCTGCGTTTTCCCAGCCAGCTGAAGCACCTCAAGAGTTTCTTCAAGGATTGACGGCGTCAAGGAGGCGCGGGTGGCATGGCCCTCAAGGCACTCATATTCGACGTTGACGGTACGCTCGGCGAGACCGAGCCCGTTCACCGCGAAGCTTTCAACGAGGCTTTCCGCCGACTGGGGCTGGACTGGCACTGGGACGACAAGATATGGCGCGAGCTCATGGAAATCGCCGGCGGCGGCGGGCGGCTGCGCCACTATGTGGAGCGCTACCACCCTGACCAGCTTGAGCGGGTGGAGAGCGAGGGCCTGTACCGCGAGATTCACAGAACCAAGACACGCCTGTTTGGGCGCCTTCTGGAGGACAGCGGCACTTCGCTGCGGCTGGGCGTTGGCCGCCTGATAACAGACGCCCGCTCAGCAGGCGTGAGGCTCGCCGCTTGCACGACGTCGCAATTAGAGACGTTTGAGATTCTGATCATCAACGCGTTGGGCTTTGAGGCCATCAGCTGGTTCAGCGCGGTTGTGTCTGGGGACGACGTGAAGAAAAAGAAGCCCGATCCGGAAGGCTATCTGGAGGTGCTGCGGCGGCTTAGAATACGCCCGGACGAGGCGGTGGTGATCGAGGATTCGGAAAGGGGCGTGGCGGCGGCACGGGCGGCGGGAATACCCGTCATTGCCGTGCCCAATCCCCGCACCCGCGACGAGAACTTTAAGGGCGCCCGGCTGGTGCTGTCGGATCTGGGCGAGCCGGGAGTGCCCTTCGAGGTGATTGCGGGAGATCCGCACGGCTTTGGCCATGCGTCGGTGCGGGCCATAAAGAGCTGGGTGAGCGAGGCTCCCGCGGAGGCAGGAGCTAACGACTAGGGCCTGTGGTGACGCTGTATTCTGGTTCATTGCGAAGTCTTTCTGGCAAGCAGTGCGATTGTGGGAGTGCTACTTCCCTTTGAGTTTGAGCACATCGATGATAGGAGGAAGCGCATCGCAGCACAGGCTAAATGTACAGTGTACGTGCTATTGCCACCCGCTTTCAGCATGGTGTAGAATGCCAGCTGGAATAGATCAGGAAGCGCTCGCCGATGGGGTATGCGTGGCTGAATCAACGCTGACTGCTGGAGATACAGTGCCATGGAAACGGAGAAGCCCATCTGGGAAACAGACCGGCCCATTAGAGAGGTCCACAACCTTAAACAAAGAGACGGCCTCATTACGACTGCTCTCGGCGGTGAAGGTGCTGTGCAGCGTCACGAACGCAATACCAAGGGTCGTGACTTCGTCGTCGGCGACATCCACGCCAGATTTCCTGACCTTGAGAATGCTCTGGAAGAACTGGAGTTTGACACCGACGTAGACAGGCTATTCCCTGTGGGAGACCTCATTGACCATGGTCCCAATTCCGAAGATGCTCTTGATTGGGTGCAGCGATCATGGTTCCTGCCAATCCGGGGTAATCACGACCAGTTGCTGCTGGATGCAGACGCCGACCCTGATCATAGACGTGGCGACGCGTGGACTTGCTGGATAGATGGCAATGGCGGCCGTTGGTGGAGAAAGGTCTCTGATGAGCGAAAGGCCAGATTCGTGGAGGCGTTCAAGGCGATACCCTTTGCCCGCGAAGTGGAGTGTGAACTAGGATTGGTAGGAATCGTCCATGCGGATGTTCCTACGGACCTGGATTGGACTGGATTCATGGACGCACTTCGGAAGGGAAGCCGTCTGGATTGCCTGCACGCTTTGTGGGCGCGCGACCGATTTAGGATTGCTCACCCGAAGTGGTATTCCGGGCTAACGGAACCAAAAGTAGATGCCGAAATTCCGGAAGTGGAGGGCGATATCAAGATGGTCATATGCGGTCACTCTCCAGTGATCAAACCAGAGAAAATGGCCAATATCTGGTTAATCGATACTAACGCGGGGCGGGATGGGAATTTAACGCTCGCCCGCATCCACCCAGGCGAGTTCGAGCTGTTTAGCTTTCCGGTGAAACCCGACGAAAGATCGAAAGGGGTTGACCTTTCTTAGTCTTATGTGTACTGTGTTTCACTGCGCGAGAACACGGAAGGGTAGTTTTCATGCATTCCGCAATCGGTGCAGGCTGAATAACAGGTTGTATTATCAAGCAAGCGCCCAAGACTGGCCAGGTCTCGATATGGCCTTCCCTCCCTACTGTTGTACTTCGGAGTGGCATCGGGGCAGCCAAAAGCACTTTATCAAAAACTTAACAGTCCGTGGAACACACATGGGGCGTTCATGTTAATGGTTCGTATGGTTGCCGGTACAAGCTTTTGGATGTAATGGTCGAACCTGTGAAACGCGGCATCGGGGTTTTGACGTTTTTGACACTGCCGAGAGCATCCTTCAGTAATAAAAACATCGCCGTGGTTGATCCAAGCGCAGTAACCCGGTTGGTCTGCCGTGCCGTACCTTACTGTAGTTATTGTACTCCGCAGTAGTAAGAATCAGTTCAATCCTCCCAGTCTTCCTCCGTGTCAACATGCTGCAGGCTTGATTCATTGTAATATGCCTGCAGGTGGAGATGGATATTAACTCTAGATGCGACATTTCTTCGAGGATTAGTGATTCCCTGTGAATCACCTTCTGCTGTAATCTTAATCATTTCTTCTCCCCAAACGTTTATCTCACCGTCCCAAATGGCGCAATTATTAATTATATGTTTTGCGACATCGGTGTAATTCCATGAACCTTCTGCGTTTCGCGCAATATACCATGAGTCCATTGCCGGATAATCAATTCGGGGAAGTGGCGTGCGTCCAAAATCTGTTGAGCTTCTTGGGCGTGTACTTCCCCAATCACCATAAACAAAATGAAGATGATTGTTTCCGCGAGAGATATTCTCAATAAGCCTACGGTTTTCAAAGCGTACCTGTGTTATCCCTGTCATTTCCGAAAAATATTTTGGCATTGTGGAGGGTGACGAAAAATGGATAGGCCATAGCGCCTGGCAGCAGAGTTGACCGCCACCGCATCGCAGGTCCATCCTGAGCAAGCCTACTTAAATTCGAAACGTTTATTTGCCATGCATTGATCCCGCTTGATACAATTTCCCC
>CAZPIN010000232.1:0-2313 GCA_964586735.1 uncultured Rhodobacterales bacterium | reverse complement strand
AGTGCGGATGCTCCACATCTGGTCGGCGATGGTCGCGGTAGCGCCAAACTCGGGCGCCGTGTCCATCGGCGGCGCGGCGCCCGCCGCAGCCACCGCGGCGGTGGGCAGGCTGAAGACCGTCTCGGTTATGTGGGAGACCTGATCCTCGAAGCGCGCCCTGACGCGAACCCGCAGGCCCTCGTCGTCTGCGCCAAGGCGGTAGGTCGATGAGGTCGCGCTATCGATGTCCACCCATGAGTTGTCGTCGTCAAAGGTCTCCTGCCGCTGCCACTGCCAGGAGAGGTCCGCCAGAGTCGGCTGGTCGTCGGTGTCGGTGATTGACCCGAGCCCGGCGGTGAGCGTCTGCCCCACCTGGGCCATACCGCCGACCGACGGCATGCCCGTAGCGTCAGTGTTCATCTGCACCACAGCCGTGACGGTCACCGTCGCCGAGGACTCGGAGCCCACCGTGTAGCGACCGTCGTCGGGGTTATCGATGGTAAGAGACATGGTGGGCATATCCCCGGCTTCCAGAGAGGAGGTTCCGATCGAGACCTCCACCATGGAATCACCCATGGGAATGGTCTCCATACTGGAGCCGCGGTCGTTGGGGTTTAAATAAGCTTCCCGGTCGCCCCCCAGGGTGAATTCCACCACCAGATCGGCAGTCGTCGGCGCTGTCCGTTCCAGAATGAACACCACAGGCCCCCCGCTTGACCCGCCGACGACCCGCGGATTCTGTGCCCTGACCGTCACCTCGGGAACAGCGCCGCCGGCACCGTCTCCCGGCTCCGAGGTCGCCGGGTCCGCCGCCTCGCTGCCCTGAATCTGGAACTTCATGTAGCCAAGAGCCGATTCGCGCGTCCAGGTGCTTCCGGCAAGCGTGCTGGGCGGGTTCGGCACACTCCAGCCGGCAGCCATCGAATCCAGGTTGGTGTTATCGGAGACAGCCAGAGGAATCCCCGTCGAACTGTTATGCGCCACGTACAGGTGATACGGGGTGTCGGGGTCAAGCAGGCCGGTGTCTCCGGACCGGAGCGGGAAGGTTGCGTCTCCGGCAGGAATCGTTCTCATGGGCCTGTCGAAGTTGGCGACAACGGTATCGCCCGGATGACCGCCATCGTCATTTCTGATCTGCACCTCCAGGATCGAAGGTTGGAACCCGCTGAAGGAGCGATTGAAAATCGTCAGCACCACGTTCGATATGTTGTAACCGTGCGCCGCGCCGCCGGTCCGGAATGACTGCGCACGGCTGTTCGCATCGTTGGCGGAAAAGCCAGAAGTCGCGGTCTGCCCCGTGTTGCTGATGAAGATCGTATCCCCTTCGGGCGTCGTGGGCGCCGGGGCCGCTACCACCTCTTCGCCCCTGAGTTGGAGCGATATCGCACGGTCCGCCCCGCTCGACCCGGCCAGTACCCAGCTACCGCCCGTATTCCACTTGTGTTCGTCGTCGATGTCCCAGCCAGCGCCGGCGCCCGAGTCCAGGTCGTTCGCGGAAGGTTGCACCAGTTCAAATTCAAAGCCGTTGGCCGCAACATCCTGCGCGATGACAATGTAATACCTGGTGTTCGCGGCCAGTTGGATCTCCTCCTGCGTCGTGAATACGGCACGGGAGGGACTGAGACGAGCGAGAGCCTCCAAATTGGTGGGTCCGGTCAGCGTGCCGAGTATGTTGTCGCCCGGATTGCCCGAAGCCTCATCCCTCACGGTGATGAGCACGGGCACGCTGCTGTCGAAATCTGACAGTATCTGCCCAAGCGCCAGAGTGACGCTGGTGAGTGTATAACCGCCTGCATGGCTCCCGGTCATGATCCCCTGGCCATACGACCTGTTGCTTGTCGGGATGCCGGCGGGGGTTTTGGACTGACCCAAGTTGCTGACCAGTGCCGTGGACGCAGCGGCAGCCGTTGCATTCGCCGTATCGGACGCAATGCTGCGGCTATTGGCGTTGATGGCGCTGACCCGGTAGTGAACGGCCTGGTTCGCGGTCAGTCCGCCGTGAATGTAGGTGGTGTTCGTGTTGCCCGTGTCCGCCTCGAGGTCCGACCAGGTACTGCCTGCATCCGTGGAATGCTCGATGCGATAGCCCGTGATGGCGCTGTCGCCGGTGTTTTCAGGCGCAGTCCATGAAAGCACAATCGAAAGCGGCCTCGCCGTTGCCGAGAGGCCGGTCGGCGCGCCGGGGATCGAGGTGTCCAGCGCCTCGCTGCCCCGGACCTGGAGCATCATCGCGGAGTTGGCTTCTGCTATCCACGCAGTCCCGTCGTATGTTCGGGTGAAATCGAAACCATCCGATGCGCTTGCCCTCGTACCGAGCCAGCGAATGCCGGCGTC
>CAZPIN010000231.1:0-23380 GCA_964586735.1 uncultured Rhodobacterales bacterium | reverse complement strand
GGCAGTGTCGCAGCCACGTGCCGCGTGTCTGACACTCTCCGTTCAGCCGCTCAGAAGCGGCAGGACTGCCCGCTCGACAGCGGATGTCGGCGGTAAGCATTGCTGTGTTCATGTATTCCTCATATCTGATCCGCTATGCGCATCTCTGCCAGCATTTCTCGACTGCAAGTGCGTTCCCGATAGCGGCAGCAGCAGTATAGCAAGATTGGCATCGAATCGCAAGAGAACCTCTTGCATGCCCCTCGCCCCAAAGTCCCTCGTCGGTGCACATCACTGCCTTCCCGCCAGCGGCTGCGTCCACCATCGGCGCTATTACTGCAATCAGACTGGCAGCCCATGGCCGAAATGCCTCCCGTCGCACTGAGACTGACCACCCGGCGCAGGCTGCCAGCCTGCAACCGCACTACGCGTCGACGCAGACCAGCCGCAGGATGGTGTCGAGGTTGAAGGCAAGGCGCTCGTCGAGGGCCTTGGCCTCCATCAGGTCGCGCTGGTAAACGATCGTGCCGGTGAAGCGGTTGGTCAGGTAGTAGTAGCCGATGGCGGCGATGGTGATGTTGAGCTGGACGGGATCGATGCCGGAGCGAAACGCCCCCTCCGCGACTCCCCTGTCGAGCAGGTCGCCTACCATGCCAACGAGGCGGCGGCTGGTTTCCTCGATGATCTTGGACCCCTTGAGATGCCTCGCCTTGTGCAGGTTCGCGCTGTTGACGAGACAGATGAATTCCGGGTTCTTCAGGTAATAGTCCCAGGTAAAGCGCACCAGCTGCTCAAGCGCGTCGCGGGCGGGCAGATGCTCGATGTCCAGCTTCTGCTCGTAGCTGCGGATGTCGGCGTAGGCCGTCTCGACCACCTTGCGGAAGAGATCCTCCTTGCTGCCGAAGTAGTGGTAGATCATCCGCTTGTTGGCGTTGGCCCGCTCGGCGATGGCGTCCACCCGAGCGCCGCCCAGTCCCTTGCTGGCAAACTCCGTCCTGGCCGCCGCCAGTATCCGCGCCCGCGTCCTCTCCGCGTTGCGCGGCGCCTTGGAGCGCGGCGCCGCCGCAGGCTGCCGCCCTCTCTGCCGTTCCGCCATTGCCATGCCGCTCCCGCCAGACCGTGCGCAGGCCCCGCCTGCAGGGTAGCCCGCCGCTTGACAGCGCGCCAAGCAGTCAAGTAACCTGTTGGTGCATTCGCGCCGTCCCTGGACGGGCGCGTCAACCCAGTCTAGCCGCACTTGACCCGGTGCCCCGCTGCGGGGCGCTCCGACCGTCAGGGCGCATCAGTGGAGGAATCCATGTCATTCATCAAGAAGTTCATCGAGCAGGAGAAGGTTGACCGCCGCAACTTCCTGCTTGCCTCTGCCGCCGGCCTCGGCGGCATCGCGGCGGCCGGAGTCTTCGGCCCGGGCGTGGCCCGCGCGGCCATTTCCGACCCGACCATCGCCTGGAGCTACCGCAACCGCACCAACGCCTACTGGAACTCGATCGTTTCGGGCGGCGAGTCGTTCGTCGAGAGCCTCGGCAAGAGCAAGGACGACCTCGTCCACCTGATCAACGAGGGCTCCTCGGAGAAGTCGCTGTCCGACGTCAAGGCGCTGCTCTCCCGCACCAACGGCGAGCTGGCGCTGGCCATCGATACCAACGACGCCCCCAACTGCCGCCCGGTGGTGGAGGCCGTCGCCGACGCCGAGGGCTATGTCTCGACCATCTGGAACAAGACCGACGACCTGCATCCGTGGGATTTCGGCGACCACTATGTCAGCCACATGACATGGTCGGACGTCAGGCCCTCCAAGGAGGCGTCCCTCCTTCTGCTCGAGGCGATGGGCGGCAAGGGCGGCGTCGTCCACATCGGCGGCATCCCCTCCAACAACCCGGCCATCGAGCGGCTGCAGGGCCTCAAGGAAGCCCTGAAGGACTATCCCAACGTCGAGCTGCTGGCCTCGGAGCCGGCCGACTGGGACACCCAGAAGGCCAACCAGGTGATGTCGGGCTTCCTCACCCGCTTCGGCGACTCGATCACCGGCGTGCACTGCGCCAACGACTCCATCGCCATCGGCGCGCTCGAGGCGCTGCGGGCCGAGGGCATCCTCGACATGCCGATCGTCGCCTACGACGCCATTCCCGAGGCGGTCAACCTGGCCGCCGAGGGCAAGCTGCTGGCGACCGTCTTCACCAACCCCCACTGGAGCGGCGGCATCACCGCCTCGCTCGCCTACCACGCGGCGACCGGCGCCTTCAAGCCGTCCGACGAGCCGCGGGCGCACCGCGAGTTCTACGGGCCGTCCGTCATGGTCACGCCCGACGACGCGCGGTCGTTCAAGGCGACGTATCTGGACAGCACGCCGTCCTACGACTGGTCGGACTTCTGGGGCCCCACCAACGGCCAGATCCAGTACAACTAAACTAAGACCCGCGGGCGCGGCCGCCTTCGGGCGGCCGCGCCCCGGCATCGCCGCCCTTCTCGCCTGGGGGTAGCCTTTTGGAAGGCATCCTGACCCGGGAGGCCCTCGTCAAGTGGGCCCCGCTCATCGTGCTACTGGTCCTGGTGCTGCTGTTCGCGGCGCTGGAGCCGCGCTTCCTGTCGCCGCGCAACCTCGCCCGCATCGCCATCGCCGCCGCCCCCGCGCTGATGGTGGCGACCGGCGTCACCTTCATCATCGTCATGGGCTCCATCGACCTGTCGATGGAGGGCACCGTCTCGGCCTCGGCGGTGATCTTCGCCTTCGCCTTCCTCGCCCTGGGCGGCACGGTGCTCAGCATGGCCTGGCTGTCGATTCCCCTCGCCCTCGTGGTCGGCGCGGCGATCGGGCTGGTCAACGGCCTGGTCCACGTCAAGCTGCGAATCCCCTCCTTCATGGCCTCGCTCGCCATGGGCTTCGTCGGCACCGGCCTGGCCCTGCTGCTCACCGGCGGCGACCGCATCCGCATCGGCGACCCCACGTTCCGCGGCCTGCTCACCGAGCGCTGGTTCGGCTTTCCCGTCATGGTCTACGTGGCCCTCGCCTTCCTCCTTGTCGGCTGGTTCATCCAGTCGCGCACCGCCCTGGGCCGCAACTTCTACGCGGTGGGCGGCGGCGAGGAGCTGGCCCACGCATCGGGCCTCAACGTCAACCGCGTGCGCATCCTGGGCTTCATGCTCGCCGGGGCCTTCTACGCGGTGGGCGGCCTGCTGGCCGTTGGCCGAATCGGCATCGCCGAGACGCTGACCGGCAGCAACTTCATGTTCATGGCCATCACCTCGGTGGTGGTCGGCGGCACGGCGCTGTGGGGCGGCATCGGAGGTGTCTGGAACACCCTCGTCGGCGTCCTCGTCGTCAACGTCATCGGCAACGGCATGGTGGTCATCGGCCTGCCGGGCTACGTGCAGGACGGCGTGCTGGGACTGCTGGTCATCGCGGCGGTGGCGCTGTCCACCGGCCGGGCCGCCGGCGTGGTCAAGTAGCGCCATGTACAGGCTGAACCAGGTCGACAAGCGGTTTCCCGGCGTCCACGCGCTCAAGGCGGTGGACTTCGAGGTGCGGCGCGGCGAAATCGTCGGCCTCGTCGGCGAGAACGGCGCCGGCAAGTCGACGCTGATGAAGGTCATCTACGGCGCCCACCAGCCCGACGGCGGCACGGTCACCATCGACGGCGAGGCGGTGCGGTTCCAGAACCCGCGCCAGGCGATGGAGCGCGGCATCGGCATGGTGTTCCAGGAGCAGTCGCTCATCGCCAACCTGACGGTGATGGAAAACATCTTCCTCGGCTTCGAGCGGCAGTTCGTGCGCTTCGGCGTGATCAACTGGAAGGCCATGGCAAGGGCCGCCCGCCACCAGCTGGCAAAGGTGAAGATGGACATCGACCCCTCGACCGTCACGTCCAGGCTGTCCTTCGCTCAGCGGCAGCTGGTGGAGCTGGCCAAGGTGCTGACCCTCGAGGAGCGCGTCGACGGCGACCTGGTCATCCTGCTCGACGAGCCCACGTCCGTGCTGGCCCGGGAGGAGGTGGAGCTGCTGTTCCAGCTGGTGCGCGAGCTGACCAGCCGGGCCTCGTTCATCTTCGTCAGCCACCGCGTCGACGAGGTGCTGGAGGTCAGCGACCGCATCTACGTCATGAAGGACGGCGAGATGGTCGACGTGGTCGACCACGGCGACGCCGACATCGACGGCATCCAGCACAAGATGGTCGGGCGGGACGTCCAGAAGGAGTACTACCGCGAGTGGCGGCAGAAGCCCTACGACGAGAGCAGCAGCCTGCTCCGCTTCGACCGGGTCTCCCTCGCCGGCCATTTCGAGGACATCAGCTTCGACCTGCACGCCGGCGAGGTGCTGTGCCTGGTCGGCGCCGAGGGCTCCGGACGGGGCGCCATCCTGCGCGCCGCCTTCGGCCTCGACCGGCCCACTGCGGGCGCGGTCACGGTGCGGGGCAGGCGGCGGGAATCGTTCGACCCCCACGGCGGGGTCGAGCTGGGCTTCGGCTACGTGCCGCGCGAGCGCAAGGTCGAGGGCATCGTCGGCGGCATGAACGTCTACGAGAACATGACCCTCAGCCAGCTGGGGCGCTATTCGACCGCGGGCGTCCTGCGAATCGGCCAGGAGCGGACGCTGGCCCAGTCGTGGGTCGACCGGCTGTCGATCAAGACCCCCTCCATCGTCCGCGACTGCGGCGGGCTGTCGGGCGGCAACCAGCAGAAGGTGGTGCTGGCGAAGTGGCGGTCGGGAGGATCGGACATCTTTCTGCTCGACCATCCCACTCGCGGCCTCGACATCGGCGTCAAGGAGGACGTCTACGACATGGTGCGCGACATGTGCGAGGCTGGCGCGGGCGTGCTGCTGGTGGCGGACACCCTCGAGGAGTCCATCGGCCTGGCCCACACCATTCTGGTGGTCAAGGACGGCCGGGCGCAGAAGCTGTACCGCGGCGGCCCCGGCGACAAGCCCTCGCTTTTCGACCTCGTCCACCACATGACATGAGCGGACCATGAACCCGGCGACCATCGAGCGAATCAAGCCGCACCTGCCCTGGGCCACCCTGCTGGCGCTGGTGCTGATCGTCGGCGCCGCCGACAGCAATTTCCTGCTGCCGCGCAACCTGCTGTCGCTGGCCGGCGACATCATGCCCCTGTTCATCATGGCCCTGGGCATGACCTTCGCCATCTACATCGGCGGCATCGACCTCTCGGCCCAGTCCATCGCCAACATGACCACCGTCGTCGCCACCGTCACCCTGCCGTTTCTCGGCGTCTCCGCCGCCCTGGTCTGCATCGCCGCCGGCTTCGCCTTCGGCGCCGCCTCGGGCCTGGTCACCACCAAGCTGCGCGTGCCCTCCTTCGTCTCCACCCTGGCCATCGGCGGCGTCGCCTACTCCACCGCCCAGTACCTGTCGGGCCAGCGGGCCCTCTACATGGACGCGACGCTGCGCGACAGCACCTACGGCTGGATGGTCGGCAGCAGCTTCGGCATCCCCCACGAGCTGCTCGTCGGCCTGGCCCTGCTGCTGGCCATGTGGCTGGTGCAGGCGAGGACCACCTTCGGCCGGGCCCTCAAGGCGGTGGGCGCCGGCGAGCCGGCCGCGATCGCCTCGGGCATCAACGTCACCCGCGTCAAGACGCTGGCGTTCGCGGTCTCCGGCGCCATGGCGGCCATCGCCGGGCTGATGTTCGCGGTCAAGCTGTCCGGCGGCTCGCCGACGCTGGCCAACGGTTTCCTGCTCCCCGCCATCGTCGCCGTGCTGGTCGGCGGCACGCCCCTGACGGGCGGCGTGGGCGGCGTCGTCAACACCCTGATCGGGGCCCTCATCGTCGCGGTGATCCGCTCGTCGATGCTGTACTTCGAAATCGACGCGACCATGCAGCAGATGGTCTTCGGCATCATCCTCATCATCGCCATCGCCGCGACCATCGACCGCAGCAAAATGCGCATCGTCAAATAGGGACGCGGCCATGGCAGGCGCCGAATACGACTTCGTCATCGTCGGCGGCGGCTCCGCCGGCTGCGTGCTGGCCAACCGCCTCAGCGAGGATCCCTCCCGCCGCGTGCTGCTGCTGGAGGCGGGCGGCTGGGACCGCCATCCGCTGATCCACATGCCCATCGGATTCGCCAAGCTGACCGCCGGGCCGCGCACCTGGGGCCTCGCCACCGCGCCGCAGGCCAGCGCCAACGGGCGGGAAATCCCCTACGCCCAGGGACGGGTCATCGGCGGCGGCTCCTCCATCAACGCCGAGGTCTACACCCGCGGGCATCCGACCGACTACGACCGCTGGGCCCGCGACGAGGGCGCCGAGGGATGGTCCTTCAGGGAGGTGTTTCCGTACTTCCTGCGCGCCGAGGGCAACACGTTTCTGTCCGGCGACCTCCACGGCACCGAGGGCGAGCTGGCCGTCTCCAACATCCCCAGCCCGCAGCCCATGACCCAGGCGTTCGTCCAGGCATGCATGGAGTACGGGCTGCCCCACAACCCCGACTTCAACGGCGCCGCGCAGGAAGGCGCGGGGATCTACCAGACCACCACCCGCGGCGGGCGCCGCTGCTCGACCGCCACCGGCTACCTGCGTCCGGCACTGGGCCGCGCCAACCTGACGGTGGAAACCCGCTGCCTTGCACGGCGCGTGCTGGTGGAGGGCGGCCGGGCCACCGGAGTCGAGTATCTGCGGTCCAACGGCAGCGCCGCCGTTGCCCGCGCCGAAGGCGAGGTGCTGATGACCGCCGGCGCCATCGGCACGCCCAAGCTGCTGATGCTGTCGGGTATCGGTCCCGCCGACCACCTGCGGGAAACCGGGGTGGAGACGGTGCACCACCTGCCAGGCGTCGGCCAGAACCTCACCGACCATTTCGGCGTCGACATCGTCGCCGAGATCAAGGACCGCAACAGCCTCAACCGCTACGACAATCCGCTGGGCATGGTCTCGGCGGCGTTCCAGTACTACGCGTTCGGCACCGGTCCCATCACCTCCAACGTGGTCGAGGGCGGGGCCTTCTGGTACGCCGACCGCGGCCAGCCCGCGCCGGAGCTGCAGTTTCACTTTCTCGCCGGAGCCGGCGCCGAGACCGGCGTCCCCAGCGTGCCCAAGGGCGCGGCGGGCATCACCCTCAACAGCTACACGCTGCGGCCCAAGGCCCGCGGCACCGTGCGGCTGCGCTCCGCCGACCCCGCCGACCCGGCCGTGGTGGATCCAAATTTTCTTGGACACCCCGACGACCCGCGGGTGTCCTCCGAGGGCGTGAAAATCAGCCGCGAAATTTTCGAGCAGCCGTCGCTGCGGAAGCACATTCGCAAGGTGCGCTTTCCCGACGACAGCGTCCGCAGCCAGCAGGACTTCGAGGAGTACACCCGCCGCTACGGGCGCACGTCCTACCACCCCACCTGCACCTGCCGCATGGGAGCGGACGAGATGGCGGTCGTCGACCCGAATCTGAGAGTGCGCGGAATCGACGCCCTGCGGGTGTGCGACAGCTCGACCATGCCCAGCATCGTCGGCAGCAACACCAACGCCGCGACGGTGATGATTGGCGAAAAGGCGGCGGAGATGGTGCGCGGCAACCGCTGAGGTACCAACCCGCAAACCGCCCCGCCCAGCCGGAGCCCAACTCGAAGGACGCGGCCGCTTTGCCGAAGGTGCGGCGTTGAGGACATCGATTCGCGCCATGCCTGTCTGGCCGAACAGCGGACAGGCTTGACAGGTTAGGCCAACAACGGCAAAGGGAGAAAGTCCGAAAAACATCACAACTTGGCCATGTAGACATGTTTGTTTGCTATATGTTCGTGCATTGTTCCCTTAATGTTCGTTTTTTCGTTGTTGCGGGAATTTTCAGGAATTATCCCCCGGAGGGATTGCGTCCATGCTGTCTGCTGCTACAGTGAGACGGCAACTGCAGCATGGAGAAACCGCTATGACCACCGACACGCAAGCCGAACATTGCCAAGACAGCGAGGACGCTGGCCAGCAGGCAACGGTGAAGAGCATCCATCATCCCCACGACAAGTGGGCACGGCTGGTGCTGGGCACAACCGACCGCGCCAAGAATTTTCACAACGTCTTCGGCCCCAAGGAGACGGCGGGAAACGTCAAGACCATCAGGCGGAGGCCATCCCTCTTCATCCATCCCGACCTGGGCAGCAGCGCAGCTGACCTGCTGTACGACGTGGAGACGGTGAACGGACGGCCTCCCGAGTACATTTCGATGATTGAACTGAAGTCTTTCAATGACCCGTTCGCGCCGCTGCAGATGCATGGCTATCTGAGCAGAATCTGGCTTGACTGGGCTGACGGCAAAGCGGAGCGGCTTCGGGCGCTTCCCCCAATCGTCGTGATTCTCCTCCATACGGGCAACCTGCCCTGGAAGGAGCTGCTGTCTCTGCGCGAGGCGATATCATTCAGCGGGCCGCTGGAGAAGTGGCAGCCTGAGTTCATCTACCATCCCGTGGACCTGGCTGCTCTGCCGGTCAAGAGAATCCTTCAGGCCAACGATGACCTTGCCTCCGGCCTGCTGACGATGAAGTTTGCCGGGCAGGAGAATCTGGATGTCAGGAAGGAGTACACGCGCATTATCCGGCTGCTGCCGCCCGGGTCGGATCTGTTAGAGCCACTGCCGCGGTACGTGGTTGACACTGCCGCGAAAAGCCGTATAGATGAAGTTGTGGATGTGCTCTGCACGGAACTGCCTGTGAACAGGGAGGACATGATGCAAACATTTGGAGACTCGCTCAGAGCCGAAGGCAAGGCCGAAGGCAAGGCCGAAGGCGTGGTACGTACTCTGACCCTCGTGCTGGAATCCCGTTTTGGACCCCTGCCCGAGGAGGTGCGGGACATGATCGGCACTGCCGACGCGCCGCAGCTCGACCGTTGGGCGGTCAAGGCGGCCAACGCGCCAACGCTTGATGCGGTGATCAACGGGTACGACGCGAGCTGACCGGCCCCATTCATTGGGGAGCGGTTCCGGTCGAGGTGGCTCGGTGGCAACGACGCCAACCCTGCTGAAGGGAAGTACACGATGCAAACATTTGGGGACTCGCTCAGAGCAGAAGGCAAGGCCGAAGGCGTGGTACGTACTCTGACCCTCGTGCTGGAATCCCGTTTTGGAACCTTGCCTGAGGAGGTGCGGGACATGATCGGCACCGCCGACGCGCCGCAGCTCGACCGTTGGGCGGTCAAGGCGGCCAACGCGCCAACGCTCGATGCGGTGATCAACGGGCACGACGCGAGCTGACCGGTACCGACTCATTGGGAGTGGTCCCGGTCGAGGCGGCAAAGGAACCAGCAGAGCCAGCGCTGCTGAACGGGAGGCCATTCATGCAAACACATGGAGAAGTGCTCAGGGCCGAAGGCGAGGCCGAGGGCAGGGCCAAAGGCATCATTGAAGGCAAAACCGAATGTCTGACCCGCTATCTAGAGGCCCGGTTCGGGGGATTGCCGGACGAGGTGCGGAGCATGATCGGCACTGCTGACGCACCTCAGCTCGACCGCTGGACGGTTATGTCGGTCAACGCTCCAACGCTTGATGCGGTGTTCAACGGGCACAATGCAGGCTGACGGGTACCGCTTCCTTGGAAGCGGGTTACTGTTTCATCTGGCGTGGAACTTGGTTGAAGACAGATCGACCATGCCCATCATTATTGGCGGTAACGCCTGCACGGCAACGGTAATGACCGGCGAGAGGGCAGCGGAGATAGTATGCGGCAACCGCTGAGGAGGCCGTCCCTGCAGGCTGCCCCGCTCAGTCGAAGTCTGGCGCGAAGGGCACGGCGGCTTTGCCGACGATGCGGTGGTTTTCGGCTGTCAGAGCGTCGATTCGCGCCATCTCCTCCGAGGACAGCGTGAAGTCCATGATGTCGAAATTGGCCCTGATGTTGGCGGGCTTGGTGGACATGACGGTCAAGCCGACGCCCTTTTGGAGTATCCATCGCAGCGCCGCCTGCGCCGCCGACTTGCCATGCGCTTCGCCGATTTCTGACAGTACGGGCCGCCGCAGGGCCTCGCCGCGGGCGACCGAGCAGTAAGAAGTAAGCGGTATGCCGGTCTCGACCGCCGCCGCCAGCAGCCTGTCCTGGTTGAGCAGCGGGTGAAATTCCACCTGGTTGGCGGCGATGGGCGCGTCGAGGGCGGCCCGAGCCTCCCGCATCATGCGCGCGGTGTAGTTGGAGACGCCGACGTTCGCCGCCATCCCCTTGTCGTAGGCGCGCTGCAGCAGCTCCAGAGAAAGGCTGACATCGCCATCCGCCGGCGGCCAGTGAAGCAGCAGCACGTCAACCCGCTCCACCTGCAAATTTTTCAGGCTTTGTTCGACCGAGGGCAGAAACAGTTCCTCCGACAGATTGTCGGGCTTGACCTTGGTGGTGATGCACATGTCGTCGCGGGGCAGGCCGGCATCCCTGAGGGCCTGTCCCAGCACGGCCTCGTTGCCGTACCACTGCGCAGTGTCAAACGCGCGCCATCCCGCCTCGACCGCCGCCAGCGTCGCCCCGCGAAGCTCGTCGCCGCGCAGGGGAAACGTGCCGAAGGCGCGCTGGTAGGTCTTCTGGAAATACACGCTCATGCCGTCCCCGCCGCTGGTATCCGGCCGCGCCTTGCGCCCCGGCAGCCAGCATAATACACCAAACGGTTACTTCCGCCAAAGCAGCCCTTTCTGTCCTTGAAAGGGCCGTATGCTTGATCCCCGCGCCGCCATGAACCCCATGGCCAAAGAGAGGCGATCAGGCGGTTCCCTCGCCGGGTTCGGCCAGCACCATGAGGCGGTTGACGCCCTTCTGCACCGTCTCTCCCCGCTGGTTGGTGACGCGTATGTCCAGCAGGACAATGCCCCGCTGCGGATTGGACGTAGGCCGCAGCTCCCGTACCTCGATGCGGGCCCGGACGGAGTCGCCGACAAGCACCGGCGCCGCGAACTCCCAGTCCCAGCCAAGCGAGGCGACCGCGTCGAACTGCGCCCTGGTCTGGTTCTTGAGGCCATCGACCACCGACTGCACCAGCAGGCCATGCGCGACCCGACCGCCAAACCCGCGGCTGCGGGCGGCCTCCTGGTCCATGTGAATCTCGAACCTGTCGCCGGTCAGCTCGGCGAACGAGTCCACCATCTCGCCGGTTACCTGGCGTACCGGGGTGGCGATCCAGTCGCCCTCCTTCAGCTGGCCAAGGCCGTAGCGGCCGGGTCCCAGCTGGCGGCCCGCTGACATCACTCCGGCACAGGCGCGTCCTCGCGCAGCAGCCCTTCGCTCTTCAGTTCCGTCCAGAAGTCGGCGGGAATGGGATGGCTAAACCAGTCGAGATTCTGCCGCAGCTGCTCGACGGTGCGGGTGCCGGCGATGAAGCTCGGTATCGCCGGATGGGCCACCACAAACTGCAGCGCGGCTGCGGGCAGCGGCACGCCGTGGCCGGCGCAGACGGCCTCGATCCTGGCCACCTTCTCCATGACCGCCGGCGGCGCCGGGGAATAGTTGTACTTGGCGCCTTCCTTCGCGCCAGTGGCGAGAATGCCCGAGTTGAAGCCGCCGCCCACCACCACCGCCGCGCCGCGCTGCTCGCACAGCGGCAGAAACCTGTCGAGGGCCTCCTGCTCCAGCAGGGTGTAGCGGCCCGCCAGAAGAAAGCAGTCGAAGTCATGGCGCTCCAGCGCCGCATGGCAGACTTCCCACTCGTTGACGCCGACGCCGATGGCCTTGACCACGCCCTGGTCGCGCAGGTCGGACAGCGCCCGCCACGAGCCGTCCATCGCCTGCTCGAACACCTCCGGCTGCGCGTCGCCGCGGGAGAAGCGGTCGATGTCATGAATGAAGCAGATGTCCATCCGCTCCAGGGCCAGCCGCTGCAGGCAGTCCTCAAAGGAGCGCATGGTGCCATCGTAGGTGTAGTCGAACTCGATGGCGAAACGGCCGGCGTTGACCCAAGGCGCGTAGTCGATGTCCGCCTTGCGAGCCGGGCGAAGCAGCCGTCCCACCTTGGAGGAAAGCACGAAGTCGTCGCGCTCCTTCCAGCGCAGGCTGTAGCCCGTGCGCAGCTCGGAAAGGCCGTGGCCGTACATCGGCGCGGTGTCGTAGAAGCGGATGCCGCTGTTCCACGCCTCCTGAAACATCGCGTCGGAGGTCGCCTCGTCGATTTCGCGGAAGATGTTGCCGACCGGAGCCGTGCCGAATCCGAAGGCGGTAACCTCCAGATCGACCCGGCCGAGCCGTACCCGTTCGCCTGGCTGCATGGTTTCCTCCCTCGCCGCCTGCCTCAAGTAACCATGGGGTTAATTGACTACGGTCGCGGCGATGGCGCAAGCTGGCCAAGTCCTTGACCCGCGCCGCCCCGCCGCTATTGGTAACCATACAGTTACCGGAGTCTCCATGTACCTGACGGAAACCCACGAGCATCTGCGGGCGATGGCGCGGCGGTTCGCCGACGAGGCGATTCGCCCGGCGGCGGAGGAGCTGGACCGGAGCGAGACGTTCCCGGCGGACATCTACGGGCGGATGGCGGCGCTGGGCCTGTTCGGCATCTGCGTCCCCGAGGAGATGGGCGGCCCGGGCCTCGACACGCTCGCCTACGCGCTGGTCATGGAAGAGCTGTCGCGGGGCTACGCCTCGGTGGCCGACCAGTGCGGCCTGGTCGAGCTGGTCTCCACGCTGCTGGTGCGGCACGGTACCGACGACCAGCGGCGGCAGTGGCTGCCCGGGCTGCTGGCCGCGACCACCCGCCCCGCCTACTGCATCACCGAGCCCGAGGCCGGCTCCGACGTGGCCGGCATCCGCACCGCGGCGCGGCGCGAAGGCGACGGCTGGGTGCTCGACGGCGGCAAGATCTGGATCCACAACGCCCCCGTCGCCGACGTCGGCTTCGTCCTTGCCCGCACGGATCCCGAGGCCGGCCACCGCGGCATGTCGGTGTTCATCGTCGACCTTCACGCCAAGGGCGTCAGCCGGGGGCCGAAGGAGTCCAAGATGGGCCAGCGCGCCAGTCCAGTCGGGGCGCTGACGTTCGAGGGGGTGCATCTTCCGCCCGGCGCCCTGCTGGGCGACGAGGGCCGCGGGTTTCACATGATGATGGGAGCGCTCGACAAGGGCCGCGTCGGCATCGCCGCGCTGGCGGTCGGCATCGGCCAGGCCGGGCTGGAGGCGGCGGTGGACTACGCGGCGCAGCGGCGGCAGTTCGACAGGGCGGTGGCGGAGTTTCAGGGCGTGCAGTGGCTGCTGGCCGACATCGCCAAGGACGTGGAGGCGGCAAGGCTGCTGGTGCACAGCGCCGCCAGCCGCATTGACGCCGGCGCCGACGCCACCCGACACTGCGCGATGGCCAAGTGCTTCGCCGGCGACATGGCGGTGCAGCGCACGGCGGACGCGGTGCAGGTGTTTGGCGGTTCGGGGTATATTCGCGGCTTCGAGGTTGAGCGCCTCTACCGCGACGCCAAGATCTGCCAGATCTACGAGGGCACCAGCCAGATACAGCGCATGATCATCGCCCGTGAACTTCTCTCCAAGGGAGCCGCCCCGTGAGCCGCGGCGCCGCGCTGGTAACCGGCTCCAGCCGGGGCATTGGCCGCGCCGCCGCCCTTGCCCTGGCGCGGGAGGGTTTTGCGGTCGCCGTCAACGGCTCCACCCCGAACGAAACGCTGGAGGCGACGGTGGAGGCGGTGCGGGCCGAGGGCGCGGAGGCTTGCGCGGCGCCGTTTGACGTGGCCGACATCGGCCTGCACGAGCGAATCCTTGGCGAAGTCGAGGAAGCCATCGGGCCATTGACGACCCTCGTCAACAACGCCGGCGTCAGCGTGCTGAACCGCGGCGACCCCCTGGACATCACCGAGGCCAGCTACGACCGCTGCCTGGCGGTCAACACCAAGGCCATGTTTTTCCTCACGCAGGCGTTCGCCAGGCGCCTTCTGGCGCGGGAGCGCGACCCGGACGCCTATCACTCCATCGTCAACGTCACCTCCGCCAACGCCGTCGCCGTCGCCGTGCCGCGGCTGGAGTACTGCGTGTCCAAGGCGGCGGCGGCCATGGCCTCCAAGGCGTGGGCGGTGCGGCTGGCGCGGGAGGGCATCGCGGTGTTCGACGTGCAGCCGGGCCTCATCGCCACCGACATGACCGCTGCCGTCATCGCCCAGTATCAGGAGCGCGCCGAGGCGGGACTGACCCTGATCCCGCGCGTCGGCCAGCCCGAGGAGATGGGCGCCATCGTCGCCTCCATCGCCAGCGGCAGAATTCCCTACACCACCGGCCAGGCGATTTCGGCCGACGGCGGCATGCTGGTGCCGCGCTTCTGAGAAAACCGCCATGAAGATCGCCCTGCCCGACTCCTCCGGCGCCATGGCCGAGTACGAGCTTGCCGGATCTCCTCTGCCAGAGACGCGCCTGCCCGACAGCCCGGCCAGAATCGTCTATGCCGCCGCCCATGTCGTGGCGGATCCATGCAGCGACAGCGACCCCGACGGCGCGGCTGCGGTGGACTGGGAGGCGACGCTCAGGTTTCGCCGCCATCTTCACGGCCTCGGCCTCGGCATCGCCGAGGCGATGGACACGGCGCAGCGGGGCATGGGACTCGACTGGAAGGGCGCGCTGGAGCTTATCCGCCGCACCCGCCAAGACCTGCCAGACGCGCTGGTCGCCAACGGCTGCGGCACGGACCATCTCGACCCCGCCGAGGCGCGTACGGTGGATGACGTCATCCGCGCCTACATGGAGCAGCTGGAGGCGATTCAGAGCCTGGACGCGCGGGTGGTGGTTATGGCAAGCCGCGCCCTTGCCCGGGTGGCGGAATCCGCCGACGACTACCGCCGCGTCTACCGCGAAGTGCTGGCAGCCTGCGACCACCCGGTAATCCTGCACTGGCTGGGGGATATGTTCGATCCGCAGCTGGTCGGCTACTGGGGCGGAAACAGTTTCGAGGAGACATCGGAAACCGCGCTGTCGATCATCGAGGAAAGCGCGGCCAAGGTCGACGGCATCAAGATTTCCCTGCTCGACAAGGACAAGGAGATCGTCCTGCGCCGGCGCCTGCCTGAAACGGTGAAGATGTACACTGGAGACGACTTCAACTACCCGGAGCTGGTCGAGGGCGACGACCAGGGCTACTCCCATGCGCTGCTGGGCATCTTCGACCCGCTTGCCGCCGCCGCCGCCCGCGCGGTCAGCCTGCTTGGAGAGGGCGACGCGAAGGGTTTCAGGGACGTCCTTGACCCGACGGTGCCGCTGGCCCGGCTGATCTTCCGCGCTCCTACCCGGCACTACAAGACAGGCGTGGTGTTTCTCGCCTGGCTCAACGGCTTCCAGGACCATTTCGTGATGCTCGGCGGTGCGCAGTCCATGCGCCCCCTGCCCTACTTCACCGAGATCTTCCGTCTGGCTGACCAATGCGGGTCGCTGCGCGACCCGGAGATGGCGGTGGCGCGCATGCGGCAGATGCTGGCGATGTACGGCGTTGGATGATGCGCGACTTCTCCTCGGACCACTCGGCGCTAGCACTCAACACCGCGACCCTTGGCCACAACCTTGACGGCCATGGCGCGGGATGGCCGCCCGAGCGAGTCATCGACGCCTGCGCCGAGCGGGGCTACGGCGGCATCGTGTTCTGGACTCGCGAGATTGGCGGGCGTGCGAAGGAAATCGGCGAGCGGGTGCGGGCGAACGGCATGGAAGTCACCGGCCTTTGCCGGACTCCCTACCTGACAGGATCCGAGGCCGGGTCGGACGATGCGGTGAAGGCCAGCATCGACATGGCCGCCGAGCTGGGAACCACGGTGCTGACCATCGTTACCGGCGGAACCCAGCCCGGCAGCAAGGGGCTGGCAGCAAGCCAAATGAAGCTGGCGAGTCGAGTTGGCGACCACGCGGAGTACGCGGCGGAGCGGAACGTGCGGCTGGCGCTGGAGCCGCTGAATCCGATGTTTGGCGGCAACCGCACCGTGCTGATGACCGTGCGCGACGCCCTTGCCGTATGCGACATGGTGGGCGCCAGCAACGTCGGCGTCGCCGTAGACGTCTACCACGTCTGGTGGGACACCACGCTTGCCGAAAGCCTGCGCGAAGCCCGGGGCAGGGTCTTCGGCTACCACCTTTGCGACTGGCTGGAGAACACCAGCCACATGCTGCTGGACCGGGGAATGATGGGAGACGGCGTGGCCGACCTGAAGGCCATACGGGCGGCGGTGGAGGAGGAGGCAGGCTACACGGGCCTGTGCGAGGTGGAGGTGTTTTCCGCCGAGGACTGGTGGAAGCGCGACCCGGCGGAGGTACTCGACACGGTGGTGGAGCGGTTTCGGCAGTACTGCTGAGCTCGGGGCACTGCCCCCGCTGGATGCGGGTGCCGACGGCGCGTTGCCCGGATGCAGTGCGGACGGGACCATGCCGCTGGAGCGATCCCCTCGCCGGCTTGACATCTGCCTGAGCGGGGTGCATCCTCTGGGTACGGAGTGGTGGCCGAGTGGTTGAAGGCGCTCCCCTGCTAAGGGAGTAGGCGGTGTTGAGCCGCCTCGAGGGTTCGAATCCCTCCCGCTCCGCCAGCCTTGCTGGCCATCCAGCTCCTCCGATGCGCAGCACACCGCTGACTGGACCATACTGGTGGCTCTCGCACTACCTGCGGTACTTTCCGGCAAAGGTGCAGTCTCGCGTCTCCTCGGCCTTGCTTGCCAGCACTGAGTCGCCAGTCGCCGCAATCGCCTAGCGACAACCGGTCATGGCCCAGCCTGACACCTTGCAGCTTGGCACACCTCACAGAAGCCCCCATACCGACACGAGACATTGACATGGGCTAGGCCGACTTTGTAGGATTTGCATCATGTGGATTCTCACCGAAACCCACGAACCTCCCGAGTTCGTGGAAGTGCCATCTCTGGCGTTGGAAAGCATTGGCATTCAGCACTTACCGGACTTCGGAGCTATGCAGTAGTGGCTCCACAATGGTGAAGACCTTGTGCTTGTCTTGGCTGGCGGCGAAACCGTGCGAGTCGAAGCCTACTTCACGGCGACAGGCACCGACACCGCCGATGCCCCAGAAGCCATTCCTGTAGATGCAGACTCGCCCGCTGCCCCATCCTCCTTGGCTGCGCTGGAAGAGATGTTTGGCGGATGGACGGGAGCGACGGAAAGAGATGGCTTCGGTAGTTCCCCGGCAATCGGGCATTCGCCGGCTGTTTCCTCTTCAGGATTCGTCCTGCCATTGACGCTGGTGTACAGGTAGCGTTTTCCTTGGGTCGGGTGATGGTAGCCTTTTGGTCATGACGGTTCTCCGTTGTTATACCTATGGAGTACCATTATCTGGGCCAAACGCAACCCTTCCGTTGGGCTGCTATATTATTCCTCCTCGCTGATTCTTCCACTGTGGCACGGGGGTTTGCTTGCGACCTGTGGTAAAAACGAAACCCGTGGAATTTAGACGTATGCCTCGGAAAGCTCAGCGTCCGATAACTTTCGGATTTTCTCTCCATCTTTTGAAAACAGCAGTTTTGTCTTCTTGTTCCCGTGTATCTTCGGCTCCATCGAAATCTTACGCCGAAGTACATCCATCGGACCGTCTACTTCGCAAAGTGATCCCGGTAATCCAAGTACGTCCACTAAAAGTACTTTGTCCAATTTTTGTCTCGCTTCATCTTCGTCAATTTGATTATACGGCAGGAAACGTTCTGTCTCCAGTTCCTTAAACAACTCCTTTGCGGTAGACAGCTGTTTGTCATTCAACGCGTTCAAGTGTAGAGTTGGAAAGCTCTTAATAGTATCATGAGACGAAGTACCACGTCCCGACTGCGCCTTATTTGACATCCACCAGTGACATAGCAGTCCAAGTGTTGAATTGCACCACAATGAAAAAACATACTCATGTGTTTCATTTGCAAACACCACATTTGGCCATGCTCTGCCTCCTACTGTACGTCTTTTTGTAAATTGCACAATTGTTGACTGTGAATTATAGCGTAAATCACAATTGTAGTGAACTCTAGATGCCCGCTGCATGATCTTGTCCACCATTTGCTGTAGTGTATCATTGGATACTCCTTCTGCTTGCCGTACTTTCAAGTGGTGCCAAGGCTCAATAGTTAACGATCTTTCCCTTCGTGCGTCGTGATTCCACAAAGCGGGATATTCGTCACCCTTAGAGCAGCCTTCAAGCAAATCAAATGGTCCTTGCGGAACATTATTCTTGCTTATGGACTTTCCAATTATTGATAGATGATAGTAGCCTAGCTTTGCAACCTTACTAATAGTCGTAATTGGAATTTCAATCCCTTCCGACATTCCCGCAATCCAAACACTGCCGCCTTGAAGTTGATATGCTGTTTGCATTATGGAAAGGTCTCTAACGCCCGCAACAGGCCAAGCATCATCATTATCTGGTATTGGGCACTCAATAATCTCGCCAAAACGCGTATTGCCAATTTCCAGTGCGGTGCCACCATATGGTCCAGATTCAAGACTGCGTACTGTTCCTTGGGATACCAGTTTTTGTACTTCAGAAGCCAGCATGGAACCAATAACGGTATCAGACGGCCGTTTGTGCAAAACCACGCAGTGAATGCGAGACGTGGAAAATTTTCTCTTCGTTTTAGTACCAACAAATAAGCAATCCGCCATGCCAGTGTCCGCGGAAAAGGCACAATCAATATCTCTGGATTGCGCAATAATTATTACCACCATATCAGCGTAGAATGTTCGCCAAAGCCCCCTCACATCCCGCCAGGTGTCTCCAGTTAATGCTGTCATCGGAAGCACCAATGCAAGTCTCCCTCCGTGCTTTGTCTTTCGATGGCCAATTTCTGTGAAGTGTGAAGCAAGGCCAGCGTGCCCGTGTCCGCTGCCATCCGCAGTAAGCATCTTCAATCTATCGTTCAGCATATTCTGCTGTACTTTATCGAAGTTCATAGCCGACACGGGTGAAATCGAACCTTCGATATCGTCATTTGAACGTGTGAACGGCGGATTCATAATGACAATATCAAAATTGTCGCCTATCCGTTCACTGAAATCGTATGCTTCAAATTCGCCTTTTCGCCCAGGTATTACGGAAGTTTCCTTCAACGCCTCTCGGAAATTTCGATCGTCAGCGGCGAGTAATTCAATTGAGCCAACACAGGGGCCGTACTTGTAAAATCCAAATGGCATCCTCATAATACATTCACGGTCAAATGTCTCAGCGGGATACATATTTGCCAGCATTGTTGCCGTTAAATGTACGGCAACCGGTAGTACATCCAGTCCAACAAGACCGTCCATCATCATGCGTGAGTGTATAGCAGAAGGATTTCCACCATGCAGCTCATGAAGCAAAAGCAGTCGTTGGTAAGCAGTTGACAACAATGTACCTGTCCCGCAAGCGAAGTCACCTATACGCAATTTTGACACTGTACCTTCATTGGCCCAATCACAGTAGAAATTTGGAATTGCCAAACCGGCCAAAAGTGCTGCGGCGGCAGGGCGAGTGTAGTAGGCGGCCAAGAATTGCCGATCAGCAATTAGTCTCTGAAACACCATTCCCGTGACGTCATGCGACAACGTAGCACCCTGAGAAATCAAGAACTCGGCGGTTTCCCACAATTCCGCCAGAATTTCAGTGGCCAAAGGAGTTGGCAGCACCTTAACAATGTCTTTTGACATGTTGAAAATGGGCCAAAAATTTATATTTAGAATTTCGTCCCATTCATCACACAGCTTGCTGGGTGAGAAAACACCACGTGTTCGAGCGTCAGCGGGGCTTCTAACAATTCGATCAGAACCGGGCAGCATTAGTGCTGCCTCGTTAAGAGCATCATGGAAAATCAAGGCGTTCATCAAGACTGTCATCGCCATCCTTAACGATTGCCCTTGCTCGTCATTTACTTGATTCATAAGGTTGGCAACACTAGTTCCAATCGTCTTGGAGCTCTTGTGGTTTGCAATTTTACCGGCCGCGTTCATGATTGCGTCTTCAAAACTCTCAGCAAGCATATCAATCTGCCAGATAGGCAACCTGGATACGTGGAGTAAAGATGCAAGATCCAATGCTTTACCTGTAATCCAGCCAGTGTCAGGGAACCTCATTACGGGAGAGTCATTATCAATGTAAAATAGAGCGTACTCCAAATCAATTGTCCTCAAAGCTTCTCGAATGTCTTGGGGTGAAGAAGTACCCGGAAGCGGAGGATAGAGCAAAGCGATCGAGGTGCTAATCTCTCTACCACCGAGACAGGGAGATACCTTAAGCCCAAGGCGGCTCTTTGCTTCTTGCTCAGCCCGTCTTGCGGCCTGGTTGTCAACCTTCACTTCTGCTTCAATAACGACCGGTGGAGCCAAGGGAGAAGTGACGAGAATGTCAGATCGACGCTCTCCTGAGAAAGCACCCAAAAGCTCCGCGTGTGCATTCCATTTGTATCCGAAGCCATCAAGTACCTCCGCTAACGCAACGTTTACAGAGTGTTCGTGCTGTCTTCTGCCAACTAATTTGGGCATGATGAATCTCCGCGACTTTCCCGCCGTTGGGCTGGGCATCCTTACTCTAGCAGCTGTACTGACCACCGCGAGAACGGCACCCCCACGGCTACACATACTCAGTTGCGGCCTGCTGGTCAAGCCCAGTGTTTCAAAGGCACTAGCAGGGAGAGCACGTGCGGAGAACAGTTGCTCCGCGAAGATCGCCCGCCAGCACCTAGAACCCAATGGACATCAGCCCCGACAGTAGCAATCTAAGCATCCTTCTGCAATCTTGTCTGCTGCGGCCCAAGAGTCTGTCCCGGCATTGCGAATCCTCTCAGATAGAGCGGTATCAAGTAGGCCGACGCTAGCATGAGGGTACTGTACCATCATGTAGGAAATTCTGTATTGGGATGGCCAGTCTTGGCTATCCTCCTGCCCGCTATACGGCTTCGGTTCCGAAAACCAATTCTCGTCAACCTCCACCACAACGGAAGTGCCAGCCGTTCTGCCAATCCCATGGTCTCAGGAGCCATAGAGCCAGAGCCTCGCCACCGCACAGTTACACTCTCGACCCACCTGCCAAGTCAGCCGCTTCCCCCTATATCCGCTCGGCACCAGTGTCGACCTTCGGGCTGCCTTCCTGCATCCCCTCCCAGCCCGCTCCTACGGCGACGGAAGACTGGGACACCCGCTATGGGCGCACCGGCAACACATAGGCTGCCAAACCGTCCAGTATCCGCTTCTCGAAGCTCGCGGCGGCAAGTCCCGGCGGCCGCCCGCGGCTGGTAACCATCACCATCTCATGGACGACGGCAGGCCGGAATGGCCGCCACGTCACCCCGTCCACCAGCGGCGCCTTTCCGTTGACCGGGTCGATCAGGGCGATCCCTCCGCCCGCCGCTACCTGGTTGCGGGCGATGGCGTAGAAGTAGCTCGACCCGCTGCGTGCCAGCCGGACATCGGCCCTTGCCATAATCTCCTCAAGCTGCCGGTCGACGCTGTGGTCGCCGGTAACGGCAATCACCGGCCTGTCGTCCAGATCCCGGGGCCTGACCGTCTTCCGCTTCGCCAGAGGGTCATCCTGGCGCATGACGCAGACGCACTCCAAGCGGAGATGGCGGGCCGACAGCCCCGCCACCGGCACTGGCGCGTCGATCAGTCCGATGTCGATCTGCCTGCTGCCCACCCAGTCGGCAATTCGCCGCGAGCTGTGCACCCGCAGCTCAACCTGGGCCCCCGGAAAGTCGCGCTGAAACTCGGCGATGACCCCCGGCAGGTAGTTGATCGCCATCGCCCCGTTGCTGGCGACGCTGATGCCACCCTCCTCGCCGGCCCGTATTTCGCCAGCCCGCTGCTCTACCCTCGCCAGAGCGACGATGCCCTGCCGTACCTCCTCATGCAGCAGCGTCGCCTCCCTGGTCGGGGCGAAGTACCCCCGGTCACGGTGAAACAGCCGAAACCCCAGCGTCTCCTCAAGATTGCGCAGCGCGATGCTCACCGCCGGCTGCGACAGGTGCAGCCTCTCGGCGGCGCGGGACACCGACCCCGCGTCATACAGCGCGGCGAACACCTCCATCTGCCGGATCTTGAGCCGCACCGCTTTCCTCCCGTGCCATAAGAGTACCGAATATAACTATAGTAAATTTTCATTAGATTTATCCCTCCCGCCCGACTACCCTCTGCCCCCTACAGCAGCGCGGTTTCCCGCGGCGGCCGTTTCGGCGGGAGTCGCCTGGCTTCAGGGGAGGATGCCCGTGCGCACCGACTCCATTGGCAGCAGCGACGTCCTTGCCTCCGACTGGAGGGCCACTCCCTATTGGCTGGACGGCGAGGACTCTCCTCCCGCTGACTCTGGCGATCTCCCCGAAACCTCGGACGTCCTCGTCATCGGCTCCGGCTACACCGGTCTAAACGCCGCCATCGAAACCGCCCGCGGCGGCCGCTCGACGCTGGTGATCGACGCGGAATCCCCAGGATGGGGCTGCAGCACCCGCAACGGCGGACAGATCAGCGCCAGCATCAAGCCGTCGCTCGACCAGCTGTCCGCCAAGCACGGCAAGGCCCGCGGCAGCGCCATCCGACGCGAGGGCAGGGCGTCCCTGGCCTGGATCGAGGAGCGAATCGCCTCCGAGGGCATCGACTGCGCCTTCCGCCGCACCGGCCGCTTCCACGCGGCGCATACGCCGCGGCACTACGACATCCTTGCCCGCGAGGCGGACCGCCTGCGGCGCGAAGAGGACATCGAGGTCGACGTGGTGCCCCGCGACGAGCAGACGAAAGAACTCGGCACCGACACCTACCACGGCGGCGTGGTGTTTCACCGCCACGCCTCCCTCGACCCGGCGCGCTACCACCGGGGACTTCTGGCGGCGGCGCGGTCCGCTGGCACGCGGGTGGTTGGCCAGTGCGCCGCCGCCGCCATCTCCCGTACTGGAGACGCGTTCGAGGTGAAGACGGCGCGGGGCACCGTGCGGGCAAGGGACGTCATCGTCGCGACCAACGGCTACACCGGCGGCATCACGCCCTGGCTGCAGCGGCGCGTCATTCCCATCGGCAGCTATGTCGTCGCCACCGAGCCCCTGCCGCCCGGCCTCGTCGACCAGCTGTTTCCCACCGACCGCACCGCCACCGACACCTGCCAGGTGGTCTACTACTACCGGGCCTCTCCCGACCGCACCCGAATCGTCTTCGGCGGACGCGTCTCGTCGGGAGAAACCGACGCCCAGACCGCCGCGCCGCGGATGCATGACAGCATGTGCAGGATCTTCCCGGAGCTTCGCGGCTGCCGCATCTCGCACGCCTGGATGGGGTACGTCGCCTACACCTTCGACCAGCTTCCCCACACCGGCACGCATGACGGCCTGCACTACGCCATGGGCTACTGCGGGTCGGGCGTCGGCATGGCAAGCTATCTGGGCATGCGCCTCGGACAGAAGGCGCTGGGGCTGGCCGAAGGCCGGACGGCCCTGGACGACCTGCCCTTTTCGACACGTCCCCTGTATCGTGGACGGCCTTGGTTCCTGCCGCCGCTGGTGGCCTGGCACCGATGGCGCGACCGTCGGCAGTAC
>CAZPIN010000230.1:0-31582 GCA_964586735.1 uncultured Rhodobacterales bacterium | reverse complement strand
GACCCGGGCTTTGAGCCGGGCCTCTCCAGGGCGCCGCGGCGCGTCGCCGTAGGTTAATTTGGAGGTGCCGGGTGTAAATTGCGTGAATTGAGACGGGTTGGGGGTGGTTTCGAAGGGTGAATTGGGCTGATTGAGGTGGTTTGATTGGCGCTCGCCTGGCGTATTGCCGGCCCTGCGCAGTTTGACTCTGTCTCCTGCCTTGCTCCGTGACCTGCCGGAAGGCCATTCCGCTGTCAGATCAGTGAAAAGTCTTCATTTTTCGCCATACTCTCTGGCAAGGTCAAGGTGAAAAATGTAGGCAGCCAGTTTTTTGCCAATGCTTCCTACAAGATGCCCGTCAGGCGTGAATCTTCTGTTCGGAAATACTCCTTCCAAGGCGTCTACCGCAGCATAAATTCTTTGAAGTGAGCTACGGACGCTTTCCCAAGTAATGTCCTGTGAAGTAGCCATCATTTCACTCCTACACGCATGTCTCAGAAGCAACGGGGCCGTAGCATCCCCTGAAACCATACCAGCAGATTGCAGGGCGTCAGCACCGGCAATCCCGTTGCCTCCCTGATCGCGGGAGCGTACGGACTGAGATTGGTACACTCCATGACAATGGCACCCGTCTCGGGACGCCGCTGCGCCAGCATGCGGGCTGCCTCCACCACGTCGCGGCTGGCTGCGTCGAAGTCCATCTCCTCGCGGTCTTCCAGTATCGGCCCGGAAAACGCGTCCCCTGCCTCGTCTACGCCCGCCACCGGCGGATTCTCGGTGCACCCAGCCGCTGCCAAATGATCCTGACCAAGGTCAGCCGCCGAGATGGTCAGGATGCCAGCCCGCTGCCCGAGAGGAAGCAAACGCTCGATCATCGGCTGCTGTACCAGAGAAGAAGCCACAACCGGCACGCCGGCCGCCTCCGCAAGCATTCCCTGATGCAGCGCCAGAAACCCGCAGCAGCCCATGACGCCATCGGCACCCAGCGCCACCAGATGCCGCGCCCCCTCCGCAAAAGCCTCCTCCAGTCCCGCCGCCCGGTCGCGCACCACCCGCTCGGGACTGGCGCCCGGCACCACGTGGTACAGTACTGGAAACGGAAAGCTCTCCGCATTGCCCAAGTCGCCAACGGGCCTCGGAAACCTCGTCGTCAGCATCAGCACCCCTACGCTGGCGCCGTGCACTGTCTTGCTGCGCATCGTTTGCCCCCCCTATCCGGCGTGTTGCCCGCTGCGGGCTATACTCGCCGCCCATGCTACACCACAAAACCCGGCGCTGACCGCCAATGTCAAACGACTCTCAGCCCAATGGCGCGCAGGCCATGCTTCGCATGCTGGACCTTCACGGCGTGGAGCGCATTTTTGGCCTCTGCGGCGACACCTCGCTGCCGCTCTATGACGCCCTCCGCGACAGCGCCATCGTCCACCACCTGCTTCGCGACGAGCGCCATGCGGCCTATGCCGCCGACGCCTACGCCCGCCTGACCGGCCGGGTCGGCGTTTGCGAAGGACCATCGGGCGGCGGCGCCACCCATATCCTGCCCGGCGTCGTTGAGGCCAGCGAGTCGTCCGTGCCGGTGCTGGCCATCACCACAGACATCGCCACCACTTCGGCGGGCCGCTACGCCCTGACCGATCTTGACCAGGAGGCGGTGTTTCGCCCGCTGACGCGGTACGCCCGTACTATTCGCAGCGGCGAGACCCTGCCCCGCACAGTTCGCGCCGCCTTCCGCGCGATGACATCGCTGCGCCCAGCGGCAGCCCAGTTGGGACTGCCCTACGACATACAGCAGGCTTCGGTACCTGAGGAGGAAGTCTGGGCAGACGGACGCTTTGGCCAGTTCCCTTCGGTGCGCGCTGGCTTCGACCATGACGAGGGTGTGCGGCTGCTGGAAATTCTGCTGTCGGCTGACCGCCCCCTTATCATCGCCGGTGGCGGTGTCACGCTGTCGGGGGCGGAAGACGAGCTCGCCCACTTCGCAGAGCTCCTCGATCTGCCAGTGGCCACCAGTGTCAGCGGCCAGGGCGCGCTGGCCGAAACCCATCCCTGCGCGGTGGGCGTGGTGGGGTCCAATGGTGGTACGCCAGCCACCCGCGAAGTCGTCGACCGCGCGGACCTGGTGCTGTTTCTGGGCTGTCGGGCGGGGTCGGTGACCACCGAGCGCTGGCGCGCGCCGCGTCCCGGCACCACAGTCCTCCACATCGACTCGGATCCGATGGTACTTGGAGCCAACTACCCCGCCGAATCCATGGTCTGTTCGGATATCCGGCTGGCCCTGCTGAGCTGCAACGCTTTGCTGAGCGAAATGGCCGGCCTCCCCGCATTCGGCGGGCGGGAAATCGCCGCCAGGGCCTGGCAGGTAAAGAACGCGGCCTTCGCCGACGCCTCCACTGCGAATGTCACGCCCATGACTCCAGCCCGGGTGGTTGCGGCGCTGAGCAAGTCTCTGCCCGACAGCGCGATCCTCGTTGCCGACCCCGGCACGCCCTGTCCGTACCTGTCCGCCTACTTCCGACTGAAGAAGCCCGGCCGCAGCCTGATCACCAACCGCGCGCATGGCGCTCTGGGCTGGTCGATTGGAGCGTCCATCGGCGCGCAGATGGCGTGTCCCGACGCGAAGATTGTGGCGGTTACCGGCGACGGCTCGTTCGGCTTCGCGGCAGGCGAACTGGAAACCCTCAAGCGACTCGCCCTCCCCATCACGATTGTGGTAATTTCCAACGCCTCCTTCGGCTGGATCAAAGCCGGCCAGAAGCACGGCTACGACGGCCGCTACTTCAGCGTGGACTTCAGCGCCACCGACCATGCCACCGTCGCCCGGGCCTATGGCCTGAACGCAAGGACAGCGGAAAACCCCGGCGCGCTGGAATTGGCTCTACGCGATGCGCTGGCGGAGGACGGCGGCCCCACCCTTGTGGACGTGCAGGTGCAGGCGCTGGAGGAATCCGCCGCGCCCGTCAGCGAGTGGGTCGCATGACCGGCGACCGGCTGCGGGTGGCGGTGGTGGGGGCCGGCATAGTCGGCGTCTCCTGCGCCGAGCGCCTGCGCCGCGACGGACACCAAGTGACGCTGTACGATCCCGTGCCGCCAGGCGGCGCCGCCCAGGCCTCCTACGGCAACGGCGGCATGCTGGTACCCAGCTCCGTGACGACCGTGGTGACGCCCAGCCTGCTGCGCAAAACGCCGCACATGCTGCTCGACCGAGACTCGCCATTGCACCTGCGCTGGCGCGACGTGCCGCGGCTTGTTCCTTTCCTGCTGCGTTTCGCCGCCCACGCCCGCACCAGCGAAATGGAGCGAATCGCGCCGGCGCTGGCGACACTGGCGGGGGACGCGCCTGAAGAGCATCTCGACCTTGCCCACGGTACGCCCGCCGAAGCGCATCTGCACATGTCGGACCTCGCCCACCTCTATCCCGCTGAAAGTGACCGCGAAAAAGACCGCCCCATCATCGACCTGCGCGCCAGGCTGGGGTCGCCCAGCGCTGACTTCGACGCGGACGGCGTGGCCGCCATCGATCCGCTTCTGGCCCGCCACTACCGGGCCGGCGTTAGGTTTCCCGGCCACGGCTACGTCAGCGACCCTGGCGCCTACGTCGCCGCCCTGGCTGCGCACTTTGCTGAGAGCGGCGGCGTCCTGCAGCAGGCCGAGGTGGAGGACATCCGCCAGGAAGGCGACGGCAGGGTGGCCATGCAGGTGCAGGGAAGCCGCGTGGACTTCGACCGCGCCGTGCTGTGCACCGGCCACTACTCGTGGCGCTGGATGCGGGGTCTGAGCCTGCGCCCGTCGCTGGCCAGCGAGCGCGGCTACCACCTTACGCTGCCCGACATCCCGACCCAGCCGGAAATTCCATGCCTGCTCCTCGACGTCAAGGTCGGCGTGACTCCCATGCGGGGCGGGGTGCGGATTGGCGGACTGGTGGAATTTGCCCGCCATGACGCACCGCCCAGCCGCGGTCCCATTGCCCTGCTCCATCGACTGGGGCGGCGGCTGTATCCGGACGCGCCTTGGCAGCGGGCGGAGGAATGGATGGGCAGCCGCCCCACCACGGTCGACAGCCTGCCAGTGGTTGGCCCCGCTCCGGCGAGCCCCTGCATCCTGCTGGCCTTCGGCACGCAGCATATTGGCATGACCGTCGGCCCCCGCATCGGCCGCTGGATTGCCGGGATGCTGGCCGGCAGGCGGCCCAACGTAGATCTCGCGCCCTACAGCCCGGAGCGTTTCGCCCGCGGCGGCTAGCGGCGGACGGGATTTCCGCTATGATGGCGGTTTGGACCAAATTCCAGGTCCGCATAAACCCACTTGGAGGAAACAAATGAAGTTTCGCTGTGCACTGCTGGCTGGAGGCTTGGCCATGGCCGCGTCGGCGGCCACCGCCGAGAAATGGGATATGCCCATGGCGTATCCCAACTCCAACTACCACACCCAGACTGGCCAGATGTTCGCCGACGCGGTGAACGTCTGCACCGGCGGCGACCTCGAGATCGTCGTCCACGGCGGCGGCTCGCTGTTCGCGGGCAACGACATCAAGCGCGCCGTGCGTACCGGCCAGGCTCCTATCGGCGAGCGGCTGCTGTCGGCCCACCAGAACGAGAACGCGCTGTTCGGCTTCGACTCGGTGCCGTTCGTCGCCACCTCGTTCGAGGACTCCGACAAGCTGTGGAAGGCCGCCCGCCCCCACATCGAGAAGGTACTCGACGACCAGGGACTGGTGCTGCTGTACGCGACGCCCTGGCCGCCGCAGGGGCTGTACTTCAAGAAGCCGATCAACGGCGTCGGCGACATGCAGGGTATCAAGTTCCGCGCCTACAACAGCGCCACCGCCCGCCTCGCCGAGCTCGCCGGCATGCAGCCGGTGCAGATCGAGGCGGCCGAGCTGGCCCGGGCGCTGGCCACCGGCATCGCCGATTCGTTCGTCTCCTCCGGCTCCACCGGCTACGACGAGAAGGTGTGGGAGTACCTCAGCCACTTCTACGACACCCAGGCTTGGCTGCCGCGCAACTACGTCTTCGCCAACAAGAGCGCCTTCAACGGACTCTCGGAGCACGCGCAGAACTGCCTGCGCTCGTCGGGAATGCTGGCCAGCGCCGTCGCCACCAACAGCGCCCGCTACCTGGCCGGCTGGTACCTGTCGCAGTTCACGGCCAACGGCATGAGCGTGCAGCCGCCCGGCGACCGTCTCAAGTCCGACCTCGCCGCCATCGGCAAGACCATGGCTGACGAGTGGTCCGAGGCCACCGGCGGCACCGGCGCGGAAATCGTCCGCGACTTCAACGCGATGCAGTAATGCAGCAGGCCCGCCCCTCGCGGGGCGGGCCTGTATCCCCGCCGTGCTGCGACTTCTGGCCAGATCGCTGGATCTGCTGTACCGCGCCTGCGGCATGATCGCCGCGGGTTTTCTGCTGCTGCTGCTTGGCGTCATCTGCGTGCAGGTCGTCGCCCGCTGGACCGGCGTACATGTGCCCGGGACCGCCGCCTACGCCGGCTACTGCATGGCCACCGCCTCGTTTCTGGCCATCGCCTACACCCTGCGGCGTGGCGCCCACATCCGCGTCAACCTGCTGCTGAACCTGCTCGGCGAGCGCCGCCGCCACGCTGAAGTCTGGTGCCTGCTGGTGGCCTCGCTGCTGATGGCCACGTTCGCCTGGTACGCCGTGCGCGGCACCTACTACTCGTGGCTGCTCGGCGACGTCAGCCAGGCCCAGGACGCCACGCCCCTGTGGATTCCGCAAATCGCCATGGCGGTGGGCGCGGTGGTGGCGGCCGTCGCCTTCATCGACTGTTTCCTGCGCGCCGTCTTTACCGGCCATACGGCCATCGAGGGCGAGACGGTGCGCGACGCGTCGGAGGGATAGCGGGCCATGGAGCACCTCTACCTCACCACCATCTTCCTGTTCGTCCTGTTCCTGCTGCTGGGCACGGGAGTCTGGGTGGCCCTTGCCCTGCTGGGCGTGGCCATGGTGGGCATGGAGCTGTTCACCGTGCGTCCGGCTGGCGACGCCATGATCACCACCATCTGGCGCTCGGCGTCCTCCTGGTCGCTCACCGCCCTGCCGCTGTTCATCTGGATGGGAGAGATTCTCTACCGAACGCGGCTGTCGGAGGACATGTTCAGGAGCCTCGCGCCCTGGATGGCGCGGCTGCCAGGCGGTCTGCTGCACACCAACATCGTCGGCTGCACCATCTTCGCGGCCGTGTCGGGCTCGTCGGCCGCCACTCTGACCACAGTGGGCAAGATGTCGATTCCCGAGCTGCGGACCCGCGGCTATCCCGACTTCATGACCATCGGCACGCTGGCCGGCGCCGCCACCCTGGGGCTAATGATTCCGCCGTCGCTGACGCTGATCGTCTACGGCGTCACCATCAACGAGTCGATCACCAAGCTGTTCGTCGCCGGCGTGCTGCCGGGGCTGACCCTGTCTGCGATGTTCATGGGCTACGTGGTCGCCTGGCACTACATTCGGCGGGACCAGCGGCCCGCCCCCGAGCCGTCTCTTCCGATACGCGAACGCGTCGCCCGCTCCCGGTTCCTTCTGCCGGTGCTGTCGCTGGTGGTGCTGGTCATCGGCTCCATGTATCTCGGCTGGGCGACCGCCACCGAGGCGGCCGCCTTCGGCGCCATCGGCGCTCTGGGGCTGGCAGCTGCCCAAGGGTCGCTCACCCGCGAGACCTTCATCGCCAGCCTGATGGGAGCCACCCGCACCTCCTGCATGGTCGCCTTCATCCTTATGGGCGCATCGTTCCTGTCGCTGTCAATGGGCTTCACCGGCCTGCCGCGGGCGGTCGCCGAGTGGATCGAGACCCTCAACCTCTCGCCCATCGAGCTCATCGCGGCGCTGACCCTGTTCTACATCGTGGTCGGCTGCTTCCTCGACGGCATCTCGGCCGTGGTGCTGACAATGGCGGTGATCGAGCCGATGGTGCGCTCCGCCGGCATCGACGTCATCTGGTTCGGCATCTTCATCGTCGTGGTGGTGGAGATGGCGCAGATCACCCCGCCGGTCGGCTTCAATCTCTTCGTCATGCAGGGCATGACCGGCCTGGACATCGGCTATGTCGCCCGCACCGCCGTGCCGATGTTTCTGATCATGCTGCTGATGGTGGCCATGCTTGTTGTCTTCCCTGAGCTCGCCACCTGGCTGCCGGGCACGTCCCAGGGCGAGCCGCCGGGCCTGGCCGGCGGCGCAAGCTGGGCGGCCATCGGCTATTCTGAAATCCAGCCCGGCAGCTGACGCTGCGGAGGAGGAAACCATGAGCGCAATCGAACACTTCATCGGCGGCAAGCGAGTCGCCGGAGCCTCCGGAAGGACCGGAGACGTCTACAACCCCGCCACCGGCGAGGTCGAATCCTCTGTGCCCCTGGCCTCGGCCGACGAGGTCCGCGCCGCCATCGCCAGCGCCCGCGAAGCCCAGCCCGGATGGGCGGCCACCAGCGCCCAGCGCAGGGGGCGGGTGTTCATGCGATTCGTCGAACTGCTGAACCAGAACCGAAAGGAGCTGGCCGAAGCGCTGTCGAAGGAGCACGGCAAGACCCTGCCCGACGCCGACGGCGACATCCAGCGCGGCCTCGAAGTGTGCGAGTACGTGTGCGGCGCGCCGGAGCTGACCAAGGGCGAGTACAGCTGGAACGCCGGCTCCGGCATCGACATGTACTCGATGCGCCAGCCGGTCGGCGTCGGCGCAGGCATCACCCCCTTCAACTTCCCGGCGATGATTCCGATGTGGATGTTCGCCCCTGCCATCGCCTGCGGCAACGCCTTCGTGCTCAAGCCGTCCGAGCGCGACCCGACCGTGCCGCTGCGGCTTGCCGAGCTGATGCTGGAGGCGGGACTGCCCGCGGGCATCCTCAACGTCGTCCATGGCGACAAGGAAGCGGTGGACACCCTGTGCACCGACCCCGGCATCGACGCCGTGGCGTTTGTCGGCTCAACCGCCATCGCCCGTTACGTCTACGCCACCTCGACGGCCAGCGGCAAGCGGGCGCAGTGCTTCGGCGGCGCCAAGAACCACATGCTGGTCATGCCCGACGCGGATCTCGACCAGGCCGTCGACGCGCTGATTGGCTCGGGCTACGGCTCGGCGGGCGAGCGCTGCATGGCCGTGTCGGTGGCGGTGCCGGTGGGCGAGGAGACCGCCGACGCGCTGGTGTCGAAATTGGCGCCGCGGGTTGAAAGCCTGCGCATCGGCCCCTACACCGGCGGCGAGGAGGTGGACTTCGGCCCTCTCGTTACCAAGCAGGCCGAGGAGCGCGTAAGGGGGCTGGTTGACAGCGGCGTCGAACAGGGCGCCGAGCTGGTGGTGGACGGGCGCGGCTTCGCCATGCAGGGCTACGAGAACGGCTTCTTCATGGGCGGCTGCCTGTTTGATCGGGTAACGCCGGAGATGGACATCTACAAGCAGGAAATTTTCGGTCCGGTGCTCAGCGTCGTGCGGGCCAAGACTTACGAGGAAGCCCTCTCCCTGCCCATGGAGCATGAATACGGTAATGGCGTGGCAATTTTTACCCGCGACGGCGACACCGCCCGCGACTTCGCCTCCCGCATCAACATCGGCATGGTCGGCGTCAATGTCCCGATACCGGTGCCTCTGGCCTACTACACGTTCGGCGGCTGGAAGGCATCGATGTTCGGCGACCTCAACCAGCACGGCCCGGACTCGATTCGTTTCTGGACGCGCACCAAGACGGTCACCTCGCGCTGGCCCACCGGCATCCGCGAAGGTGCCGACTTCCGCATCCCGGTAATGCAGTGAAGCCCGACGGGCCAGCAGGGGACGTACCTCCAGCTATCTCCGCCGAAACGGGCTGGCAGGCGGAGCTTGCTGCCCTGTGGGTTAGCACGGGTTACCAACGATAGCTGCATTGCTTGTCGGCTGGCATTGGCAAGTGGATATAGGCACCCGGCTTGGCCGCGTGCGAGAGCGAAGCTAGGCGTCTTCGGCGTGAAAACCGACGATGTTGCGTTCCTTGCTGCTGTACTCGACGCCCAGCAAAGTTATGGGAAGTCCGTACCGCCGGTACTTTTCCGCATAGCCCTTCGCGCGGATCTGCTTCAGCGCCGCGCCTGGCTCACTTCTTTCCGCAACTTTGAACTCCATTACGTACACTCGATTCTCCAGAATAACGGCAAGGTCCACTCTGCCTCGATTGGTTGAATCTTCTGGCCTAACATCCATTCCCGATCCTGTCATGTGGGAGAAGAACACGCTAGCGCAGTGCGTTTCGTAGTGCTTCATTTCGCTGGCATCGTACCAGTGATGCGGAATTCCCGCAAATAGCGACTTGAAATGTTCCTCCATGCCCTCCACGTCGGCATCTATCATTAACTTCGCAAGTTTGTTTACCCGCTTCTCCACTTCCGTTATTGAATCGCTTGGAACAAGAGCACATTCAAGCAGCCGATTCAAACTTTGCCGAACCTCATAATTTGGATAATCCAGTTTGTACTTTATATCGCGGCCTACGGTCTCCGTTCCCGCAATGGTTAAGTTTCCCGTCTGGAATAGCAGCGCGAGCGGATCTACATGACCGACATCAAATGTTGACAGAAGCGATTCGCTTGCCGACTCTTTGCCGATGTTCACCGAGTATACCCTGTGATTTCTCAGTGTATTGACCAAAATATTTGGCGACCCCGTTTCATACCAGTGAGCCTTGAAGATTCGGCTTTCAAGCAAATTGAGCACGGCGTGTGGATTGTATACGTTTTCGTCGCCAAGCCAATTGTAGCCATTGTACCAAAACCGCATTTCATCGCGGTCCAGCCCCTCCACCTCCAGATCAAACACGGTGTCAATGTCCTTCTCCGTATATCCGCAGATCGCCGAGTACTTCGGGCTCAGAGTCATGTCGAAGAGATTGTTCACCCCCGAAAAGAGGCTGACCTTTGAAAACTTGCTTACCCCGGTGAAAAAACCAAACCGCACCTTCCCTGCTGTCTGCTTAAGGACTCCGTACACTCCTCGAAGCATTTCCCGATTGGCTATGGCAAGATCGGTGTTGTCGAGCGCATCCAGAATCGGCTTGTCGTATTCATCCACCAGAAACGCCACCTGCTGTCCAGTTTTGGCATAAAGCGCATGTATCAACTCATAAAGCCGCGCTTCTGGCTCTCTCTCTTCCGTCTTAACGCCGGTCTGATTTTCAATCACGTTGAACGTTGCTCTCAGCGTGGACTCAATTCGGCCTTCGAGGGAGTAGGTGCCGCCGCTAAAGTCCAGGCGAATTACGGGGTTTTGCCTCGTCCAGTCCCACTTGTCGTAAAGGTCAAGTCCTTCGAACAGCTCCTTGCTGCCGTCAAAAGCCTCGTTCAGAGTGTCAACGAACAGGCTCTTGCCGAACCTGCGCGGGCGGGACAGAAAGAAGTTGGGAGCTCCCTCCCGCATCAGCCTGTCAATGTAGGCGGTCTTGTCCACATAGTAGCAACCTCGCTCCCGGATGCGGCGGAACGACTGTTCTCCTATCGGCAGCAGTTTCTTATCCATGGTTCACTCTTCTGGTCCCCGCCAGGTTCTCTAGGCGCCAGCGACGAGTGAGCCTACCGAGACTGCGCTTTTGTGTCAAGTACCCTCTCTGCCAAGAACAGCCTGAAGCCTCCTGCCCCTTCGTCAACCAGCTGCCGTCCGGGCATATACCATAACGCAGTTGCCCCTGACTGCATCAGGGAATGCGTCCATTGTTGGTCCGGACTATCGCTATCGTCCACGCCATGGCTGTTCTGGCAGCTGCTTCATCCGTCGCACCGAAGCAGCTTAAGCTCCGATTCTCGCACATCGCCCAGGCCAAACTCTGCCGCACCCCCGCCGGGGTCCACCGATAGCAGGCGCTTCTGCATAGGGAGCAGGCATGGTATCCCGCGTTGCGCTATGCAGTCCCGGAGTCGCGCTCCTCCAGCTTCTGCGGTCAGTCCAGCTCCTGCTTCCAGAGGACAGGCTGAGTCTGGTCAGGTTTCCAGTCGAGAGCGAAACGCTGCGGCAATCGTGTCGCCGTCCAGATAGTCGAGCTCGCCTCCTACCGGTACTCCGCAGCCGATGCGGGTAATGCGCACGCCGCTGCCAGCCAGACGCTCGGCGATGTAGTGGGCGGTGGTCTCGCCGTCGAAGGTACCGTTGAGCGCCAGCACCACCTCCTTCACCTCGTTGCCGACCCGCGCCGCCAGCTTGGGGATTCCAAGATCCTCGGGCCGGACGCCACCCACCGCGCTCAGCGTGCCGCCCAGTATGTGGTAGCGCCCGCGAAACGCCTCCGATCGCTCCATGGCCCACAGGTCAGCGACGCTCTCGACGACGCAGATCGCCTCGGGATTTCGGGAAGAATCCGTGCAGATGCTGCACAGCCGGTCGGTCGTATAGTTGCCGCATCCATCACAGCGGCGGACGCTTTGCGCCGCATCGCCCAGCGCGCCCACGAGCGGCTCCAGCAGGTTGGCCCGATTCTCCAGCAGATGCAGCGCAGCCCGCCGCGCCGACCGCGGGCCAAGTCCCGGCAGTCTCGCCAGCATCGCCACCATACGCTCGATCGCGTTGGCGGCAGCTTCGCCAGGCGGTGGCCTCTCGCCAGTCATGCAAACGCGAACCAGCCGTCGAGCTAGATAACCAGCTTGACAGTGGGATGGTCGTACACCTTGTCTTCGTGGAGCTTCCTGTTCGCTTGCTCGGCCTTGCGCGAGGCGCTCTGAATCGCCTCCAGCACCAGCTCCTCAATGACCGTAGTGCCCTCCTCGAGCAGGGACTCGTCGATCTTCACGCTGGTGTGGTTTCCCAGAACCGTGCGTCCAACCCGCACCAGCCCGCCGCCGGCAACCCCCTCCACATGGATCTTGCCAAGCTCGTCCTGCGCTTTGGAGGTGGCATCCAGCAGCTTCTCAAAGGTACCTCTCAATTCGTCGGGCAGCTTGCCATGCGACTCGTCGATATAGCCGCGCGTTTTGCCCTTCGGCTTGCTTCCCTTGGATTTGTTTCCCTTGGATTTACTCATTTCACTGTCTCCTCTGTCTGTGGCTGTGCGCCATCGCCGTCCGCGATCACGCTGATCTCTGTGCCTGAGGGTAGCAGACCTGCGAGCTCGCTCACAATGTCCCGCTCCCCTCCCGAATCCGGCTCGGGCGGCGGCGCGCCGTTGCCTTCCTGCTTCCCGGCGGCATTCGGGCTCTGCCCTGCCTGCCGTACCGAAGCGTCCTCCGGACTGGGCTGCGCCGAATTTGCATCCCCACCCCCAATATCCTCTTTCGACAGCGCCAGCACCTTCCATTCGCGGCTGGTGCTCGTGTCCAGAAGCTCCTTCAGTTCGCGCGCCAACGTACGCGGTGCGTCACTGTTGGGCACAAACTCCAGCACCCCCGGCTCAAATTTCTGAATTTCCGCCCGCTGGATCTCAAAGGCGATCTTGCCCTTGCTGTGCTCGCGAGCCAGCGACACCAGCCGCTCAGGCGTGTCAATCTCCCCAGACGCGCCGGCCGTGCTCTCGGCAGGCGTCCCGGCCGCCGCTGCTGGCTGCAGCGTGGCCTCACAGTTTCCCTCCAGCTGGCGGGCGATTTCCTCCGGGGTTGGCAGCCCCGATACATGGGTGAGGCGTATGATCGCCATGTCGGCGGAGAGTTTCGGATGCTCCGCCCGCCGCACCTCCTCGATGGAGCGGTCGAGCACCTGCCAGAGGCGCACCAGTCCAGCTGTACCCAGCCTGCGGGCCAGGTCTCGTTCGCGGGCGGCCGATTCGGGCGTCTCCTCCGGACTCTCCGCCATCTCGGGCGCGACGCGCAGCAGCGCCGCCCTATGGCAGGCTTCCGCCAGGGACCCGAGCACCGCCGCCGGGTCGGCCCCCGCGCGGTACTGCTGGTCGAACTCCTCCAGCGCGCCGCCTACGTCGCCGGCGCAGAGCTTTTCGAAGAGATCCAGCACCCGCTGGCCGTCGGCCATGCCCAGCATCTCGCGGACGCTGGCCGCGGCAACCGTCGTGCCGCCATGGGCGATCGCCTGATCGAGCATCGACAGCGCGTCGCGCACCGACCCCGATGATGCGCGGACCAGCAGGCTGACGGCATCCTCCTCGATCGCGACGCCCTCGCTGTCTGCCACCTTGGCGAGATGCTTGGCCAGCAGCCCGGCGTCGACCCGCCGCAGCTCGAAGCGCTGGCAGCGCGACAGCACGGTCACCGGAATCTTGTTCGCCTCGGTCGTCGCCAGGATGAACTTCGCATGCGGCGGCGGCTCCTCGAGGGTCTTGAGCAGCGCGTTGAAGGAGGCGGTCGAGAGCATGTGCGCCTCGTCGATGATGTACACCTTGAAGCGTCCCCAGTTGGGGCGGAAGTGGGCGTTCTCGATGAGCTCGCGGATCTTCTCGACCTGGGTGTGGGAGGCGGCGTCGAGCTCGATGACGTCGGCGAAGCGCGACTCGGCGATGGCGGTGCAGGCTTCGCACGCGCCGCATGGCTGGAAGGTTGGGCCGTCGCCTGCCCCGGTGCAGTTGAGGCAGCGGGCGATGATGCGGGCGGTCGTCGTCTTGCCCACGCCGCGGATGCCCGACAGGACGAAGGCATGGGCGATGCGGGCGCCGTCGAAGGCGTTGCGCAGCGTGCGCACCAGAGCCTCCTGGCCTATCACCCCGTCAAAGCCAAGCGGGCGGTGGCGGCGGGCCAGAACCTCGTAGGAGGCGCCGCCGCTGGTGCTGCTGGTGGTGGCTGCTTCTGACATGGGCCTTGCCGCGGCGGAATGGGATTGGAGACTGGAAAGCGACCCGGACGCTAACCGTTGCGGCTGCTTCCTTCCGGACCTGACCGGGTTCACGGGACGTCCGTCCGTTCCAGCCTCCGCCACGGGTATAGCGGCTGGCGGCTGGCGCGGCAAACGGGCGGCCCGCACCCTATCGTCCCGCGTCCGTTTCCACCCCCGATTCTTCCTGTGCTAGTCTTGTCCTGCAACCACCGCCGCGGCCTGCCATGACAGCCGACTCCCGCCCTCCCCTCGACCTGCTGCTCGCCGCGCCGCGCGGATTCTGCGCCGGGGTGGAGCGGGCGATTCGCACCGTTGAACTGGCGCTGGAACAGCATGGGGCGCCGGTCTACGTGCGCCACCAGATCGTCCACAACCGCCACGTGGTGGAATCGCTGCGGGCCCGCGGCGCGGTCTTCGTCAAGGAGCTGGACGAATGCCCCGGCGACCGCCCGGTCGTGCTGTCGGCGCACGGCGTGCCGCGGCGGGTACTGGACGAGGCGAGGCGGCGGAAGCTGTTTGTCGTCGACGCCACCTGCCCGCTCGTCACCAAGGTGCACCTCGAGGCGCAGCGGCACCATGCCCAGGGACGCCATGTCCTGCTGATTGGCCACGCCAACCACCCCGAGGTCATCGGTACCATGGGGCAGCTTCCGGAGGGGGCGGTGACTCTCGTGGAGTCGGTGGATGACGTCGCGGCTCTGCCGGCCCGAGATCCCGGGCAGCTTGCCTACGCGACCCAGACCACCCTGTCCGTGGACGACACCGCGCAGATCGTCGCCGCGCTGACCCGGCGGTTCCCCGGCATCGCCGCGCCCCATGGCGAGGACATCTGCTATGCCAGCACCAACCGCCAGCAGGCCGTGCGCGCCATCGCACCGAAGGTGGACGCGTTTCTGGTGCTGGGAGCGCCCAACTCCTCCAACTCCCGCCAGCTTGTGACAGTTGCCCGACAAGCGGGCTGCGGCCATGCGACCCTGATCGAGGGCGCGGGCGACGTCGACTGGAGCAGAATGGCCGGGACGAGGCGGGTGGGCATCACGGCCGGCGCGAGCGCGCCCGAAGAGCTGGTGCAGGAATTGGTGACTGCCTTTCGCCGGCGATTCGCGGTAACGTTGGAGGAGGTACAGACTGCCGCCGAAAGCCTGACGTTTCGGCTGCCAAGGGAGGTACGAGAAGCATGAGCGTAATACGCGTCTACACAGACGGAGGATGCAAGGGAAACCCCGGCCCCGGCGGCTGGGGCGTGGTGATCGCGCTTCCCGACGGAAGCCCGCCCCGCGAGCTGTACGGCGGCGAGCCCGACACCACCAACAACCGCATGGAGCTGCTGGCGGCGATCACGGGGCTTGAGAGAGTCCCCGAAGGGCGGCTCGTGCAGATGAACACCGACTCCAAGTACGTCAAGGAAGGCATCGAGTACTGGATCAACAACTGGCGGCACAACGGCTGGAAGACCAGCGACGGCAAGCCGGTGAAGAACAGTGACCTCTGGCAGCGGCTCGACGCGGCGGTCGCCCGGCACGAGCGGGTCGGCTGGCAGTGGGTCAAGGGGCACGCCGGAGTCGAGTACAACGAGCTCGCCGACTCCTTGGCCACCCAGGGCATTCAGGAGCAGCTGGAAGCGCTGGGCAAGGCGGCAGACGCCGAGCCAATTTCAGTGGAGCCGCAGCGGCCGGAAATGTCCTCTGACCGCTGGCGCGTCTTCGCCGGCGGCGCCGTAACCGGAAGTACCGGTCCAGGCGGCTGGGGCGTCGTAGCGCTGCCTCCCGGCCGGCAGTCGCCGCAGGAAGCAACCGGCGGCGCGAACGGAACCACCTACAACCGCATGGAGCTGGAGGCCGCCATCCAGGCCGTCGGAACGGCGCCGGAAGGCCAGGAAGTGGAGCTGCTGACCACCTCCGACTATGTGCTCGACGGCATCGCCAACTGGATCCGGGCCTGGAAGCGCAACGGATGGCGTGCGGCCAACGGCCAGCCGGTCAAGAACGACGACCTGTGGAAGCGGCTCGACGCCGTATGCTCGGTACGGCGGGTGATCTTTACGTCGGTGGACGACGTCCAGACGGAACCGGGAAGCAAGCTTGCTAGGGAGCTGGCCCGCTCCGCCCAGCGCGAGCAGGAGACGAGAGGCTGAACATCGCTTCGTCGCTGCCTTGAACCACTGCGCCTGGTAAGCATCCCTGTGGGAACCCTCGCGCGTGCGGTCAGCGGGCATCAGGCCAGCTCCGTGCTGAACGAGGCCAAGTTTTTCGTTTCCTTGCTGAACTCCACCCCGACAAGATGGATGGGCAAGCCGTGCAGCCTGTACTTGTCGGCGTAGTTTTTGGCCCGCAGCTGCTCTATGGCCTGTCCCGAAGGGCGTCCGTTGACCACCTTGAACTCGAACAGGTAAATGTTTGCCGCAGTCATCACGACAAGATCGATCCTTCCTTCGCTTGTTGAATCCTCCACTTGAACGTCGAGGCCCCACCCCAGAAAGTAAATGTAGACTACGCTAATGTAGTAGGCTTCGTAATTCGCGGCTTCCGAGCGCGCATGCCACTGATGCGGTATTCCCGCGAACATCGAATGAAGAACATCCTCCAGCTTTTCCAGATCACCCGCCTCCAAATACTGGATAAGGTTCGTCCTGTTAGTAGACAAGGCGGTAGGGGTCTGGGGAAACAGGCTGCTGAGTAGGCTTTCATTCAATGCCTGTCGTACTTCTCGGTTAGGATAGTCCAGCGTGAATTGCGATGAGTTTCCTGCCACTTTCTCTCCGGATATTGTCATGTAGCCCGCCTGAAACAGCAGCGCTTCGGCAGAGATGCTGTCTACATCCGACACCAGCAAGCTGCTGTCGGTGACTTCCATGTGTTCCAGCATGATTGGAAGTACCTCGCGTCGCTTCATAAGATCAACCAGAAATGCGGGCGTGCCAGTCATATACCACCAAGCCCGGAATTCACGTTCGACCAGCAGCCGCAGAACCCCGAAAGGATTGTACACCTTCTCATCGCCGCGCCAGCAGTAGCCGTTGTACCACTCTCGTATCCTATTCCGGTCCAGTCCAGCAACTTCCTGCGAAAACACTTCATCGAGATCAGATTCCGTGTAACCGCATATCGCCGAATACTCCGGCGCCAGCGTAATGTCCCGAAGCTGGTTGGCACCCGAAAACAGGCTGACCTGCGAAAACCGTGTCACGCCAGTAACAAAGCAAAAATGTATGTTTGCGTCCTGTTCTTTCAACACGGCGTAGAGATTACGCAGAGCCTTTCGATTCTTCTGCGCGAGTATCGAATTGTCTAAGGCATCGAGAATTGGCTTATCGTATTCATCAATGAGCACAACTACTGGACGCCCAAATTTTTTGCTGAGACTACGAATCAGCCTCTTAAAGCGAGCCTTAGGTGTAGCTACAGCCTGCGTGCTGTCTCCTCCAATGATATGGCCAATACCTCGAAAGACACTGCCTATTCTGGTCGCCCAAGAAGAGAATCCAGCCTCAATAGCAGCTTCGTCAAGAATATCATGAACTTCTCTCTTGAACTCACCTTGCTCGTCAAACTCCCCATCGCCAAAGCTAATCCGCAACACCGGATAGCGTACGCTCCAGTCCCACTGCTCGTGTATGGCAAGCCCCCTGAAAAGCCTCTCGTTACCTGCGAACAGCTCCTTGAGCGTATCTACAAACAGGCTCTTTCCAAACCGCCGCGGGCGAGAGAGGAAATACCACTTGCCCTCGCTCACCAGTCGCGCGGCAAAGCCAGTCTTGTCCACGTAACGGAGCCCATGCTCGCGAATCTCGCTGAATGTCTGAACGCCAAGTGGCAGCAGTGATTTCGCCATCTCGCATCCCCTCCGGACAGTCCCGCGAACACGTCAACATAGACTCGTTGTACCAAACGCGCAAGTACTGTCAAGTTTGATGCTCAGATGACCAGTACGCTTGTTTCCAACCAATCATGCAGGGCATGGCAAGAGCTGCTCAACCCCCCTGACTCGCAATACGTGCGCCCTCAGCAATGCTGGCCATCTTGGCGTAGGCGATTTCAGGGTCCACCGCGCCAAATCCGGCAAACGTGCCAAAGCCGCAATCTGACCCCGCCACTACCCGTTCCGGGCCGACAATCTCCACAAACCGCCCTATCCGCTGCGCGACCAGCTCGGGATGCTCGACGAAGTTCGTCGTGGTGTCCACCACCCCCGGCACCAGCATTCGGTCCTCCGGTATATCTCCGGCACGGTCGCGAAACACCGTCCACTCGTGGCCATGGCGGGGATTGGATGTCTCAAACAGCACATAGCGGCACCGAATCGCAAGCAGCAGGTCCAGCGTCTTCTCCATACCAATGTCGCATACGTGCGGGCCTTCGTAGTTGCCCCAGCATATGTGCGCCCGCACCCGCGCCGGCTCCACGCCGCGCAGCGCATGGTTGAGGGCCTCGACGGCACGGCCCGCCGTCCGCACAAACTCCCCGTCGTCCATCTTGGCGTATTTCATGTGGCGGGCCAGCGCGAGGTCGGGACAGTCAACCTGCAGCAGCAGACCAGCATCGACGATGCGCCTGTACTCCTCGTTCAGAGCACCCGCCAGCGCCTCAAGATAGGCGTCTTCATCCGGGTAATGCTCGTTGGGTTGAAAAAGCGCCACCACGCCCGGCGAAGCGGCATTGAGAAACCCCTCCTCTACCCCATGCTCGGCCATGGCCGCCTTGAGCCGGGCGATGTCGGCGTCGAGTGCTTCGTGGCTCTTCGGCTTCACTTCGCCAGTGCACTTGGGGCGGCGGTATGTTGGCGTGCCACCGCTCTCGGCCAGCCTCTTGAGAAACCCAGGATACAGCTTGAGGTCGGCGGGCGCCTGCCTCGGGCTGTCACCCGAAAACCCGCTGTAGCGGTCGGCGACGTAGGTGGCATAGGAAATCTTTGACATCTCGCCGTCGGAGACGATATCAATTCCGGCCTCCCGCTGGCGCCGCACCGCCTCCGAAACGGCTTTCGCCATGCACGCCTCGAACCCCTCCCAGTCTACCTCCTCTCCGCGCTCGCGGGCAAACAGGAAGTCAACCACGTCCTGCGGACGCGGAAGCGACCCCACGTGCGTGGAAAGGATGCGGGCCATGGCGGTCTGCCGCCGCTACATCAGCGCGCGGGTCAGGCCAGCGGGGTCATCCGTCGCCGTCACCCGATACATGCTGGCTTCACCCGACATGGATGGCTCCAATGCCCGCGGCAGCCCGGGCGGTACGGCGCATGTGTCGCCTGGATTGAGCACCCTCTCGCCGCCGTCCCACGACAGCCGCCAATGCCCGCGCACCCCCATAAGCACCTGATGCTGGTCGACGCTGTAGGAGGTGCCGGACAGCGACCCGCGGGCAATCAGGTCGACCTCGAAGCCGGGCCTGTCGCGCAGCGCGGCCTCGGCGCCAATCACCGGGCATGGCGCCTTGGCGGCACAAGCTAGCAGGTCCTGGTAGCGCGCCACGTATTCGCCCACCACCTCGCCGGCGGAAGGCTCCGGTATCCCCGCCAGCGCGTCGCCTTTCAGGGCCGGCATCATCCCGACGCCATCCGGCAGGCTTTCGCCGCGCTTGGTGTTATAGAGGGTGCCGTTGTCGCCAAGCACCAGGCCATGGTCGCGGGCCTCCTCCAGCACCTGCGGTGCCCAGACCACGCCGCCGCCGGCATCGTCACCGCCGAGAATCGCCATGATCATTCCATAGTCGGTTCCGACATTCTCGAAGCCGCGGAAGATCCCCGTCGGAATGTTGAAGATGTCGCCCTCGTTGAGCACAACCTCTCCGGCATCCCCCCAGCGTCCCCAGAAAAACCGCCAGCGTCCCTTGAGCACGAAAAACACCTCGGCGGTGCGGTGGATGTGCAGCGAGTTGCGGCACTTCGGCGGCTGGCCGGCAGCGCCGATGTTGAAGCCGGGGGTCTCGCGGATATGCACGTGCTGGTCGGGGCTTTCCGACACGCCGGCGCCGATGATCGTGAAGTTTTCCTTCTGGTCCGATCCTGGCGTGTGGGCGTCGATGAAGGCCGTGCGGCATGGCACAAGCTCGCCGTAGCGCACGATGCGCGCGTCCATTTGTTCAGGGGTCATGTGATTTCTCCTTGACTGTCGGTAGCGGTTATAGCGCGGTATCGCCATTGGCAAGAAGCAGCTGCTTCCATACCGCTGTCTCGTCGTACAGGCTGCACTCGAAGCGCACGCCACGAGGGCCAAACTCCACGTGGGTCATGCCCATGACATATACCTCGGCGCCAGTGGGCGGCCCGAACGGCCCGTGGCCGTCGTGGCGTCCAAGCAGGCTCCAGCGCGCCGCCGCCCGCGGCGGCATGCGGAGTTCATCCAGTCCCATCAGATGATCGATGGAGAACGTGGACGAAGGAAACGCCGACCGCAGCTCCATCCAGAAGCGGCCGACCACGTCGTGGGAGTATCCCTCCCGCCCCGACGCTCCGTAGAAGTGGCAGGCCCGGTCATATTCCTCGGCCACCACCCCGACATCGCCTACCATCAGCCGTTTTAGAATAGAACCCAGCCGAGCACCCCAGTCATTGTCGTTGCCTCGTCCGTTGTAGGGACCGGCGATGTCGCGATTAGGATGGAATGGCTTGACGCACTTCTCCGGCCCACCCTCGGAGACGATCAGATTGAGGGCATACTCTTTGGGGTCCCATCCCATCTGGCGAACAATGGCACCCTGGTCCCGTATCAGCCACTCGTCGTCGATTTGATGTACGTGAGTAACTCGAAAGGGGGAATCGACAATATCGCGCAAATACCCGGGATCATCGTCGTCCGTAGGAAATGCTTCAGTAGATTGGTTTGCACCGCAAACATGGCAGTCGGCCATCACCCGGTAGCGCAGCTGCTTGCCACTGGGCGGGCCATAGGCTCCCCGTCCCAGATGGGTGGCTTCGCAAAGAATGCGGTGGGAACTCAGCATCCCCTCCTCGGGCGTGCCGCACCAGATCACGTCCTCGCCAAACAGCTTGCGGTCGGGAAACTCGGCCTGCGTGGCCAGAGTGGCGGCGATGACGCTGTCGCATCCCTTGACGATGGAGGCGGGCGAGCGCACCAGCAGGTTCGGCGCGTAGTAGCGGCGCAGGCTGGCGATCCTCCGCTCTTCCCAAATCTCGTGGGTGACTCCCAGAATGTAGTCGGGGAAATCCGCAAACTTGTCGTCGAAACCCTTCATGGCATGTCCTCTTCAGTCTTCACTTTGCTTCAGTGGGCGGTCCAGCCGCCGTCCACCCGCAGCGCGCTGCCGGTAACCATGGCCGAGGCGTCGGACGCCAGATACAGCACCGCGCCGGCGATGTCTTCGACATTGGCATGGCGCGGCAGGGCAAGCATGCGGTCGATCCAGGCGACTCGCTCGGGGTTCTGGTAGGTGGGCTCGGTCATCGGCGTGCGCGTAAACGTGGGGCAGACGGTGTTGACGCGGATACCGTGCCCGCCCCACTCCACCGCCATAGCTTTGGTGAAACCCTCCACCGCGTGCTTGGAGGCGCAGTAGACCGCGCGCTCGTGCCCGCCCACGAGTCCCATCTGCGAGGAGATGGTAATCAGCGAGCCGCCTTTGTCCGCCGCGCGCAGGCCGCGCGCCACCGCCTGGGCCAGAAAGTAGGCGCCGCGGAGGTTGATGCCCATCACCGCGTCAAAGTCCTCGGCAGCGGTATCCAGCGCGGGAGTGTGGCGGGCGGTGCCGGCGGAGTTGACCAGTATATCGTACGGGCCGCGCTCGGCCACGAATGCGGCGCTCGCCTCGATGTCCGCGATGTCGAGCGCCAAGCCCTCGGCGTCGCCGCCCAGGGCCGACACGGCCTCGTCAACGCTCTCCTGGCGGCGGGCCGCCACGGTCACCCGGGCGCCCGCCTCCGCAAGCGCCTGGGCGGCCGCCAGGCCGATGCCGGAGGATCCGCCAGCTACCAGCGCCCGGCGGCCGTCCAGCCGGAAGTCAACCGTCATTCGGCGGCCGCGCCGTAGGCCAAATTGCGCCCGCCATAGCGGCGCACCCGGACGTTGGCCTGCTCGGCATGCCCCACCATGCCCTCCATCGAGCACAGCCGCGAGCAGACCTCGCCCATCGACGCCGAAGCCTCGTCGGTCAGCACCTTCTGGTAGCTGTGGGTCTTGAGAAACTTACCCACCCACAGCCCGCCGGTGTGCCGCCCGGCCTTGCGCGTGGGCAGGGTGTGGTTGGTGCCGATGACCTTGTCGCCGTAGGCGACGTTGGTGCGGGGCCCCAGAAACAGCGCCCCGTAGGCCTGGAGATTGTCGTGAAACCAATCGTCGCGGTCGGTCATCACCTGCACGTGCTCGGAGGCAATCTCGTTGGACACCTCCAGCATCTCCTCGTAGGTGTCGCACAGGATCATCTCGCCGTAGTCGCGCCAGCTGGCGCCGGCGGTCTGCGCGGTCGGCAGCATCTCCAGCAGCCGGTCAACCTCGGCGAGGGTCTCCTCGGCCAGCTTTCGCGAGCAGGTCACCATCCAGGCGGGCGAATCGTAGCCGTGCTCCGCCTGCCCCAGCAGGTCGGTAGCGCACATCTCGGCGTCCACCGTCTCGTCGACGATCAGCAGCGTCTCGGTGGGCCCGGCGATCAGGTCGATGCCGACGCGCCCGAACAGCTGCCGCTTGGCCTCGGCGACGAAGGCGTTGCCCGGCCCCACAAGCATGTGCACCGGCGCGATCGACTCGGTGCCGATGGCCATGGCCGCCACCGCCTGGATGCCGCCAAGCAGATAGATCTCGTCCGCCCCGGCCCAGTGGATGGCGGCGATGACGGCGGGGACGGGCTCGCCATTGACGGGCGGCGTCGCCGCCACGATGCGCGGCACGCCCGCCACCGACGCGGTGAGCACCGACATGTGAGCCGCCGCCACCAGCGGAAACTTGCCGCCGGGGATGTAGCAGCCGGCCGACTGCACCGGCAGGTTGCGGTGGCCCAGGACGATGCCGGGCTGGGTTTCGACCTCGACGTCGCGCATGGACTCGCGCTGCACCTGGGCGAAGTTGCGAATCTGCTCCTGGGCGTAGCGGATGTCGGTCGCGTTTTGCTCGGGCACCCTGGCGACGATGGAAGCGATTTCCTCCTCGCTCAGGCGAAACGACTCGGGGCTGTGGCCGTCAAACTTCTGCGCCATCTCGCGCACAGCCGCGTCGCCCCGCGCCTCGATGTCGGCTATGGCGGCCGCCACGGTGTCGCGCACCTTGGAGTCACCCTCGGCCCTTGTCTGCGCAGCCTCGCCGCGCTTGAGATACTCCACTGCCATCGTCAGCCTCCCTGCGGTCTGGGCGGCGTCCGCTCGCCGCTGTCGTAGGATTCCCAGCCTTCGCCGTCGAAGGCGTCGACTCCCAGCTGCGCCAGCACGTCGGCGAAGTCCACCGACACCCAGTTTTCGACGATCTTGCCGTTCTGCACTTTCCAGAAGTCCATGTAGGGAATCCTCACTTTCCTGCCGGTGGGCGCGACGCCCATGAACACCCCGCTGTGCACGGCATGCTGTGCGCCGAAGCAGGCCGCCCACTCGCCCATATAGAGGCGGGCCTCGTCGATGGCGACCTTGTCGGAGAAGGCCGCCTGGAAGGGGCGCTGCCAGTTGTCCTGAAACTCCTTCAGCCCGCGCTTGACGCCGCAGCCGCGGTTGCCGCGCCAGACGAAATCGTCGGCGAAGAACTCGCCGATGTCGTCAATGCGGTGGTTGTTGAGCGCCTCGACCATGCCCTCGATAACGCGCCGGGTGTCGTCGGTCTTGCTCATGTCGGTGTCCTGGCTGAGCAGCGCCTGCATCACTTCCTGGCTCATCCCTTGACCGCCCCCGCGGTAAGGCCGCTGACGATCTGCCGCTGGAAAACCATGACCAGCAGAAACAGCGGCGCCGTGATGGACACGGCGGCGGCGACCGCCTCGACCTGGTCGGTGGTGGTGGTCTCGCGGTTGAAGTAGCCGGCGATGGCCGGCACCATGGTTTGGTTGGCGGCGTCGAGCAGCAGCGAGGTGACCAGAAAGTCGTTGTAGGCGAGCAGAAAGCTGAACAGCCCGGTGGTGATCACCCCCGGCCACATCACCGGCATGATGACCCGGCGAAACGCCTGGAAGTGGGTGCAGCCGTCCACCCGCGCCGCCTCGTCGAGCTCGGCCGGAATGTTCTGGAAGAAGGAGCGGAGCATCCAGATGGTGAAGGGCTGGTTGATGGCGACCAGCACGAAGATCACCGCCCACGGCTGGCCGTAGAGCGTCGGCGCCGCCGCACCGAGAAAGGGCCGAAGGAATTCAGCGGAGTTGACGAACACAGGCAGATAGCCCGCCACCAGCACCGAGTGCGGCAGGGCGCGAAACACCAGGGCCGCGATCAGAAGCCAGAAGGCGATGCGCGAGGGCGAGCGGGCCAGGCCGTAGCCGGCCAGGGTGCCCACGGTGAGCGAGACGGTAACCACGCCTGCGGTAACGATGAGGGAATTGATGAAGTTCCGGTAGAAGGCGTTTTCCACCCAGACGGCATGGTAGTGCTCGGTTGTAAAGCCAAGCAGCGGCGCGCCCAGCGGCCCGGCCAGACTGTTGAGGACTCCCAGCACCGGCGGCAGGATGCCCACCAGCGCCGCGGCGAAGGCCATGCCCAGCAGGCTGGCTCCGAGAGTCCAGCCAAGCCAAATCCATCCCAGAGGCGAATAGCGCTCGACCAGTGCCGGCAGCTGGCGCAGGGCGAACCGCGCCGTCAGCCAAATCAGCGCCAGACCGGCCGCCATGTCCAGTACGGTAAGCCCCTTGCCGCTGGCCCTTGTCGCCGGCCCGAAGATCACCGACAGAGGATTGTCGGCGAAGGAGTCGATGGGCTCCTTGAAGCTCATGACTGTAATCCAGACAAGGGGAAACGCGGCCAGAAGGCACCAGAAAGCCAGAAAGCCAGCGGACGTCGCCCGCAGAGGCAGAGACTGGCGCAGCGCCGCCGGCGTGCTGTCCGTGAAGGCGGTCATCGCAGGGTTCCTCTGTGCTCTCGCCAGGTGCGTCGCAGGGGCAGTACCAGCAGAATGGCGATGCCCACCATGGTCAGCATGGCTGAAGCCGAAGCGCGCGAGATCTGCCGGTTGCCCGCGTCGTCCGGCGTGAGAAAATCGTACGTGAGCCACTGCAGCGAGATGCGGTAGCCCTGGCTGGAGAAGCCGACGATCTCCTCGAACACCCGGTAGGAATCCATCATGTTGATGAGGGCGACAAACACGATCAGCGGCATGAGGTGGGGCAGGATCACGTAGCGCAGCCGCTGCCATCGGCTGGCGCCGTCGATGATGGCGCTTTCAAGGGTGTCGTGGTTGACGGTCTGGAGGCCCGCGTAGAACACCACGAAGGCGAACGGGGCGACGTGCCAAACCCGGTAGAACAGCATCATCAGCTCGATGGTCCAGCCCTGCGCGAACATCGCAATGTCGCGCTCCAGCCACCATTCGAGGAAAGCCGTGAGAATGCCGTCGCCAATGAACAGCCAGCGGATGGAAAGCGCGCCGATCACCGGCGTGATGATGAAGGGAAGCAGCGAGACGAAGATGATGGGGCCGCGCAGCGAGCGGATGGCGTTGTTGACGGCAAGGGCGATGCCCAGCCCAGTCCCGATGCCCAGAGGCAATGTGATAAGGGTAAACGTCAGGGTGAAACGCAGGGCCTGCCAAAAGTCGATGGCCAGAATCGCGGACCAGTCGCCCGCCGCCAGCGCCTCTTCGACGCGGTCCAGCTGCAGCAGGTTGCGGTAGCTGCGCAGGCCGACATAGCTGGTCTCGGTGAGGATGTCTCCGTGTTCGTCAAGCAGCGGGCGGGTGCGCAGCTCGGTGACGCAGATCTGGCCGGTGAAGCTGGGGGTGCAGGACTCGACCTCCACCGTCTCCAGCAGCGGCTGCGTGACGTGGAAACTCTGCCACAGCACGCTGACCAGAGGCGCGGCGATGAACGCCAGCATGAGGGCAAGAGACGGGCCGACGAAAAGGACAAAGGTCCTGAATTTCATGGGCCCGCCTCCGCCGTCACGCTGCCCGGGCCAGCCTAGAGCAGGCCCTGCTCCTCGGCCGCGAGGAGATATGCATGCTCGATGTCCGCCAGAACCTCGGCCAGATTTTTCGCCCCGGTGAGGTAGTCGCCGACGCCGTTGCCCAAAGCGGTCAGCATCAACCCCATCCCCGTGCTGGAGGGGTACGGCAGGGCGCCCGCCTCGGCGGTCGCCGACGCTCCCTCGGACAGCGGCCCCGCCTGGTAGCCGTCGATGATCCAGATCGCGGCGTCGTTGTTGGCCTGCACCATCTCGCGGTCCATGCCCTCCATCGCCACGCGGAACGCGGCTTCGGCCTCGGCGTCGGTGATGTTCTTGGCGATAACGATGCCGTCCCACCACAGCGTCGCGGCGGGCCTGCCAGACGAGGTGCCAAAGGGCGCGGCTGCCATCTTGACCTTGCCGACCACCCTGCTCTCGGCCGGATCCTCCATAGCCGCCGCCCGGGTGGCCCACAGGCTGGCCATGGCGATCTTCTCCTGCTGGAACTGCTGCTGGACGTAGGTGGAGTCGGACACCAGATACTCGGGGTCCATGTATTCGGTGAGGCGCTTGAGCATCCTCATCGCGGCGGCGCCCTCGGGGGTGTTGATGGTCGGGCGGTTGTTTTCATCGATGAAACTTCCCCCCATGCCAAGATGCATATCAATGTAGGACACGCCGATATTGGAGCCGGTCTTGAACGTGCCGCCGATGGGATACTCCACCACGCCCGCCTCGCGAATCTTGCGCGCCGCCGCCAGCGCCTCGCCCCAGGTCTTCGGCTCGGCGAGGCCGAGGTCATCAAAGATGTCCTTGCGGTACATCAGGTGCTTGGTGTTGACCATCATGGCGATTGCCATGGTCTTGCCGTCCACCTGGATCAGCTGGCTGGGCGACAGGTGCTGCCCGTATTTGGCCACCAGATCGTCAAGCGGGCGAATCGTGCCCTGATCAAGCAGCGGCACCAGCGAGTTGTTGGCGACGCCGCCAATGTGGTAGAGCGACGGGTTGGCGGCAAATGCCTCCGACTGCTTGAGCTGGAACTCCTGATCAAGCTCGGCCTCGAAGTTGCCGCACTCCGCCATGGCGTCCGTAACCGCCTTCCAGGCGGCAAAGCCGGCCGACAGCGACCGCAGCGGCGTGGTGTTGCTGAACGCGCAGGCGGCGTGCGCACCGCTGGCAAGCAGCGACAGCGCCGCTGCTAGAGCAAGTTTCCTAAGCATGAATCAAATACTCCTATGCTTGTGACGGGTGATGCCAGTAGGATGCCCGGACTGTTCCCTTGGCGGTATATACCCCCGCTCACGCAGCGGGCTGCTGGTCCACGCGGCCGCCGCCATCTGCAGCAAACAGATGGCACGACTCGAGCGGAATTCGGACGGAAACGGACGTGCCGATTTCGGCACGGTACTCCTTGTGGGCCTTGACTGCGACGAGCGAGTCGCCCAGTCGGACGGTGATCATGGCCGCGTCGCCCAGCAGCTCAAGGGTGTAGACCGGCGCGGTAATTTCGCCCCCGGACTCGACGGGCTCCGCGTCCTCGGCGCGAAAGCCCAGCGTGACCGGACCGTCCGGCCCGCGCAGCCCCTCGACCCGGATGCCGGGGCCGGTGAAGACTCCGCCGGCGAGCGCCCCCTCGACCAGATTCATGGCGGGCGAGCCGATGAAGCCGGCAACGAACGTATTGCCTGGGCGGTTGTAGATGTCGGTAGGGGTGCCGACCTGCTGGATCACGCCGCGGTCCATCACCACCACCCTGTCGGCCAGAGTCATGGCCTCGATCTGGTCGTGCGTTACGTAGATGGTGGTGGCGTGCAGCTCGTGCTGGAGGTTTTTGATCTGGGCGCGGGTGGACACCCGCAGTTTGGCGTCGAGGTTGGACAGGGGCTCGTCCATCAGGAACACCGTCGGCTCGCGGACTACGGCGCGGGCCAGCGCCACGCGCTGCCGCTGCCCCCCCGACAGCTCCGCCGGCCGGCGATGCAGGAACTCGGTCAGCTCAACCATCGCCGCGGCGCGGCGCACCCGCTCGTCGTGGGTGGCCGGATCCACCTTGCGCACCTTGAGCGGGAAGCGGATGTTCTCGTAGGCGTTCATGTTGGGGTAAAGTCCGTAGGACTGGAACACCATCGCAATGTCCCGGTCCTTGGGCTCGAGGTCGTTGACCACCCTGCCCCCGATGCGAATCTCGCCTTCGGTCACGTCCTCCAGTCCTGCCACCATGCGCATTGTCGTGGTCTTGCCGCAGCCCGACGGGCCCAGCAGCACCAGGAACTCCCGGTCAGCGACGGTCAGGTCGAAGTTGTCGACGCCGACGAAATTGCCCCACCGCTTGGTGACGCCGTTCAGCTGGATTTCAGCCAAGCCTCCCCCCTCTTGCCTGCCTAAGGCAGCGCTTCTGCGGGCGTACGGACACTAGGCGCTAGTTGCCACCCGTCAACCGCTGGACCTGCAGCCCCAGAGTACGCAAGGCGATCTCGGATGGCGGGAGCTGACTGGGCAGCTCCCGCCATCTCGATTCTGCAGCTGCGCGCCCTTAGAGCAGACCCTGCTCCTGCGCGGCGGTTGTGTAGGCAGCCTCGATATCCTTCAGCGTGGACACTGCATCCTTAGCCCCCGTAAGGAAGTCGCCGACCCCGTTGCCCAATGCGGTGTGCATCAGCCCCATAGCCGTGCTCGCTGGATAGGGCAGAGCCCCGGCGGCGGCAGTGTCGGAGGCCCCTTTGGCAAGCGGCCCCGCCTCGAAGCCTTCGATGAGCCACACCGCGGCGTCGTTGTTGGCCTGCACCATCTCGGTGTCAATTCCCTCCATAGCAACGCGGAAGGCGGTCTCTGCCTCCACGTCGGAGATGTTTTTGGCGATCACGATGCCGTCCCACCAAAGCGTCGAAGCAGGCAGGCCCGAGGACGTCGCGAGGGGAGCGGCGGCCATCTTGACCTTGCCCACCACGGTGCTCTCGGCGGGGTCGTCCATGGCCCCGGCCCTGCTGGCCCACAGGTTGGCGATGGCGATCTTGCCCTGCTGGAACTGCTGCTGAACATAGGTGGAGTCAGACACCAGATACTCCGGGTCCATGTACTCGGTCAGACGCTTCAGCATCTTTATCGCAGCGAGGCCCTGCGGGGTGTTGATGGTCGGACGATTGTTCTCGTCGATAAAGCTGCCCCCAAAGCCCAGATGCATGTTGACGAACTCCTCGCCAAGGTTCCAGCCAGTCTTGAAGGTGCCGCCGAGCGGATACTCGACCACGCCGGCCTCCTGAATCTTGCGGGCCGCCGCAAGAACCTCGCCGTAGGTCGTCGGCACCGCGATGCCCAGATCGGAGAGGATGTCCTCGCGGTACATCAGGTGCTGGGCGTTGACCATCATGGCGATCGCCATGGTCTGGCCATCTACCTTGATCAGCTGGTTTGGCTTGAGATGCTGGCCGTGCTGAGCCACATAGTCGTCAAGCGAACGGATCGTGCCCTGATTGTGCAGCGGTACGAAGGTGCCGTTGGACACGCCGCCTACGTGGTAGAGGGACGGGCTGGCGGCGAATGCCTCGGGCTGCTTCAAGCGGAACTCCTGGTCGAGCTCGGCCTCGAGCGGGCCGCACTCGGACATGGCACCCGTGACTGCCTTCCACGCCTCGAAGCCTGCCGTAAGCGACTTGAGCGGTGTGGAGTGGCTGAACGAGCAGGCGGCGTAGGCGCCGCTGGCGAGCAGCGACATCGCCGCCGCAAGAGCGAGTTTCTTCAGCATAGGTGTTCTCCCTAATCTTGCTATTTGTAGAAACAACACGGGGACTCCCGATGTTGGCCCCCTATCTAGCAACCATCTGGTTACATGTCAATGCCATGCCATAGACGGTGCCGTTGGAAGGGATGCCCGGCGGGTCTCAGGTCTGCGGGTCCGCTGGATGGCACAGCGAGGAGATGGCCCGCTACGAAACGTCGCGGAGGCCGACTGCGGGAGCGGTTGCTGTCAAGCGCTGCACCCTACCCTGTTCCATCTGGCCCACCAAGCATCAGAAGTAGAAGCGGCTGTCGGGGGCTTGTGGCGCGACGTCGCGCTGCCGAGCATCAGCTTCATGGCAGTCTGTTCTGCAGTCCGCCTGCGCGGGCTGGCCACATAGGAGTCGAAGTCCCGGTCACCAGTATGACCATGTTCCGGTCGTCATGGCCATCGACAGCTGCCACCTAAGGGCCGAGCCATGTGCTGGTAAGGTGGATGTCAGTTCCACCGCAACTGGACCGCCCGCTGCGGCGGGAAGGTGTCCTGGTACCGCCGGACCGGCCCAAACCGGGATGGCCGCAGACGACGTAGCCGAACGGCGGGAAACCATCGGGCAGATGGGGCTGGAAGTCCCCAGTCCTGAGACGTACCAGAATGGCAGGCTGGCATCTGGCGGCCTCTCGCCAGCTGGTGCTTGCGGGTATCGGTGGTGTTCTGTACTCGCTCCCTGCAAGACCTGGCTGCTGCGACGGTATAGTCCACGCTAGCGGAAGATCGCGACGGTCTGAAGCAGGCTGCCCCTGTTGGTACTGGAACGAGGAAGCACTGCTAAGCAGTCTCCTGAACCCTTCCGAAGCAAGCTTGACAGGCTAGCATACAGCGCGATGATGGCGGGTCGAGCATCGCCCCTAGACTGGTGCTCAACACAGCAGGATGGCTGCTGCCAGCCGAGGAGACATATCATGGCACAGAAGCCCACTCGAGCCCGAAATGGCCGTCGCGTGTCCAATCTGCCGGATACGTACATCGAGTGCCGTGACAACCTTGAGTTCATGTCGGGTCTCACTGACGGGATGTTCCAGCTCAACGGCACCTCCCCTCCTTGCTGCCCTGGTGCGCCATATGTGCGCAATGGCGTACTCTGGCGGAAACCATTGATGGCGTGGACTGAGGAGACGCCATTCCTTGATCATTCTAATGGTGGCCTCTGATGCGTATCGGGGCAAAGTACTCTCATATGAATGGTGAGGAGTTTCTTCTCATTCACCGGGAGAAATTATGGCTTGACATAATTAATACCAATGATCAAATTGACTACGATGCTGTCAATGCCAAACAATACCGAAAACTGCGGATGCAGGGGCAAATGGTGAACTCGCCAACAGCTATGAACAATTGCATTAAGGAGACGTTCAAGCGTAACGGGTGGGAAGAAGTCCACTCCGCACTGCATGTAACTGCCGGTGAGGTAATGCTCCTAGGAATCGGCGAGCAATCCAGCCAGATGCAGGGGGTGCCATTGATTCTGCTGGGAATACCTCTGTCATGTCTTCCAATCAGACAGTTCTCGCTAAGGATCGTGTTGCTGTTCAGATTCAGTTGAACGAGTACGCATTCATTGCACACGATATGCTTGTAAAGCACTTGTGCATGTTCAAGTACGACTCAATCGATGTTGGAGTCCTGATTCTCCCAATGCAGGACTTTGAGCAGTACAGCTCTTCCGACTTGCCTTACTATGAGCGCGAGTTGCAGAATCTCGTTAGCCTGGGCAAAGGAAATCCTGCAGTACCGCTTGTGTTGATCGGCGTCTTGCCATAACCTTGATCAATGGTCGATAAAACGGTGATTAGGCCAGTTCTGCATTGAACACGGATATGTTTCTGGTTTCTTTACTGAACTCGACTCCTACAAGGTGTATTTGTTTGCCATAGTGTTTGTACTTGTCAGAATAATTCTTTGACCGCAATTGCTCCAGAGCCGTGCCTGATGGCCGTCCATTCACGAGCTTAAGCTCAAACAGATAGAGCAAATCCCATTAATGTTTGAACAATCAATTATCATGGGCTGATTCAATTGTCATGGTTTGATTCAATTTGATACGTATATTCTATCAACTTATTTTATTGACCGGGAAAATTATACGGTATGGTGTCTCCATCC
>CAZPIN010000229.1:0-5295 GCA_964586735.1 uncultured Rhodobacterales bacterium | reverse complement strand
GCGGTGGGATGCGGGTTTTCTGTCAGCCATGATGGCTCTCCTATGCTGTTTGCCGGTGCGGGGGATGCCCGCGGGATGTGTTTGGGCTGCGGCGCCCGCCGCCCCCCTGCCAAATTATCCAGCAGATTGTAGACTTGACCGAAAGCAATACCAATCAGACGAATCCACTTGGTTCGTCAAACATTGGCCGTTACTTCATAGCGTGTTATCAGCACACTCGTACCGGTGCTGGTGCCATTCGCGACTTTGTCTGCTCGGCGCCGTACGGCCCGATACGGGCAGCCAACCGACGTCCCGCCGGCGGGCCTGTGACTATCACCACGGGCACAGGCATGGCCCGGGTTGGCCAGATGCTGACGGCAGCTCACGGCATTATCACAGATGCCGATGGTCCAGACCCGTTGATGCTCGAATACCAGTGGCGGCGGGCGAATGATGGCAGCGGAGGAGGTGCTGCGGATATTTCCAACGAGGACTCATCAACATACACGCTCACCACGGACGACGCAGGCAAGTTCATTCAGACCGTAGTGTCGTACACCGACGACGGCGGTACCGACGAGAGCCTCGAGAGCGGTTGGACAGAAGTGCTGAACAGCGACCCTGTCGGCGGGCCGGTGACTATCACTGGCATAGCCCGGGTTGGCCAGGAGCTGATGGCAACTCACGGTACTATTGCCGATGCCGATGGTCCAGACCCACTGATGCTCGAATACCAGTGGCGGCGTGCGAATGACGGCAGCGGAGGAGGTGCCGCGGATATTTCCAACGAGGACTCACCAACGTACACGCCTGCCAGGGAAGACTTGGGCAAGTTCATCCAGGTCGTGGTGTCATACACCGACGGCGGCGGCAATGAGGAGAGCCTCGATAGCGGCTGGACGGAGGTGCTGAACAGCGGCCCTGACGGCAAACCGATGATCACGGGCACTCTGAGTGCGGGTATGGACGCGACGGCGGATACATCGGGCATCTCCGACGTCGACGGTCCGGACCAGCTGGTCTTCACAAGCTACCAGTGGCGGCGGGCTACCAGCGTGACCGGCGCGGGCGACATGGAGATATCGGGCGCGGATTCGTCGACCTACCCCCTCACCATGGAAGACGAGGGCAATTTCCTGCGTGTAGTGGTGACATACATGGACGGCGGTGGTAAAACCGAAACCGTGCAGAGTGACTGGACGGCGACGGCCGCCGCTCCCCAGAACAGCGACCCCGCTGGCGGACCGGTGACTATCACAACAGGCACAGGCATGGCCCGGGTTGGCCAGGAGCTGATGGCAACTCACGGTACTATCACCGATGCCGATGGTCCAGACCCGCTGGTCCTCGCATACCAGTGGCGGCGGGCGGACGACGCGACCGGTACTGGCGCCGCGGATATATCCAACGAGGCTTCATCGACATATACGCTCGCCACGGACGACGCGGGCAAGTTCATCCAGGTCGTGGTGTCGTACACCGACGACGGCGGTACCGACGAGAGCCTCGAAAGCGACTGGACGGAAGTGCTGAATAGCGATCCCGCCGGCGGGCCGCCGACGATCACGGGCACGGCCCAGGTCGGCGAGGAGTTGACAGCAGTGCCCGGCACCATCACCGACGCCGATGGTCCAGATCCACTGGTCCTCGCATACCAGTGGCGGCGGGCGGACGACGCGGCTGGTACAAGCAACGCCGTGGATATCCCCAATGCGGATTCGTCGACCTACACGCTTGCGGTGGCAGACGAGGGCAAGTTCATCCAGGTCGTGGTGTCGTACACCGACGGCGGCGGCACCGACGAGAGTCTCGATAGCGCTTGGACCGGCGCGGTGGAGCCCGCCCCGACTAGCGGAATCTTAACCATCGAAAAGCCGGACGCCATCGACGAGCCCCTCACGGGAACGGCTAACTTGACCTTTACGGTTACGCTTGTTCGGCCAGATGGACAGGAGGCAGCTCCTGTGTCTGTTGGCTACAGATTCGGCGGCGACGCCACCGAGGGCAGAGACTTTGAGGAGCACAGCGACCCCCAAATGCTTGACTTCGGCGCAAGCGACACGGAGCTAGACATCACAGTGGCCGTCAACAGCGACATTGTCGTCGAGCGAGGCGGCGAAACGGTCGTGGTCACCCTTGTCGACCCTTCCGGGGCTTCCTTGGGAACCGCCTCCTCCGCCACGGGGACCATCAACGAGCCCCGCGGCCAGATCGCCATCGGAACAAGCCCTCCCGTCTACGAAATTGAAGAAGAAACGACCACCGTCAGTTTTTCCTTCTCCCGTCTTGCCGCACCCGCGCCCACTGGCGGTCTAGATGTCCAGTGGAGAGTGGACATCGGAGACGATGCTGAAAGCGCCCTTGGCCGCTCGGCTGGCGCCCGCGCCACCCGCGACTGCCCAGAAAGTCCCTGCACAGGCATGGTGACCTATAGGGAGGGCAAGGACCTCCCTGACGACCCCGAAGTTGTAGCTGTGTTCGGCACGGCGGTGCCGGCTGGAAGGGAGATTCAGGTTCAGGTCAGGTCAGCCTCGCCGACAGCAAACATCGGTGTGATACCGGGCACGGAGGATGCCGCCAGACAGACGGTCGACAACGACGATGCGGGCGGCGACTGGGCCGTTGCTGGTGTCAGAACGGTAGTCTCGGAGTCCCCAGTTGAGCTGCTTCATGCAGTCGCGGGCGCTGGCCGCACGGTTGCGACCAGCATCGTCGATGGCATCTGGCGGCGCGCCGCCGCCCGTCGCGAAGGGGAAATGAGGTCGCAGGCGACGCTGGGCGGACGCGTCCTGGATACCCAGGCGCTGTCCAGCGGCGACGCGGGCCGGACAGTGAGGGAAGTCGCCAGCCTGCTTGGCCTCGAGGCGACGGCGCCCGATGCTTCCGTCGGTGGACTGGACAGCGGCTATGACGGAGGCATCGACGACTACCGCGCCTGGGCTGGAATACCCGATTCCGGACGCATCGCCGATGCCAGCAGCTTCGCGCTGCTGCTTGGCGACGGGGCGGACTTGGGTTCGATCGCCATCTGGGGCGAGCTGTCCGTGACGGAGAGCGAAAGCAATCCGGACAGCAGCACCTTTGCTGAAAGCGAGTCGTCGGACATGCTGCTGGGCTTCGACCTGCCGGGCGGCGACGGTTTTCTATATGGGGTTGCGGTGAGCCGCTCCTCTGGAGAATCGAAGTTCAGCGAATCTTCGACTGGCGTCGCTACCGGCGCTGCCGATACCAGCCTCTTGACCTTCGCACCGTATGTGCACTGGACGGACCCAACGGGAAAGAGCTTCTGGGGAAGCGTCGGCATAGGTTCGGGCAGTCTGGAGATGACCGCCGGTGGCAGTGCGACGGAAACGGACGTGGGCATGACGATGCTGGCCGCGGGCGCGAAGAGCGCTACCATGCGGAGGGGCAAGGCGGATTTCGCCGTTCGGGGAGATGTCATCAGGACAGCGATGGATGCGGACGGGACCGCTGGCTTCAAAGAGCTTTCTACTGAGGCATCGCGCATTCGCGTGGCGCTGGAGAGGGTATCGGGACGGACGCTGGACAGCGGCGCGGCATCGTCCAGTCGCATGGAGCTGGGAGCGCGGATGGACAGCGGCGACGGAGAGGATGGCGCCGGGCTGGATGTGGCGGCGGAACTGCGCTATGCGTCGCCGAATGGCCTTGAGGTAACGGGGCGTCTGAGCTCGCTTCTGCTGCACTCGCAGGAAGGCTTCAGCGAGTTTGGGGTAGGGCTTGGCGTCGTCTACTCGACAGGCGGCAATGGACACGGTGTCAGCCTGTCGCTTGAGCCTACTTGGAACGCCCCCCGCTCTGGCGTGGCGGAGTCCATGTGGGGAGCGCGTGACTTGGATGACTACACCTCCTCGGATGTCGGCGCAACGATGAGGGCGCGGCTGGGCTATGGCGTTGGGACTTGGTGGGACAAGGCTTTGGCGACTCTGTACGGCGAGACGGAGACAGGCGACGCCAGCCAGAGGCTGCGTCTCGGGGCCGAGATGCGCGGCTTGGCCGGTCCGCTTGAGCGGGTGAGCCTCGACGTCTACGGAGAGCGGGAGGAGGGGCAGTCGATGCGCCCGAGCGACTCGATCATGCTGGAGGGCAGCCTGGGCTTCTGACCCGCGGCACTATGCCCTAAAGCGTGGAAATTTCGGGGCAGGCTGCTTGGGGCGGTCTGCCTGATGCTGGCGCTGGTTAGCGGTCCGGTTTCGCATAGCCAAATTTCACCCTTGACGCCTGTACCGACATCGGATAGGATGCGGTTGAGCAGGACGCAGCGCGTAGGTAAGGTCCGAGATGCCCTTGACCTGTACTGCTGCCACTCTTGCGCGGACTCGAGGGGATAGATCAATGGCCAAGAAGGAACTTCCGATTGGAATACAGACCTTCAGCGAAATCCGCGAGAAGGGTATGCACTACGTGGACAAAACACCATTCGCCGAGAATCTGGCCAAGAGGGGCAAGCACTATTTCCTGTCGCGTCCCCGTCGCTTTGGCAAAAGTCTGTTTGTCAACACTCTAAAGGAGCTGTTTGAGGGCAACGAGCCTCTGTTCAGGGGGCTCGCCGTGCATGATCGCTGGGACTGGACCAACCGGTATCCCGTGGTGCGGCTGGACTTCAGCCACGGTGACTATACCACGAAGAAAGAGCTGGAGGAGATCGTCAGTCAGCAGCTGTCTGCCCAAGAGAAAATTGCTGGGTTAACAAATAGGTATACGAGTGCTTCCGTGAGGTTAACCGAATTAATCATGCATTTGGCACAGACTACCGGCAAGAAAGTGGTTCTGCTTGTAGACGAGTATGATGGACCGATACTCAGTACGCTTGGCAATAAGAGGATGGCTTCTGATCGCCAGCGGTATCTTCAGGGCATCTACTCAGTGATCAAACATGTGGAGGATAATATACGACTCACTTTCATTACCGGGATCAGCCGTTTCGCACGGGTCAGTTTGTTTTCGAAACTCAACAACCTAAAGGACATAACACTAACTCCGCGATTTTCATCCATTTGCGGATACACAGAGTCGGATCTTGACGATGTGTTCTCGCGGGAAATGAGGGGACTCGACCGTGAAAAAATTCAAGAGTGGTACAATGGGTACAACTGGCTGGGCAAGGAGATGGTTTACAACCCGTTCAGCATTCTGCAGATGCTTGACGAGCGTGAATAGAGCAGATCCCATTAACGTTTAAACTGAATCACATAACCCGCCGCCCTTATGTAGTTGACGCATTCTTCCGCCGTAATCCGGCTTGCCTCTGCATAAACGGCCCGACGAATCTGCTCAAAAGTTCGCGGCTCCCTC
>CAZPIN010000228.1:0-14190 GCA_964586735.1 uncultured Rhodobacterales bacterium | reverse complement strand
AGAGGGAGCCGCGAACTTTTGAGCAGATTCGTCGGGCCGTTTATGCAGAGGCAAGCCGGATTACGGCGGAAGAATGCGTCAACTACATAAGGGCGGCGGGTTATGTGATTCAGTTTAAACGTTAATGGGATCTGCTCTAGCATACTGTTCCTTCTGGACAGGCGGGAATTTGACCCTTGGTGGTACCAGACGGGAATGCCGACGTTCCTTGCTGACGCCCTGGTACGAGACGAGGTGTATTCCATCAATATGGAAAAAATGCAGGGAAGCACCGAAACCCTTTCCGCTTTCGACATTGACAAGGCCAACACGGCAGCTTTGCTGTTTCAGACGGGGTATCTCACGATTGTCGAAAAGGAGCGCATTGGCGATGAAAGCTGGTATCATCTGGACTATCCCAATCTTGAGGTGCGCCGGAGTCTAAACAAAGACCTGCTGCGGCTCCTGATTCCTGACATGAAACCAGATCATCTGAAGGAGAGAAATCTGATTGAAAGCCTGCTGGAGGCGGAGGATTTCAGCGGCCTCCAGACGGTGCTTAAATCCATCTTTGCGAGCGTCCCGCATCAATGGCATGCCAAAGGCGAAATTTCAAAGTACGAAGCCTATTTCGCCACTGCCATCCTCGTGTACTTTCTTGGCGCGGGCGTGGACGCGCGCGTCGAGGAGTCGACAAGCGAAGGGCGCATCGACTTCGCCGTTGTCAGCAAGGAGAGAGTGTATCTGTTCGAGTTCAAAGTCGTGGAGGACGGCGCAATGGGAACGGCCCTTGCCCAGATCAAAGAAAAGAACTACGCCGACAAGTACCGGGGCCGCGGAATTCCCATACACCTTGTGGGGATAGAATTCAGCCGCGAAACCCGTAATCTGGTTAATTTCGAGTTCGAGCGGGCACGAGACGTCCAGTCCCGGCGGCCACATTGCTGTTCGCATTCATGGGCTGTCCGTTTCCGCCCCAGTGGAAGTCCCGCGACCGCGTCTGAAGCCACCTGCCCGCCAGGCTGTCCAGTATTGGCGAGAGATCCTCGACCCGGTCGGCGGTCAGGTGGGCGACGATTCCCCCGGCGCTGCATGCGGCCACGCACCGCCACCATCCGTGATGTCACCGCCTCGCGGCGGACGCGGGCCCCGTACCCCTGCGGCATTATGCCCACCACTGGACCCTCCTTCGAAGCCATATGCATGATCAGTGGCCACCGCCAAGGGCCTTCTGAGGCAAGTACAGCGAAGGTATCAGAAAGCGTCCAACGGTCTCAACAGCAGCCGCTCGATCATTGGGCTTCAGTAGCGGCGCAGCTTAATGCTGTTGTCAGATACGGATCGGCCGCATCTGAGGACCGATGCTGGTTCCCTGTACAGAAGTCTAGGGACAGCGGCCTAAACCGACATATCAACGACAGTGATGTCCGGGTCAATGAACAGCTTCCACTCCTGGCCGCCAACCGTGTAATGATATACGTCGCGACCGCCTTCCTGCGTATCCTGCTTCTCAAAGCCGCCCTCTCCAAGCGAAATGCGGACAGTGTCCGATCCATCATGCGTAATGGTCGTGTACTGCTCTTCCGAGTGCTGCGGATAGTGCGGATTCGGATAGTTGACCGTATTCATGTCGATGTCGCCATCGATATAGAAGCCCATCGTGCCAGCGTTCAGCGCGACGAACGCCTCCAGCGTAAGGATCAAGTTGGTTTTGCCGTCCTCCGCCAACGTGATGCCTTCGATGCCCTGCCATTCGGCAGCCTTGGCGGCAGACGGCGAGTACGAAAGCGTATTCAGGTTTTCAAACACCACGCTGTCCAGGGTACCGTCGGCCTCCGCATCGTGTTCCTGGTAGATTAGCCTTCCGGCCGCGTCGTAGACGTTGTTCTCCGCGCGGTTTGCCGCCCCGTCGCCATCCGTGTCGAACTCGACGCGGTCAATTCTGCCGTCGTCATCGGAATCGATTTCGAAGCGGTCCAGGGTGCCATTGCCGACCGTATCGATTTCGTAGCGGTTGGCCGTACCGTCGTCGTCGGTGTCAATGACAATGCTGTTCACGCTGCCATCGTCGTTGTCGTCGTTCTCGATGCGGTTGACCGTGCCATCGCCGTCCGTGTCGACTTCCGCGTGGCTGACAGTACCATCGTCATCCGGGTCGCGTTCAACGCGGTCAAACACGCCGCTGTGGTCAGTGTCTATTTCCACGTACTCGAAGGTGCCGTCGTCATCGTAGTCCACTTCGATTCGATCATACGCACTGTTACTGTTGGTGTCCCTCAGCTGTCGCAACCGCTCGAAGGTACCGTCGCCATTTGCATCGATCTCAATGTGGTCGTAAGTACCGTCGCTGTTGGTGTCCTTTCGAAGGTGTATGACATCAATGTCGCCGTCGCCGTCCTGATCGACTTCATTGACGCTATAGGAGCCATCGAACGATCCGTCAGTAGTAACTCGATCAAAGGTGCCATCATTGTCCGTGTCCTCCTCCACGAGATAGACGCTGCTGGAATCATTAAGGTATCGCTCAATGCGGTCCGTCGTACCATCTTTGTTGCCGTCCATCTCCACGCGGTCGATACTGCCGTTGTCGTTACGGTCTACTTCCACACGGTTGAAGGTACCGTCATCGTCCGTCGACTTCTCCACGCGCTCATGAGTGCCGTCACCATCTCTGTCTACTTCAATGGTGTCAAACGTGCCGTCGAAGTCTGTATCCTTCTCAACATGCTCGAAATTCACAGTTAAGAACATATGCTCGATGCCGAATTCATCCGGAGTTGCAATAATCAGCGCTTCGGTATTCACCATACGACTTACGCTATTAATAGCCGTGCCAATAAAGTATTGAAAATAATCTCTGTAAAGGTCTTGGTTCAGAGCATCAAGATTTTTATCTTCCCTTACCACATCGAATGTGCCGTCGCCGTTCGTGTCCTCGCGAATGCGATCAAACATGCTGTCCCCGTTCTCGTCAGTATACTCTATAAAACGGTCATCAGTACCATCACGATTCGTATCAGTCCAATATGCTACGGGAGAAGCAGGGCCTGCGTCGTCCGGCCGCCCAATACCGTCCGCGCCCGCCTCGACCCAAAGTGCACCCCCCCAGTCACCACGAAGAACAAAAAACTGCCTGCCTTCATATGCGCTACCGACCGGCGCCGCCTCAGCCGTAGTGTCCGAGGTGAATCCGAAAGCATCAAAGTCGAACCGGATATGGTCACGCCAATCGCCTAACACATACACATCTCTTCCTGCACCGCCATCTGTGGTCAACGCCCTAATTTCCTCTGTGGACAGATTCAATTCCACTTCATTGCCTTTGCCTTCATTCAAATCGATGACGTTTCCTGAAAGAAACTCCATCGCTGAAAGCGGTCGGTACGGTCCAGGTTGCCTGTTAGTTCCGGCGGGTGACAGATTATCAGGCCGCCCAATCTGCGCTTCAATCCAAATTTCGCCACCCCATCTGCCCGTCAATTGGTAGAATTCTGTTCCAGCGAAATCACTATCATCTGGCGCTACTACAGCTGTCGTGCTGCTAGTGAAACCATTAAAAGCCAAATACCTAAGCTGTACGTGGTCACTCCTATCGCCAAGTATATATGTGGTATGACCCGAGGGCGCGATAGCCTGGCTGGTCGCACCGTCCAGTATCATCCGGATTTGATTGTCGCCTCCTTCATTCAGGTCAATCACGCTGATTCCGTGGAAGTCACTTGACCCGCCTCCTACCATAACTATTCTTCTATAGGCACCTATTTGGGAATCCGTCCTATCCCTACTGGTATACACATCGTCTGAAAATTCTATGCGGTCCCACGTCCCGTCCCCGTCACTGTCGACTTGGCTGTACAATACGCTTCTTACCAGTAAATCAGATGCTCCAGGTCTATCAATAGGTTCGGCCACATATCTATGCCGCACAATCCTGTCCGCGTCAAAAGTATCCTCTTCGTAGGTACCATTGTAGTCGTCGTCAAACTCCTCCAGAATCACCCGTCCAGTCCAGCTGTATGTACGCCTCACGATCTGGTCCGGCGTGCCGTTAGCGTCCGTGTCTATCTCCTCAAGCCTGACCGCGCCAGGTGTTGGCTCTGGGTCCACCGGTATGCTCACAACGATTTCCGAATCCACCAAAACCACGCCGTCCGTTCCCTGATAGGCGTGGTATGTCCTGTCTGGTCCGCGGTCATCCTCGGAAGGCTCGTTCTCGTCCAAGTCGCTCGCTCTGACAATGTCCCTAAGCTCCACCTCGTCCTGGACGTCGCCCCTGACATAAAGTTTGAAGTCGGCATCGGCCACGCCGTCGCCATCGCCGTCCGCCAACACGGACAGCGCCCTGTCGTCAAGGGTCAAATTGCGGCTGTTACCTGGAGTCTCATCTCGCGCTGGAACAGCCGGCAGATGCGGCCCTTTCCAAACCAGCGTCGCTACCGACTGCACCGTGCCGTCAACGGTTCTGGCTTCCAGCGCCCCCATCAGCTCCCACGATCCATGCACATTAAGGTAGTCCGGCGTGCCATCGCCGTGCTCTGTTGTGATATCGGGGATGCCATCATTATTGGAGTCTGTAAAGAGTACTTCACCGCCGACCTCATCAATAAGTTCGTCGTCCTGCACAGTGCCATCGCCGTCGGTATCAATCCCGGCAACTTCTTCAGTCGTAGTAACGTCCGGTACCAGCTCCGTCAATGCCGGACGGGCCGTTATCGTCCTGTCCATGTCGATGGAGGCAATCCCGGCAAGCTTCCAAGCCAGGCTTGAGTCAATGACCAGATTATCCGCAATCGCCAGCTCCTCCGGCTCTCCATCGCTTCCCGTCCCTCCACCAGCGTCGAGGTCGTCCGCCAGCGTACCGACCGTGGTGCCGTCAAACGCCTGCAATTCAATGGATACCGTCTGGTCGCTGCCATACGTGTAGACCTCGGTCAGGTCATAGGGCGTGGTGAGGCTGTTGCTGAATCCGTCGGGCGGATCACGCAGGTCCGCCAGGCTGAGCAGGTCGTAGTGCGTTCCAATGAAATCCAGGTCGAAGTCCGCCTTCTCCGGCAGCGGGTTTCCGTCCAGCTCGCCAAAGGTGATCCGTACGCTTCTGGTCGCCCTGCCTGCGGAATCGCCAGCTTCGTTGATGTCGAGTACCAGTACGTTCTCCGCTATCTCGCCTACCTCCGTCGCCACAGCGAAGTAGGCCGCCGTAACCGCCCATGTATCCCCGACGTACTGCGGAAGCGCGTGCTGTATGCTGTAGTCAAGTATCTTCAGCAGGCGCGGGTCGCTCAAATTGGCTCCTGACTCGCCAAACGCTTCAATGACCCTTGCCACGTTGCTGACCATCGTCGCCGTGGCGCCGGCAATGCCCGCGTCCGCCAGCTGCTGCGCCGTCAGGGCGCCAACGGTATCCATCTCGATCAGTTCGGCGATAAGCCTCGTCAGCGGCGTCGAAACATTGACGGTTGCCTGTTCGACAAGCAGCCTGTTTCCGTCTCCGTCGAGATAAAGGTCGAAACCGCCATGCGCATACCGCTGCAGCCGGAATCCGGTCCCTGTGAAGTTAAGGGTGTCGTCCGCCGTGCCCTCCGAGTCCGCGCTGCCTTCCACGCTGACGGTCCGTACGCCAGTGCTGGATTCGGCGTCCACGAGGTCGCCAAGGAAGTCATCATCGACCCTGAACGTCGTTGCCGCTCCCCCCTGCGCAGCATGGCCCCGAGCCAGCATGACGCTCTGTATGCCGGCAATGTCTTCCGCATCGATGGCGCTCGACTCGACCGTCTTCGATCCCGCGTGCTCGAACACCAGCCGGTCGGCCGTACCGTCGGCGGTCCCGCTGTCCTCGACGTACGCCACTGCGCGGACGTCGGAATTGCTCTCGCTGAAGACAAACCCCAGCTCGTCGCTGAACAGATACGTCCTGGTGGGACTGCCGGCTGCTACCTGGTCCACCTCCACCCGCTTCACCAGCCTGCCAAGGTCGTCATACTCGAAACTGACGGCCGTAATCTGCCCCAGCATGCCAGTGATCGGGTTGGCCGCAAAATCTTCCCGTCCGGTGACCCGCCCCTCGTCGTCATACGAATAGCGGTACTCCAGCTCGAACGCCGACTGCACGGGAGGGTTCCCCGGATTTAGGGGAGGAAACGAAAAATCGCCCAAATCGACCCGCTCGATCGACAGCCGCCCCTGGTCGTCCCACTCGTACTCCTTGTACACCGACGTATCGCCGTCGCGGTCCATGGAATTCGCGACCTCCTGGGACCGTACGATCTGGCCAAGGTCGTTGTACTGGTACTCCTGCGTGTGGTCCTCGTGGTACTCGGCAACGTCCTCGAAACCGCCGCCTACCGGCGTCTGCCTGATCTCAAGCCCTCCAATCCTCCGGCTGTACTGCACCCGGCCAAGATCGTCGTACTCGAATACCCGTATCTCCTCCATCGTACCGTCGCCATTGGTGTCGCTGCTGATTCGCTCCAGGCGGCCGAAATCGTCATAGTCGTAGTACTGCTCCAGATAGACGTCGGCGGTGGCGTCTGTGCCCAGCCGAAACTGCGCCCCGCTCACCTGGTGCAGGCCGTTGTAGTCGTACGTCTCGACCCGGTCCGCTGTGCCGTCGGCGTCAAGGTCCATCCCGATTTCCACCAGGTGTCCCTGGCTGTCATGCCGCAGATGCCCGATGCGGTCGACGGTGGTGTCGTCGTTGTCGTCGTAGCTGACCTGGCTCGCCCGGGATGGCGCCGGATACCCGTGTCTTACAGCCGCGGCAAGCTCCCCGATGGCCAGGTCCTCGCCCGGCAGTCCGCCGTGAATGTCCTCGGCATACCCGCGGGTCGCTTCGTTGCCGGCAAACGCAAGCGCTCCCGCCTCCGGCACGTAGGTTTCGCTTCGGTTGACCGTGGTGTCGTCGCCGTAGTCGTAGTCGGCGCCGGTGATGGTCCCCGCCGCGTCTCTCGTGTAGGCGATGGTCAGCTCGTCGGTGCCGTCCGCGTCGTAGTCGTGGCTCTCCGAGTCCACTGTGCCGTCCTTGTCGGTGTCATGGCTGCCGCTCCAGCTGACTGGCCGTAGGTCGTCGCCGCTCGCGAAGCGAATCACGTACGTGTTGTCGGAATCGAGCGTGTCGGAAGTGTCCGTGTCTATGCTCAGCGTCAGGACATGCCGGTCCCCCGCCATATTGTACGCCGCCGTGGCGGAGGCGATCGTTGCCGTCGCGGGATCCGCCACCAGCGTACCGACGATGTCCACCAGATGCTGCATGTTCTCTCTGGACATCTCGGCGAGAGGCGTCTGCGCGTAGCCGTCAAACGCGTTCAGTGCCGTCTTGATATGGCCTAGGTTGCCGTCGTCGACTCCGGTGATTCCCGCCTCCGCAAAGTCGTCCACGGTCGCGCCGTCCACATCGTCGCGAATCTGCCCAAGCGCGAAATCCGACACCACCCTGATGTCCATGTCGATCAGTACCAGCCTGGCTCCATTGGACGCCAAGTAGGCTTTGTGCGTGGCGGTGTCGCTGGCGGTTGCCTCCACAAAGTCCGAATCGCCAAGCCGCACCGTGTCGTCGCTGCCGCCGTCGATGGTTAGCGTGGTGCCGTCCCCCGCGCTGAACATATGCTCGATCGCGGCATTGCCCAGGATCACCGCGCTCTCGCCCTGGTCCGTTCCGTCGGCTTCGGCAAGCTGGATCACGCGGATGCCCGCATAGGGACCGCTGGCGGGGATCTCCACCGTAACGTCAGCCCCGGCCGCGTACACGAGGCGGTCGGCCGTACCGTCATCCGCAGTTGCTCCTGCCGCCCCCGTGCCGTCATCGTAAATCGACACGTCCCCCGTGCCGTCGGCGGCGGTTCCGTCGTCGCCGACGTCGTACGAGATGATGTTAACTGTGCCGTCGCCGTCCGAGTCGGCCACGACCCGCTCGAAGTAGAAGTTGTCGTTCTCGTCGTATTTGCGGGTCAGGCTCTGCACCGCGAAACTGGCGGCGTCCAGCGCCGCCTCGATCCGTACCTCGATGCCGGCGTCGCGGTCGGTGCTGACGTCAAGCAGCAGCGCGCCTCCTTGCCAGCGGCTGTTTATGACGCGTGCGCCCGCCGGTACGTAGTCTGCGTTGCCAGCGATGTCCGCCAGCGCCTGCACCTGGCCCAGCGACAGGGATTCGCGCGCCGGCGATGTAGCGGCGCTGTACGCCCCCAGCGTCGCCTTCACATTGGCGATGTTTCCCGCGTCGACGCCGGTTACCCCCGCCAGCCCAAACATCTCGACGCCCGCGATGGACAGATGCCGCAGTACAGCCACCAGCGGGTCCACGGCTCCCGATACCGTCACCGCCGAATCGACGAGGACCGTGCCGCTACTTCCCCGATACTCGTTGCGGCCGTCGATGACGTTGCCAGTCTGGTAAATGACATCGCCTGTAAACTGCACCGTGTCGTCGCTCTCGCCGCCGATCACCAGCTGGTAGCCGCTGTCCGACGTTCCGTCCCTGTCGCGGTCCGCCAGCACGGTCAGCTGCGCGTCGGACATTGCAAACGTCGTCGCCCCGTCGGCCGTGCCCTCGTCATCGGCCAGGTCGATCATGCCAATGCCGCGGTACTCCTCCGCCTGCGCGTCGGTTAGCGTCAGGCTGCTGGCCACGCCGTCTATAAACACCAGACGGTCCGGGATGGAGTCCAGCCCGTCGTCGTACACCTCCGCCACCTGCGTTCCGTCCTGCAGCAGCACCGGCCATCTTCTGCTGTCTACGGTGCCGTCGGCGTTGGTGTCGTCTTCCACCCGCTCATAGACGCCGTCGCCGTCGCTGTCGTGCGATGTGGTCACGCTCGCCGGGCGCAGAGTCGCGGAATCCTGCACAATCTCGACCTTCCTCTCATGGGCGGCGTCGGCGTCTTCGTTGATCTCCAGGACAAGCGTTCCAGCGGCCGGTACGCGGGCCGCATCAACAGTCCCGCCCGGCGGCACATGGTCGTTGACGGTATCCACCAGCGCCCCGACCTGCGCTGTGGTCAGACTCAGCAGCGCTGGCGTGGTGCTGGCCCCGTAGGCGCCTATCGTCGCCTTGACACTGGCCACGTTGCCGGCGTCCACGCCGTCTACACCAGCCAGCCCAAACATCTCGACGGTGGCCGCGCTCAGGTACCGAAGCAGCGCCGGCAGCGGGGCGACGACGCCCGACACCTCTACATCCGCCTGCACGTAGACCTTGCCGCTGGTGCCCTGATACTCCTGCCGACCGCTTTGGTCCTCCAGGCCAGTGCGGTAGATGACGTCACCGGCAAACCGCACCGTATCGTCGCTCTGGCCGTCGATAGCGAGGGCGTATCCGCTTCGGCCTCCAGCCAGCTCCGTCAGGTCCGCGTCGGAAATCTCAAGCGTGGTCGCGCCGCCGCGTCCAGCCAGCCGCACCGTCTCCACGCCGGCCAGCCCGGTCTGCGCTCCGTCCAGCATGTGCTCGTAGTCGACGCCAGCACGGTAGGCCAGCAGGTCTCCAGTGCCGTCCGGTCCAGTCGTTCCGTCGCCGTCGCGCACTTCGTAACTATGCCTGTCACCGGTGCCGCTGTCGTAGTAGCGGATAGCCACGTCATCCAACGTTCCGTCATCGTCGCTGTCGGTGCTGACCTTCTCGCTTTCGGCTTGGCGCGCGGCGGCGGTGGCATAGGTGTATTCCCTCCTCTCGTTGACAGTGCCGTCGTCATCGGCATCCTCGTCGATGCGGGTAAGCCTGCCGCCGCCGTCATACTGGTACTGCGCGGAGCCATCGGCACTGCCATCGCCATCGATATCGATCAGCACACGGTCGGGCGTCCGGTCGGCGCTGTCGCTGTAGAGATAAGTCTCTCTCCGGTCCACGCGCGCCCCGGTTGCCAGATTGTCAATGTCTACTCTGACCAGGCGATCTCCGGTACCGTCTCCGTCGACATCCTGGTACGTGCGCCACTCCATTTCGTACAGCAGACTCTCGTCGGTGATGCGCGCCAGCTGCTCCTCGTCCTCCCCGGTCGCCGTTCCGCCACCGTCCTGCGGCGCCCGATAGCGCTGGATTACGTCGACGCTGCCATCGGCCACCACCCCTTCAGTCCCGTCGGTGCTCTTGCTGACGACGTGGCCCTGGTCGTCAAACTCGTAGACTTCGATCCTGTCGTACTGAGTGCTGCCCACCGTGCCGCCGACAGGCGTTAAAGAGATTCTCACCTCGGCGGGCAGGTAATCCTTGTCCTGCACAATGAACACCATGCGGTCCCCGTCGCCCCCGTAGCCGTCAGGACTGTCCACCTCCAGCTCCAGGGACCCCGACTCCGCGCTGACAATGGTCTCGCCCTCGCCCACCTGCTCGTTGACGCTGCCCACCAGCGCCTGCACGCGCCGCAGCCGTTCGGCCAGGTCCACGCTTTCCAGCACGTCGCGCGCCGCCTCGTTGGGTTCCTCGGCAGGGCCAAACTCCGCCGCCAGCACCTTAACCATGTTGTCGCGGTTGCCTGCAGTGATGCCTTGCAGCCCCGCCGTCTGCGCCCGCCCAACGGTCAGCGCGTTGGCGTCGCGTATGATGGCGTTCAGGGCCTGCTCGGCACTCTCCCTTCCGCCACCGCCGCCGCCGCCCTCGTCATCGCCGCCGGCAAAGGCCGCCGCTCCGCCAAGAAGTCCAAGCCCGCCTCCCGCCATCTCCAGCGAGATGCCGTCAAACAGTCCGCCGTCTGCTCCTTTGGTCCGAGCCTCCCTCGCAGCCCTCTCCGCCGCAGCGACGGCCTCGATCTCCTCGACCGATGGCCCCTGCTGGGCAAGTATCTGATCCAGCTCGCTGCGGGAAATCTCGTTCAGCAGGTCGGCGTCGGCGAGAAGCTCGTCCAGCCGCTCCTGGGAAATCGCCTCCAGATTGGCACTGGCCTCCGACGCCGCGGCTTCACCTTGGGGGGCTCTCACGAAGTCGCTGGTAATCGTTTCCAGGTAGACGATCTGGCCGTCGTCCGTCACCCGCAGCGCGACTATGCCTCCAAAGTCATCCGCTACTAGCAACAGCACCTCTCCGACAACGTCCACCGTGTAGAAGTCCCTCACCAGAATTAGCCGGCCGTCAGACAGCGTCAGGACCAGCCCGTCACCGTCCCGCTGGCTGTCCAAAATCTGGTCCACGGTGACCGGCAGCACCACGCCGCCCAGCCCCTGGTTGACCGTCCAGATCTCTCGGCCCTGTTCGTCCAAGACTGGTACTGTGGTCGCTTCCGTACTCATCTACGGATACCCCCATGCTTGCGGCGACCAGCCGCAGACCGGGCTCGTCTGCTCATGCCAACTGCCATTCATCCAGCCTCCCGATACTCACACACAGCACAACAATGGCAGCCCCCACTAGGGCTGCCACGGCGCCGCGCTTCGGCCAGTTCTTCCAAGTATTGCACATCCCCGTTACCTCCGCAACCGCTGCGCCGCCTTCTCCCGCAAACCACCCACCGCCGCCGTCCGCGCTTCCCGTCGCATCGCCTCCGCCCCGAGCGTCTCCTCGAACCGGCGCCGCAGCGCTCCGTCCAGCGCGGCCATGTCCGCATCCGCCCCCAGCGCCCGCAGGCTCGTTGCCCCATGCCCGCGCACGCCGCAAGGAATGATCCCCTCGAACCGCGCGAGGTCGGGGTCCACATTGACGCTGATTCCGTGGGTCGACACCCAGCGCCGCAGCCGCAGGCCCAGCGCCGCCACCTTGGCCTCCCCCGATTCGGTCGCCACCCAGATGCCGACCCGCCCGCTGCGCCGTTCGCCGCGCACGCCCAGGTCCGCCAGCGAGCGAATCACCCACTCCTCCGCGCTGCGCACCAGTAGCCGTACGTCGCGACCGCGGCGGTTGATGTCGAGCACGAGGTAGGCGATTCGCTGGCCGGGGCCGTGGTAGGTGTAACGGCCCCCCCTTCCAGTCCGGTGCACCGGCAGCCCCCCTGCGTCCAGCAGCTCCTCGCTGCGGGCGCTGGTGCCCGCCGTGTACAGCGGCAGGTGCTCCAGCAGCCAGACGCACTCCCGCTCGACTCCCGCGCGCACCGCCCTTGCCCGGTCGTCCATCCAGGCCACCGCCTCCGCGTAGTCCACCGGAGCTTCCGACTGCACCCACTCCACGCCGCCGTCTTCCAGCACCCTCATCTCCCCCATGCCGCCTTCGCCTCCCGCGCAGACCGCCTGCCTGCCGCCGATCCGCTGCGCCCCTCTTGACACCCTTGCTGGCACCATCCTATACTATGGCCCGCGCCTCGTTCAGGAGGCGGCGAACGCGGTCGTGGCGGAATAGGTAGACGCGCAGCGTTGAGGTCGCTGTGGGCATAGCCCGTGGAAGTTCGAGTCTTCTCGACCGCACCATCTCCCGACAGTCTTGGCGATGCGCCATGTCGGCCTCGCCCCGCAGAAGCGCGGTGGCGAGGCAGCCCACCGCCCCTAACGAGACGGGCGGCTCCGGGAAGATACCATGCCCGGCGAATCCCCCTTCCTGCCCGGCTGAATCCCCCAGCTCCGCCTCGAAGTACTGCCACTTCAGGCAAAGCGAACTTTCCGGCTGGCTGGCATTGCGGGTGCCGCCTGTCACGGCACCAGCGGCGGCCATCTGGCCGATGTCCCTCTTGCATGCGTCCGCACGCCGCATGATTGCTCGTGTCTGCGCTTTGTTTCCATGGCCCCGCTGCCAGCGGTGGCGGTGCGGTCTTCGCCTCCTTCTCGGCTGGGCCATCGGGGTCATACATCATCCGGCCGCGCAGGTGCCTGTCGTGCCTGTCGGCCTTCTTCCTGCTGTTCCCCCTCGTCTCTGTTCTCCTCCTCTTCGGATTCGTTCTTCTCGGTTGTTTCCCCATCCAAACTCGTACTCCACTTTTTCAAGACGACGGCAAGCCTCTTTCGGGTATCTGGATCAACCTTGTTCCCCTTGACGCCCCACAAACCCTCCTGACAGCTTTCCGCCATCGCCTCGTCAAGCATCGCCTGAAATTGCCGTTGCAGCTTGAACTTTGCGTTGTTCGACGCGAGCTCCTTGTTTGCCTTGACTTTGAGCCCGCCCAGTTTGAATTCCCCCATGTACCGCATTCCAACTCCTTTTAGGACAGCAAGCGTCTGTAGAAAGGCATCCTGCATGTAGTTTTCGTTTTCCTGGATGAATGCCCTGATTGCCGTCTGGTCTGGTGGCTGATATCCAACGATGCATCTCCATCGAAGGTCGTGGATGCAGTGATCCTCCATTCTCCGGATCGAGTGGACTTTTTGCACGAATGAGTACAGTATCACCTTGAATATTGTTGCCGGAGACAGCTTTGACTGCTCGGTATCGCCCGCCGCGTACTGTTTGCTGAAATGACTGAAACCTACCAGGTCAACGGCTTGCGTAAGCAGCCACACGGGGTCGTCGAACGGAACGCGCTCCTTCAAGTATAACATGAGGGAGTCCTGATCTCCCTCGCTGTCCGTGTCATTAACTGGCTCATCCATGACTGGCATCCCGGAGTTTGGCAGTGTAGTGGGGTTTGTGGCGCGAATACGTGCTGTCGCTGTCTCTACCGATGTGAATCGCTTTGCTGACCGCTCTGCCAGTTACACTCTGGAGTCACTCAAGGCAATAGTTTGTGATTATCTCTTTATAACGACACGTACATTTATTTGGACAGTCTTGCGGGCAAGAAACCAATTAGTCGAGTGAGCTTTTGCCAAACCACTGCGGTACGTCAATTAATTGCATCGACTGCATTTCAGTAACCACAAGGCGAAGCTAGCTTGTCAACGCTGAATGTGTCGCGTCCGTGAATCTTGCAAAGCAACTGAGTGCATGCTGGAAGCACTTCATCAGTTTGCCCCCGTATCTTGCATGCTTCCGTTGCCATTAGGCCAACTCCGACTCGAATGCGGCAATGTTCTTTGTTTCTTTACTGAACTCTATTCCAATGAGATGGATAGGTCTACCGAATCGCTGGTACTTTTCCGCATATTTCTTTGCTCGCAATTGTTTCATTGCCTCGCCTAACGCCTCTCCATTCACTACCTTGAATTCAAACAGATATATATATGCCTTTGCGCAACCAGCGCCAAATCCAACCGCCCGTCACTTGTTGCATCCTCCACACGTACGTCTAGTGGTCAAGTCCCAATCTTGCTGGATAATTTGGCATGGGGGGCGGCCCGCCGCTTCGCGGCGGGGAGGCCCGCAGACTTCTCGTACTCCTCCGAGAGCTCCACGCGGATCCGCTCAAGCTGACGAGCCTCGAACTCGAGGAC